>JBBQSF010000244.1:0-1511 GCA_038214085.1 Bacteroidales bacterium | reverse complement strand
AAAATGCTGCGTATCCGAATTGCCACCGTATGAATTTATGTAAGCTTTATAAGTATTAAATTTGTATGCTGAATTAAATCCAGAAGAAATATCAACCTGAAGCTGATACCCAACACTTGATGCAACCGCAGTCCAATCGAGCGTAACACCCACATACGTTGAACTTCCGACCGAAGGCGATGAAATGACTGGTGCATTCCAAGCCAATAAATTTCCTGAAATAAAGAAGAAGGAAACAGCTAATAAATAAGTATAAAATTTATTCATAATTAAATTTAGTTTTTGTTAAGAACCATAGATTATTGATCAAAGCGAATACAATATTACAAAAAAGGCAGAAAATATACTATAAATATACTATAAATATTGAAAGGATATATCAGCATTTGTCAAATTTAATATTTAAAAATCTTCCACTTTTCTTTAGTAACTGGGACTTAATCATTTCGGCATAACTCTAAATAAAGCATTTTTAATAAACTGTTTTTAAATTTAATAAATATTTATATTTGTTAAATAAATATTTCAAGAACATTAATTGTTGTAAAAACAAATAAATTTGGAAAACAGTATCGCAAATTTCAAATAAAAAGTATTTCAATAATTATTAATAGAAAAAATAAAGGAAGAAAAAATGACAAGAATTTTTGTTGAAGTACTGTTGCTTGTTGCATCAGCACTAGCCACTGGTTTTTTGGTTTTTATTGCTGATGTAATTCAAAAAGTCATGAATGACCTAGATGAAGGCACTTTCTATCGTTTCCTCACACTGCTCGACAAACGAGCTATCAGGTCGCCTTATGCTGTGGGTATTTCAACCATTACTTTTGTCGGCATGGTACCCTATTGGATTATTTACGGTTTTGATAACTGGTGGTTTTCTGCAGGACTTATCCTCTATACAATAGCTTCAATAATAAGCAAAAGTTTTAATCTTCCGATTTACAAGAGGATTTTCGCACTTAAAAGCACCGATACTGCACAGTTGGGTGAAGAGCGAAGAAAACTACAGAGCGCAAATCTTCTGCGCGCAAGCGTTCAGTTTGCATCAATCATTCTGATGGTACTCGGGTTTTTATAAGAATTAGAAAATATATTTCTGCACTGTTCAACACACAATTTTTTTTGCAGTTCTATAGACTAAAAGACAAATTTGCTTTTTTGTAAATTTGTTAGAGGGGAACTTCTATTTACCCTTCAATCCCGCAATCTGCTCTTCAATAACCTTAATTCGCAATTCTGCATCATTTTTCTTGCTGCGTTCAGCATCCACCACTTCGGCTTTTGCATTGGCAACAAATTTTTCGTTTGCAAGTTTTTTCTCAACCGAAACAAGGAATCCACGGGTGTAATTCAGCTCATCTGTCAGCTTTTTTATTTCCTCGGCAGCATTAAAATTGCCAGAAACAGGAATAAAAAATTCAGTATTCTTGATAACAAATGAAAAGGAGTTTTCAATTTTTTCACTTGTATATGAAAGTTCTGAAAGATTACAAAGTTTAATAACCACG
>JBBQSF010000243.1:0-1512 GCA_038214085.1 Bacteroidales bacterium | reverse complement strand
TGTTCTTCCTGATGTGCATGTTCTTCGATGGCCATACCAAAATAAATCGCTGAAAGCAATGTGAAAACATAAGCTTGTAAAAATGCAACAAGCAATTCTATCATTGCCATAAATATATAAAACCCAACGGATACAGGGCTTACAGCATAGCCAACAAATAAATTCATTTCACCAAAAATAAAGATGAGTCCCATAAATCCCAGCGCAATAATATGGCCTGCACTAATATTTGCAAAAAGACGCACCATCAATACAAATGGTTTTGTAAATACACCAATAAGTTCAACCACTGGCATCAGAGGAATTGGAATCTTTAGCCACCAAGGCACGCCGGGAGTATTTATAATATGTTTAAAGTATGATTTGTTGCCACTAAAAGTTGTAATTGTAAATGTGAATAAAGCCAGAACCATTGTAATAGCTATGTTTCCGGTAACATTGGCTCCTCCCGGAAAAAATGGAATCAAGCCCAAAAGATTGCCAATAAAAATAAAGAAGAAAAGAGTAAGAAGAAAAGGCATATACTTTTCGTATTTTTTTTCGCCAATTGATGCTCGGGCAATGTCGTCGCGGATAAAAACGATAAGAGGTTCAACCAATGATTGCAATCCTTTTGGTGCGTGGTCTCTGCGTTTTTGATAAGATTTTGCAACCGAAATAAAAATTACACAAAGCAAGATGAGAATAATGAAAACGGTAAGTGTATTTTTTGTAATTGAAAAATCGAGGGGAAGAGTTGCGTTTTTTATTGCTTTTCCATTTTCATCAACCTTAACAATTTTGCCTTTATTGACGCCTTCCGATTCTATTTTGTAGCCGTTGTATGATTCTGTTCCATGGTGGAATTTTGAAGAGAAAAATGTTACCAACTTACCGTCATCAATCAAAATTACGGGTAGAGGAATAGAAATATGCGTTTCGCCAATTGTAGTAATATGCCATTCATGAGCATCAATGACATGATCAATGATCATTTCGCCTGCATTAAATTTTTCTTTGGCGTTTTTTTCATGTGCTACAGGCTCTGAAACTGATGGCGTTTCGCAAAAAGTAACTGTAGAAAAAAAGAATTGCAGAATTAGAAGGCTGATAATTTTTCTAAAACCACTGAAAATCATCAAATTCTTAAAAGCTGTCAGCATCGTTTTTCATCGTTTAATTAGGCTGCAAGTTATATATTATTCCTGAAAAATATAAAAATATTTATAAAAAATATTAGCTTATTTTATGATTAGAAATCCTTTTATTAAAACAGAAAATTAATTGCAGAAAATTATCGATATAATCACAAACACAATCGATATCAATTCATTTCTTTAAAAAAATGATAAGCTCAAAAACGGTAAACAGCACGTACAGGATAAAAAAAGATAAAATAAACTGCACAGCGTCCGATTTATTGGCAAAAACATATATCAGCAATACAATGATAAAAAACATAAGTTTTCCGAAAGTAACGAGCATGTAACGGTTTACGAATTTTGAAAAACTGAGTTTACTTGCTTTGTTTAC
>JBBQSF010000242.1:0-1517 GCA_038214085.1 Bacteroidales bacterium | reverse complement strand
ATGATTTTTTATATTGAACCACAAACTGTCCCGATTTTTCGGGATAGGCACAATAGAAACATAGGTTTTCACATAGTTTTTTTTTATGTGTTCTGTGATCCTATGTGGTTAAGATTACTGCTATTTTTCCCTTAACTAAATAACATTGCCCTTCAGGGGTTGGGGGTGCGGTGGCAAGGCGAAAAAGATTAGTTTGCTGTTATAAATAGAACATAGCCCTATTTATTAATTAATTTGCTGAATCACTGTAATTTAGAATAGATGTGACGGTTTCTTTGATAAGCTACGTTATTAGTTAATCTTGTTTTTTGTGTTTTCTGTAATATTTATATCCGTATCTGCCTATGAAGAATACCAGTATAACAACCCAAAGATATGTCAGTAAAGTTATCACATGCAGGAATAGCTGAAAACCATCTTTTATTGCATCAAAAAAGTCACCAAAGAATCTTTTGGAATACTTAATATTCTCATAAAACGATAAATGAATTGTACTATAATCAACCTGGTTTGACAGATATTTCAGACGACCTTCCGTAGATTCAATATCTGCCCGTAAATCAGTCAGTTGTTTTTGGATTTCAAGCGTTTCCGATAGATTTTTTGCTTGTTTTAATAAGTCACTAAGTTTTTGTTCAGACTCTTTCTTTATTTTAAGCCTTGCCTCAACATCAATAAACTCTTCGGTAACATCTTTTATCTGCGTTGATTTATTGTCAAGTTCCTTGATATTGGTTTTTGTTAAAATAAAATTTACCAGGCTATCAAAATTTTCAGCCGGAACCCTGATTGTCAGATCATAACCAATCTCATTACTATAATTGAAATTGTTGTCTTCCGAAATGTAGGCACCAAAGCCTTTCAATGATTTATTTATTAATTCATTGGTTTGAGCAATGTCCTTTGTCCTGAAACGAATTGTTGCCTCTTTAATTAATTTGCGTAAATCTTTATCAATCTTTTCGGTTGTGTTCTTGCTATTCTGAGCCAACTCGTTTGATTCAGCTTTTTGATTGGATGAAGGCCTACAGCTGATTAAGAAAGCCACTAAAAAGAGAAGTCCAAATAATTTTCTCATATGCTTAATATTTTGATACTGTTTCTATAATAATGCAGCCTGAATAGTTATAGTATAAATCAATGTCAAATGTATGATTTATTTTTATTTCCCAAATAAGAAATATTGATTTCCTGCATTTTTTTATTCTTATTATATTCTTCGTTTTACAATGCAATTTTTGTTGTGCAAACTTTTTATTAAATATTGAACACTGATGACATGAGCAATAAAATTATTGGAATATTGAATGGTACGGATTGCAAATCCTCGCCAACGGGGTTAATTTTTATTTTAGGATTAGCTCAAATATCCAAAATCCCTCTATCTTTGAACACTAAATCAGCTACCAAACAACTGCGAAAAATGAAAAAATATTTATTCCTCCTGGCACTGCCATTGATCATTCTGGCTGCCGGATGCAACAAACCAACAGGTTCGGGTATGGAAACAAAAACGG
>JBBQSF010000241.1:0-1634 GCA_038214085.1 Bacteroidales bacterium | reverse complement strand
CGAAATGCTTATTGACAAGCAACTTGTTGATTTTGTTGGAACCGATTTGCACAACCATGTTTATTTTGAACAAATATTAAAAGCTGGCCGCAGCAAGCATCTTGAAACACTAGTACAATCAGGTTTGCTGAAAAACAAAACTTTGCTCAACTAACAGAATATAGCAAAGGTTTTTGCATGCATTTGAAATTTATATTAACGGTGTTAATTTAATTAACAATGTTCAAATTATAAGTATTAAAAAAATCCACCTGCTCGCTCGGATTTGCAATCCGAGTGTTCTTATTAACATGAAATTCCTTCATTGTAAAAAAAGCAGATAATTATAATTATATTTGTTTTGAAAAAAACAAAATGTCGGACAGGTATAAATTATATGATAAAAATGGTGCATATTTTATTACCATGACTATAGTGGACTGGATAGATATTTTTACCAGAAAAGAACAAAAACTTTTGATTATAGATTCATTAAAATATTGCCAGCAGAATAAAGGTTTAGAAATTTATTGTTGGTGTTTAATGCCGAGTCATTTGCATTTAATATGCCGTGCAACGGGAGATGATGGGATGTCAGATATATTAAGAGATTTTAAGAAGTTCACCTCGAAAGCCATTATAAAAAATATTCTGGATGAACCTGAAAGCAGGCGAGAATGGTTACTTGAGCAATTCAAATCAGCATGTGCTCATTTAAAACGCAAACAGGAATATAAAGTTTGGCAGAATGGCAATTATGCAAAAATTATTTACTCAAGCAGCTTTTTTTACGAGAAGTTGAACTATATTCATAATAACCCTGTTGAAGATTTATTAGTGCAAAATCCCGAAGAGTATATGTTTAGCTCTGCTAGAAATTATGCGGATTTAGATTCTTATTTAGATGTAATTATTGAAACACATCAGCTAATAACGATAAAATGAAATTGAAAAATGTGTAAGAATTGGAATACACTCGGATTGCAAATCCGAGCGAGCGGATTAGTGTGAAAGAAAAAATTCAAAAACATTTACTCACCAAGCATCTGTAAAGGAATTGCCAAATTGTTTAAGACAATTCCGTTAATACTGATTTCGAAATCATCGAACCATGCACTGTATATTCCAAAACCTCCGATAATTACTTCATCAGGATCTTCTTCAATTTTAATATTGAAACTGTAGCTTGTCCACGACCAGGGGATTATTGGAATATTTTGAGACATAATCCCCTCAGTAATATCCATTGGAAAAGCAAGCTGTCCTTTATAGGTGCTTGCCCATCCTATTAATTTTTTATTTTTCTTGACCTTGCTCCATATACCAGCCCTTGGAATAGTTGTTCCATTCTCACGAATTTTCACAGAAACCTGAAGCGATCTCATCCCCTTATAAAACGTTTTCGGAAGATATATCAAAAAAGACTGTCCACTGCTATCAGCATCATGATGAAAGTAAAGGCTGTAGTTGCCCGAAAATTTGTATACAGAATCAAGCATAAACTCAATATCCCGTGTAATGGTTTGAAATTTCATTACTGATTTTCCAACAGTATCGGTTTTTTCAAAATCAGTATTCATATATTGTATTTGCGAAAATGCAAAACCTGTTGAAAGTGAAAAAGCAATAATACAAACGAAGAATTTTGTTTTCAT
>JBBQSF010000240.1:0-1689 GCA_038214085.1 Bacteroidales bacterium | reverse complement strand
CTGAATTTTCCTGCCAGAGGAATATTAAAGTAGTAATCAGCATTAAAGCCAGGGTTTATGGTTTTAATGGTAATGTTGGTGTCGGCATCCATTTGCCACATATCCGAAAATATGTCAACAGTAAACCTGCTGCCGCTGCCTTTCAGCATTCCGCCACCATCTTCGTTCTGCGCCTGACTAACAAAAGCAGTCGATACAATTATAATTGCAATAAATAGTATTTTTTTCATGTTTCTTGGGTTTTTACTAATATTTTTTACAAAATTACAATATTATTTTTATACGGGTATATTGAGATTTTGTTTTGTTGTGTAAATTGACGAATTATTCTAAATTTTGTATGGATAAATCTATCATCTTGTTGGGGGTACTGCAATTGCGCTTCATTTGGGTCACCGAATGTCGATAGATTTTGATTTATTCAAAAACACTTCATTATATCCTAAAAAGATTTCCTCACGGATATTGCTACCGAACTTTTTTAAAGCAACAGAGGTTTATAAAACCAGCTTATTGTTCTTGTAATAATTAACAAGCCGAAGAAGGAAAGCGGCCAGTGCCAAAATATTTAAAGCTGAAAACAGCAAAAATATTTCTGCAAGTGAAATATAATCTTCAAGAATTCCAGTAAATAACATTCCCAATCCTATTCCCAGGTCAACAAAAGTAAAAAGTGTGGAATTGGCTGCTCCTCTTCGTTGAGGAGGCACTACGTTATTTACCATAGCTTGAAATACCGGGAAAATAATTCCTGAACCCAAGCCAATGGAAAAAGCAGCACCATAAAATCCTGCAGCATTGGGCAGGGTCGACAATATAACAAAACCGAAAGTCATAAGTAAAAGCCCGGTAATGGTTAGCATTCTTGGTCCTGAATGATCGAAAATTCTGCCTGCAAACAAACGGGAAGCGGTGATTCCAATTGCAAATATTACAAAAAACAAAGCAGGGTTTGTGATTCCAATTTCGGTACTGTATTTTTTAATGTAAAAGAGCATTCCGCCATAAGTGATCATTACCACCATGAGTATCAGCGAAAAAGGGATTGATTTCCGGTCGAGAAGACCTTTGATTGAGAAAGGTTCTGTATTTTTCTGCAAAGTGCGCGGGTATTTCACGAACAAAGCAAGTATAAACCCACCCAGACAAATTATTCCGGAAAGTACAAACATTGATTCGAAAGCCTGTCCGGAACCTACAAAAAGCAAAGCAATCAAAGGGCCTAAAGCCATGGCAATGGTCATGGAAAGGCCAAAATATCCAAGACCTTCGCCACGTCGTGAAAAAGGAAGGATATCTACAATAATTGTTGAACCTGTTGTGGTACTTACGCCCCAAGTTAATCCGTGAATAAACCTCAGCATTAAAAAAGCGGCAAAGGTTGTAGCAAGTGCATAAAAATGGAATACTATGGCGAAAAAAAGTAAAGAAATAAGATAAATCAACATTTTTGAGCTTCTGTCAATAAAGTAGCCTGTTATAGGGCGAATGATTAATGCGGATATGGTATAAATTGAAAGTATGATGCCAATGTCGGTATTTGAAGAATTCAGAATATGGGTTAAATGTTCGGGGAGTGTTGGTATTAGAAAATAAAATGCAATTGCAACCAAGAGATTGGAGAAAATCAGAAGTATAAAGTTCCTTGTCCAGATGGGTTCGGTTTTCATTGGAAAATCCTTAATTAAT
>JBBQSF010000239.1:0-1710 GCA_038214085.1 Bacteroidales bacterium | reverse complement strand
CAGAAGCTTTGGCAATGGCATTTGCAGCGGCTTTTTCCCACGATTCGCTGCTTGATCCAACTAATTCAATGATTTTGTAAACACTGTCAGGCATAATTTACTCCTTTCTTATTTGATTATACCAATGAATACCGAAAAATGAATTGCACGGTTTCGAAAATAAGGCTGTTTGATAATAGCTTTCAAAGTCTGGCACAAAATAAATTGACAATTATCTATCTGGAGAATCAGAAGCATAAGTAGTTGAAAAGAAAAATTATCGAATAGTAAAACTTCTAAAATTTCGTTGGGGACTAATTTCTGAAATCGAAAATGTTTTGATCATTGCTCTTGCCGGGCCAAGTTTTACCCAATCAGTAAAAATTGCCAGATTATCTGGTTCTCCTTCAGCCTCTATTTCAACTTTACCATCAGGAGTATTTCTGACCCATCCGAATATATGTAATTCGTCGGCTTTATGCTTTACAAAGTAGCGAAAACCAACTCCCTGCACTCTGCCTCCGACAATCAGATAAACTGAATTCACTGGCTAAAAATTGTTTGTGTTATGTTGTCAATCATCACGATGAAAGAGTTCAAATTAACAGTCAGGAATATGCAATGATTAAGAGTAACTCGTCGAATTATCTCCAAATAATTGCACATTTTCGGCCTGAGTCAAAACCCAAATGGAATAAATTCCAATTGCAGTTCCAACTGGGAAACTGAAAAATTCGAATACCGAAAGGATCAAAGTGAGTATCCTGGCCCACTCTCTCCTTTTATAAAGACCCATTCCCGCCAAAAGCCCAGGGACGAAAATAGTAATCAGAATTATTGAAATTACGTTTGCAACTATCGAAAGAATCATACTTCCGTTCGGATCATCAATGAAACCACCAATTAGGTTCAATATCGTGTAAAAAATAAGAACCATAATGAGATTGAAAATACTTAATCCGATCTGGAGTGCGGCAACAATGTTAATCTGCTTTTCCATGAGTACTATTTTTGAAAATGGTTAAATATTAAATTCATATGTCAACCTAAGCCTATGAAAATGAAACCTAAATTTAACAATTATCTGTCATTTATTAAATTAATTTATTCATTGGTTCAAGATAGTCATTTCTATGTTTGAACTATTAAGCTTTTGATTTGTATTAATATATAACAGTAGCAAGTTTTTCGATTTTAAGATTTAAATTTGCCATTCATTAATCAGCAATTGTGGAGTCATGGTAGAGTTAAAAGTTATATTGTTGACAATTGGAATAATGGTATTGGTCGTTGCAGGACTTGCAACTCAAATACTCTTAAAAAAGGGCGGTAAATTTCCAAATACACATATTGGCGGTAACAAGGACATGAAATCCCGTGGAATTACCTGTGCGCAGACTTATGACAAAATTGAACAGGCAAATTCCCGCAAAGAACTTCGTTTTAAGCAAATGTTATTGGATGAATCTGATATAAACGGTTCGTGTTAATCATCCAAATTTTGGAATTCAAATTGGATTTAATCTCCCTTTTTAAGTCATCTGTTAAATGATTGTTTCGCTTGCAAGGATTTTCAAGTCGTGAGAATTTCTTTTTATAAAATGAATCGATATTTCATTAAATAAGTTTGCCTGATCCAAATTGCAGCAGTGACCGCTATTTTTAATAATCTCAAGTTTCGCATTCAATTGTTTTTTAACCAGCTCGGCCACCATGGGCAAAAACATATAA
>JBBQSF010000238.1:0-1731 GCA_038214085.1 Bacteroidales bacterium | reverse complement strand
GTCAAGAATTTTCGTGGTTCAAGCAAACCGGGCTGCATTTCCACTGCTTTTTTATAAAAAACTATTGCATCTTCATGCCTTTCTGTAAGCCAGTAGCAGTCGCCTGCGTACAAAGTCGCACGAAAATAGGACGAATCAATTGCTATCGCTTTTTTGTACAACTCAAGTGCTTTAAAATATTCATTGTTATAAAAGGCAGTTTCCGCATTATCATACAATGTTTTTGCATCGTTTGAAACCGCAGTATCCACAGGTGTATCCACAAGATAAATGCGAAGGTACAGACATGCTTTATCCGTGTTTTCTGATTTCAGCGTAGCTTTTGAACAGATATTTAAAAAATCGTACATATATTGTTTTGAAACAGAACCATCCATTTTGATGTTCTTATCCATCTTCATGATTTGATCGTATAAATCTTTTTGTTCTTTTTCGCGTTGAGTTAAATAGCGCTGATAAAAATACTCCGTCATAATGTTCCAGAGGCTCCCGTAATTGGTGTATTTATTCAAAACCGGAGTAAGTGTTTTAATGGCTTTGTCATACTTTTTCTGATCGTAATACGTCGAAGACTTCTTAATGGTCTTGATTTCTTTCTTACTTAGCTGTGCAAAACCAAAAGAAATTGACAATGCCAGAATCAGACTTAAAAAAAGTTTTACTAGTGGGAAAAGTTTATTCTTCATCGCTGTTCGTTTTATCAGAAAACAATAATTGATGAATTGCCATTTGTGCTTTAATTGTGCGGATTCCCCATCGCTGTGAAAATAATTTGCGGCACTCGTAAAGTGCGTTTTCTTTTGCATGATGTGTTCCTTTCTGATAAAGCATCACAAAATCCTTCATATCCTGATAAACATCAGCAATATTATCAGCAATACTAGCACTTACAGGCACCCATTCATTGTAATCGTTTTTATGAACCGAAGTATAGGTATCTCCTTCAGCAAATTTATCATGCAACAAATGAAACATATTTTCCCATTGTTCTTCATTTACAAAACGCTCAGCAATAACGTCTTCATGGTTTTCAACCAATGGCAAAAGAGAGCCTTTAACATACATGAGCGGCAAAATTTTTTGGTAAAAATTTAACACATCGTCCTGCGAAAATGTTTCTGCTTTCTCCGTGAATACACAAAACTCGTGTGCTACAGTTAAAAACTCAATTACTTGTTTTGAATAAACAATATCTTTATCGGTATCTGGTTTCATAGTAATTTGAATTAAAGAACAAATTACGTCAAAAATAAATTAATTTTGACACAGAATTAACATATGGACAATTTAGTTTTAAAACAGGCATTACTCGACAAATGCAAGGAACTTCAGCTAAAAGTTATCGATAATTTGAAAGCTGAAATGGCTGATGCTCAAAAAAGCGCCAACGAATACGGCCCTCCGCGCGACAGGTACGACGCATTCCGCATGCAAATGCTCCGTAAAAAAGACATGTTTGCACAAATGATGGTTAAAGCAGTTACCGAATACAAAGCGCTGGAACAGATAAAAACAAAAAAGTGTTCGGTAAAAGCAGAATTTGGAAGCGCTGTTATTACTGAAGATCAAATGATTTTTATTTCAACATCATTGGGAAAAGTGGAACACGATGGACAAACATGGTTTGCCGTTTCACTAATGGTTCCTCTTGCGCAGGCACTTTTAGGGAAGAAAAAAGATGAAGAATTCACATTTCGTGGAAAAACTTCTAGGGTTATTGATGTTTTTTGA
>JBBQSF010000237.1:0-1870 GCA_038214085.1 Bacteroidales bacterium | reverse complement strand
CATCATTCCTGCAATTGCGGTAAGGTCGCCTTCGCAACCTGCTGGAATTCCTTCGTTATTAAATTTCGCCAAGGGCAAACATGCGGTAACACTGTCTTTTTTCACCATAGGAAAACATTCAACGGTTATTGCATCCAGATTTCTGGTTTGAATGGTATGCATCAACAATTCACTTACTTTTGCCGTTTCGGTAAGGTCAAAATTATTTGTGCTCGAAAAAGTATTTAGAAATGAATCAGATGCTTTGAATTCAGAAAAATGATTCAATTCGCTCCATGGAATAATGCTAAGTTTAATTCCTAATTTCTTTTCAAGAATATCTGAAGGGATTTCTGAGGAAATAAGCCAATCAGAAACCTGTCCGATTAAGCCGAGTTTTTTTCCTCTCAGGTTGTTCAATGCTTTTTTTACAGTGAAAAAATTGTTGAGCGTTGTTGATGTTTTAGCTTCACCTTCATATAAGAGTAATGAAGGAATATGCATTTCGTCAAGATAGGCTTTTACTTCGGTTGCTGAAGCATACGAGTTGTCGCGTTGAGAGCCAACAAGTATATAAAAATTCCCTGAAGAAACTTGTTTTTTCGCCATAAGCTCAGTGCCGCCGGTTAGAAAAAAAAGAACATCAAGATCGGTTTCAGCGAGTAAGAATTTTTCGGGAACCAGCAGTTTTTCAAAGCGTCGAACTGCGTTTTCAATAAAAGCATCAGGTGTATCTTGAATTGCAAGAGTTTTTACTTTTAGTTTTGTCAATGTTTTAAATTATTAATCAGGTGAAAAGGCAATTAAAGAAATCAAAGATTAATGCTCGCCAATAATAGGCTAAAATAGGACTTTTTTTGAAATAATTTTGCTTTCATTTTTTGCAAGAATTAATCGATATGCTAAAATGTACCGGCAATATAGCACTGTGGGGTAGTCCTAAATAATTTAAACAAATTTACAGCTCTCGATTAAATTTAAAAATCTCTCAGTATTGCACAAAATGTTATCAAAAATGTATTACTCCAATTTTTCATAAAATGAACAAAAAGACATTGTATTCTAAATGCTTTTGCATATGCGCCACAATGAATAATGGTTTGTGTTTTTAATTACTGTTTTTTTTAAATGGAATATCAGCCTTATTCTATAGTCGTTGTTTTTTTACTAGAAAATTTTGAAACAATCGGTACATTTGTAAAAAAATAGATTATTATATTTTTACAGAATAATGGAATCTTATAATTCAAAAAAAATAAAAATTTATGTCGGAACCTTCATTAAACCTTTCATTTGAACTATTAGAAAAAGGTGAGGTTTTGCCTGTGATGGAAGAGTTTTATTCTCTGCAGGGCGAAGGATATCATACAGGTAAAGCAGCTTATTTTATACGCATTGGCGGATGTGATGTTGGTTGTTATTGGTGCGATGTTAAAGAATCATGGAATCCTGATTTGCACCCACTTATTTCTGTAGATGAAATTGTAAGTCGTGCTGATGCAGTTCCTGCAAGAGCTGTAGTGATAACTGGAGGTGAACCTCTGAATCACAGCATGAATTATCTTTGCCGTAAATTAAAAGAAAAAGGAATTGCTACTTTTCTTGAAACATCTGGCTCGCAACCATTATCAGGCGAATGGGACTGGATTTGTTTGTCTCCAAAAATCAAATTTCCTCCATTACAAGAAATATACAATAAAGCCAGTGAAATCAAAGTTATTATAAGGGACAGCAGCGATTTTGAATGGGCCGAAAAAAATGCAATTAAATGTTCATCCAATTGTAAATTGTATCTTCAACCCGAATGGAGCAGCCGTAAAACAGCAGTTCCTTTGATTGTTGAATACATATCAAAACATCCAGAATGGCAACTTTCGCTTCAGGCACATAA
>JBBQSF010000236.1:0-1937 GCA_038214085.1 Bacteroidales bacterium | reverse complement strand
AGTTCATCAGTGGAAAGAACGGCTACTGCGCATGATTTATCCTCACAAAATTTACAGCTATTTTTATTGCAACTATTTTTTGTCATGAATAATGAATTAATAAACAAACATAGTCAATGTGATGCACATCACCAAATCAATGTACGGTATATCACCAGCTAATTTTCAGTAAACGTTTGTATTAGCAGTACTTTTATAGTGAACTAAATTTTTAACATGAAAACAATTTTTTTAAAAACAGGCTTAGTTGCATCCTTTGTATTTTTTGTCCTATACTTATCCATAATAATTATAGGAGCTGTTTCTTGTGCTTTAGGCGCAGGTGACAAGTTTTACTGCAATTTTTATTGTTGGTTTTCAATTTCCCTTTTTAGTATTGGCGCTGCACTCGTTTTAAGCTACTTGTTTTATAATTTGTATTCTTATAAAAAAACCAAGGCAATAAGCTAATTTGCTCTGCGAAAATTCATCCAATTATTATAAGAAACATAGCCATTTTCTTAACTTATTCCTATTTCTCATTATTTTAAAATGCGTAAGTTCAATTGGTAAATGAACTTTTTGCAGTGAAAAATGTCATTCAGAACTAAATTATTATTAAATTTACAGTAAATATTTAAGTCATGAAAAAAGTTTTTCTCAATTTAGCCATCTTCAGCATCCTTCTGGCATTAGCCATAACCTCATGCAAGCAAAAAAACAATTCAGATAAAAATATTGATGCAATTTCAGCGCATATTGATTCCACGGTAAGAGCTGGTGACGATTTCTTCCTTTTCGCCAATGGCAAATGGTTTAAACAAAACCCAATTCCAGCAAGTGAACAAAGCAATGGAATATGGCAAATAATTCAAGATACCATTAATGCGCAGATACAGAAGATTTGCGAATCCTCCGCAGCAATTAAAGATGCCGAAAAAGGCAGCAACAAACAAAAAATTGGAGACTTTTTTTATTCTGGTATGGACAGCACATCGCTGAATAAAAAAGGTATCAATGACCTTAAAAGCGATTTTGAAAAAATTGATGAAATAAAAGATCTGAATGGTATTATTCAAGAAGCTTCATATATACATACTGTTTCGTCAGCACCACTTTTCAACTTTTACGTTGTTCAGGACGATAAAAATAGCAGCAAATATGCAGTATATATTAGCCAAGGCGGATTAAGTCTTCCCGATAGGAATTATTATTTTGATACTGATGCTAATGCAAAAACGATTCGCGAAAAATTTATTATTCATCTCACAAACATGTATAAAATTATGGGAGATGATGAATCCAAAGCGAAACTTACCGCCAACAAAATTATGGAGATGGAAACTTCAATAGCAAAAACATCACGTAAACGCGAAGATACGCGCGACCCAATAGAGAATTATCACAAAATGTCATCAAATGCTATGGCCAAGATAACGCCAAATATAGACTGGTCTGTTTTTATGAATGGAGTTGGACTGAAAAAAGTGGATACTGTTATTGTATGTCAGCCGGAATTCCTTACAGCACTTAATGGTTATCTTAAAAAATACTCTATTGAGGACTGGAAAAATTACCTGAAATTTCATTTACTGAATGGTCTTGCCAGTTACATGGATGACAAAACCTATCTTGAACATTTCAGTTTTTATACTACCACATTGCGTGGCGTAAAAGAACCTAAGCCAAGATGGAAACGTGTAGTAGGAGTAACCGATGAAAGTCTTGGTGAACTTATCGGACAAGTATATGTAAATGAATACCTGCCTAAGGGAACAAAAGAAAAATTAGTTGAGATTGGCAATGCAATAAAAGTAGTTTTTGCAGAACGTATCAAAGCGCTCGACTGGATGAGTGCAATAACAAAGGAAAAAGCAGTAAAGAAACTCGATGCAGTAATCATGAAGGTTGGCTACCCGGACAAATGGAAAGACCTTAGTGCAATGCAAATAAGCAGG
>JBBQSF010000235.1:0-2087 GCA_038214085.1 Bacteroidales bacterium | reverse complement strand
GCTGAAAAACGCAGCAAAATTGAGCTTTGTTTATCATTACAGCACCAAAGAAATTACAAAAAACTTTACGTTCAGTGATTCAATTTCTGAAATTAGATTATTGCTCACAAATGATTTTTTTCAGGCAGAATTATTTACAACGAAAAACGACTGGTTTCTCAGCATCAACGAGAAAAACAAAGTAACGCTTCGCAGCAAACCGGCTTCTACCATAGCATCGCCAGATTTTTCGCACGATAAAGTGAAACAAAGAATTATTGATCCTGCAAATAACTTATACCTTAAGGAGCTTGGGATTACCAACGAAAACGGGCAGGTTAAACCCAGTATGTTTCATAAATTCAAACAAATTAACAAATACATTGAAATTGTTGATGGAATAATAAAAGATGCCGCCTTTGAAAATTCAATTTCAATAACCGATATGGGTTCAGGAAAAGGCTATCTTACCTTTGCCCTTTATGATTATATTACCAATGTTCTAAAAAAGGAATGCTGCATAAAAGGAATTGAATTCCGAGAAGAACTCGTTGAAAAATGCAAACAAATTTCTGCTCTTGCGGGCTTTTCAAACCTTACTTTTGAAGCAGGAACCATTAAAGACAGCAATCTTGGCAATACTGATATCTTAATTGCGCTTCATGCTTGCGATACAGCAACTGATGAAGCAATTTTTAAAGGCATTACCGCAAATGCTAAAATAATTATTTGCGCTCCCTGCTGTCACAAACAAATCCGCCAACAGCTAAAACCTTCTAATGCTGCTGGATTTATTACTCAATATGGTATCTTAAAGGAACGCCAGGCAGAAATAATTACCGATACAATTCGCGCCATGATTATGGAAGCATACGGTTACAAAACCAATGTTTTTGAATTTATCGAAACTGAACATACGCCCAAAAATGTTCTGATTGCTGGTGTCAAAAAAAGCGATAATGAATATCCCGATCAAACAATCATTAGCAATATTCAAATACTAAAAAAATTATTTGGCATTAAATTGCATCAACTTGAACTATTTATGGGCTTGGGGCAATAAGGTTTATCACAAAACCACCTCGACTAAACACATTAATTCGCTGCCCAACAAACAACATTTACAATTAAATTTATTGTTTTTTAAAATAAATTTGGAAATTCCTATTAATATCCGCTATCTTTGTGTTAATTTGTTCTAAATTAATATAATTATGAAAAAAACGATATTTGTTCTCTTGTGCAATCTCTTCATTATACATTTAAGTTATTCGCAAACAGCAACTCCACATACAGGTCCATTAACCTACGGCACCGCCCCAGCATTTAAAGCTGAATCAACATCTGGAAATATTAATTTTCCTGAAGATTTCTATGGAAAATGGAAAATATTATTCAGTCATCCTGCTGATTTTACTCCAGTTTGTACTTCCGAAATCATTTCACTGGCTCAAAATCAAAATACGTTTAATAAACTAAACACATCCATTATTGTCATTTCAACTGATGGGCTCAACAGCCATATCGAGTGGGTTAAGTCTATTGAATCAATACTAAGTGATTCTACAAAAAAAACAAAAATCAACTTTCCTATTGCAACTGATGACGACTTAAAGATATCAAAGCTTTATGGGATACTTCAACCCGATTCATTTTCTAAAAAGGACATCCGTGGCGTTTTTATTATTGATCCGGACAATAAAATAAGAGCATTTTTTTATTATCCAAACTCCGTAGGCAGAAATACAAATGAAATTATTCGAACACTTGAAGCATTGCAAGTACAGGACAAAAACGATGTACTTATGCCTGCTAACTGGCAAACTGGCGATGAAGTCCTTATTAATAGTCCGAAAACAATAATAGATTCTGAAAAATTAGAAGAAAAGAAAGATTCTAAGCTACGAAAAGTAACCTGGTATATGTGGTATAAAAAACTTTGATTAAAATTTCTATTTTACCAATGCTTTAAAGTCTTTTCCAAGAAAAGCATCGGGCTCTGTTGCTGAAATTTTATGACTGTCGTAATAAACCACTTCGCCACTTCCGGCAGAAACCAAGAAGAGCCAGCATTTCCCAACTGCATCTGAACTTTCGGGTCCCACTTT
>JBBQSF010000234.1:0-2242 GCA_038214085.1 Bacteroidales bacterium | reverse complement strand
TTTCGTATGGATCACATCAATAACATTATTGCGGCTATGACTAAAGAAGATATCCGATTCTTTAAGTTATACCTGTCGCGAACCAATGCCTCAGCCAATCGCAAGGATATTCTTTTGTTTGATTACATAAAAAAATGCGCCGACAATTATTCCGATGATGATGCATTTAAAAAGCTATATCATTCGGATGATAAAAACTCGTTTTATCGCTTAAAAAACAGGCTTTTCAACGATATTGGTACAAGTATTTTTTTACAGAATTACGAAAAAGACGACACCATTTATATTTATTTTTTAATCTCTCTGGCGCGTTATTTTATCAATAAAAACAAGTATGATGAGGCAAAATACTATCTTTCAAAAGCCGAGAAAAAAGCACAACTAATTGAAAGTTACGAATTGCTCGATTTAATTTATACTGATTTTATAAGGCTTTCGGGGGAACTTGTAACTTATGATCCGCACATTTATATCGAAAAGCGAAAACATACCATTGAAAAAATAAATAAGCTCCGGCAAATTGACGATATCCTTGCAATTGTATCATACAGAATCAGAATTACACAAAACTTTTCACCAAAGGCCAATCCGATTTTTGTTATTCTTGAAAAAATTATCAACGAATTTGCCAACGATAAAGAGCTTAAAAATAGTCCGACGTTGCGTTTCAGAATTTACGATGCCGTAAGCCGTATGTTGCTTCAAAAGCGCGAATACCCAGCACTCGAAGATTATCTATTAAAAACTTATGAGCAATTCAGCAATGAGAAGCTCTTCAGCAAAAGCAATCACCAGATCAGGCTTCAAATGCTTACTTATATTGTAAATGCACTTTTTAAAAACAAAAAGCATACGCTTTCGCTTGAATATGCTGGAAAATTAAAAATTGCGATGGAGGAACATAGCGCATTTTTATTTGATAAATATGCATTCTTTTATTACAATTCGTTGGTGATAAATTATTCAGTTATTGATCCCGACAAAGCCATTGAAACCCTTGAAAATCTTAAGAAAAACGAAAAAATAAAAAGGTTGTCGTTTTACGAAGTTTTCATTTATTTGAACCTTGCCATTGTGTGGTTTGATAAAAAAGATTTCAGAAAATCAGTTGCAAACATTAATAAACTAAACATGCTCGAAGGTTTTAAAACCACCGATGAATCCTTCAAGTTTAAGGTAGCTGTTGCAGAATTAATAATCAGGTTTGAACTCAACGATTTTGATTTTCTAGAATACCGTATCAAACAAATTAAAAAAGACTACGAAGATTTACTTGCCAAGCCCGAAAATGCAAGAGAAACGCAACTCATATCGTTTGTAAGTAAATTAATGATTACTCCCGAAATTGGGCGAGACAAAGATTTGTTAATGAATATCAGAACATTTATTGGCAGCAATGAAGAAAGCAAGGATACCGAAGTTATCAATTACAACAACTGGCTGAAGGAGAAGATGAGATAGGTTTTTAGTAGCGTTTTTGTGAAATTGTGTTATTGTAATTCCTGAATTTTTTTAAGTATCCTTAATCTTAAAAAAGAATGGGAAAAACTATTTACATAATGCTAATTGCATTCTTGATTTTTTCTTACACTCAAACCTCAAAAGACCCTACCGCACAGGCCTTGTAAGACTTTTGAGATTTCCAGAATCCAAACCATAAAAAAAACAATTTCTCAGCCAACAACATCAAGCAAAAAACAACTCAAACCAAAATTCTTATATTATTTCTTAGCTACACAGTGCGCCGTATTCTAAATTTATTTTGATTTTTGAAATATCCTATCGTACATTTGAAAATTATTAAAGGAAGAATGAAGCCACTACTAAATTTTATATATTTAATCATTTCCTTTTGTGTTATTGTAATTCCTGGATTTGTTTAAGTATCTTTAATCTTAAAAAAGCATGAAAAAAAATATTTACATAATGCTAATTGCATTCTTAATTTTTTCTTACACTCAAACCTCAAAAGACCCTACCCCTTCCACCAGTCAGTTCGAGTAGAAAATTTCGTAGCACTAGCGAAGAAAATTTCATATCGAGAACGACTACTGCTCTTTTTCCTGAGCGCAAACCTCAAAAGACCCTACTGCACAGGCCTTGTAAGACTTTTGAGTTTTCCAGAATCCAAACCATAAAAAAAATAATTCCTCAGCCAAAAACATCAAGCAAAAAACATCTCAAACCAAAATTCTTATATTATTTCAAACTCATCCCAATCCATTCCTACCGGGAAATGTTC
>JBBQSF010000233.1:0-2431 GCA_038214085.1 Bacteroidales bacterium | reverse complement strand
AGAATTTTAGCTACAGAAATGAACAAGTCAGGATTGTTTCCGAGAACTTGAGGAATAACGGGCATTACAGAATTGTTTGCTGGCAACACATCTTTTGCAACAATAAGACTTCCTTTACTTTGCTGCATCATAGGAATAAAGGGACTTACAGCAACATCAATTCCTGAATAATATTTTGTATAAATATTCCGGAAAATAAAATCAGTATAACCCTGTAAGGGTGCAAGCAAAATCATGAGTGTGTAATTATCCTTGCAAATATAGCTATTCTGAGCATTTTGGTTGAAGAAAATTGTGATATATGATTTCCAGAGTAAGCAATTGAAAAACATTGTTTTTGCTACTGATTGTAAAAATGGATGCCGAAGATTTGACTGCTGGATCTTGTTCTTTTTAAATGAGCGACGTTGGTTTCATTAGCCTTACTATGCTGATAAAAATATTTTAAATATTTATACTACTGAAAATATAAACTTAAAAGCCCAAAATCAAATAGCTGTTTTTTTAGAGGTTGTTTAAATTTTATTTTTTCGGTGTTTTCAATTACTTTTTGCCCTTAAGCCCTAAAGGGAAGTAATTGAAAATCAGTCAACCTTAAGTTCCTATAGCAATCGGAAGGGGCAAAAACTGATTTTCACTATTATCGTCATTTGTTTTTAAACAACTTCTAAGAGAAAAATAAAATAAGTAATAATATCTCAAAAAATAATTTAAATTATAACGGACAAATTTGTCCGTTATTGAAATATTTGTTATATCTTTGCAATATAAAACAACAAATATGTTTTCAAAAGCATGTGAATACGGAATAAAAGCAGCAGTGTATATTGCTATTAAGTCTCAGCAAAAATGCAGAGTAGGGCTAAGTGAGATTGCAAAAGAGATTAATTCGCCCATTGCTTTTACTGCAAAAGTTTTGCAACAACTTTCCCGAAACATGATTGTGGATTCTGTAAAAGGTCCTACAGGTGGTTATGAAATCAGCTCTAAAAAAGCAGGTGAAGTTAAGCTCAGCGAAATTGTTTCTGCCATTGATGGCGATGCGATTTATAATGGGTGTGGCTTGGGCTTTTGTAATTGTGATAAGAATAAACCTTGCTTGGTTCATCATCAATTCAAAGGCATAAGAAGCGATTTGAAACAAATGCTTGAAACAACCTCTTTGTTGGATTTATCAAAAGACATTAAAAAAGGAAAATCATTTTTAAAACGCTAACAACATGAACAGACAAATAAAACCGGAAATAAGCATTGCTCGTAGCGGAAATAGATTCCTTATAAAAGAAACATTTCAAGCCAATAGTATTATTAAAATTGACTCAGAAATAAAATTTGTAAACAAAAAATAAAATGGAAAATCTAAAAAACAAAATTATAGGCGAATTAGTAGCAAATGACTACCGGAGCGCATCTGTTTTTAAAAAATACGGAATAGATTTTTGTTGCCAAGGCAACAGAACCATCAATGAGGCATGTGAAAATAAAAGTATTGATCCCAACTTGGTGCTGAAGGATTTGGATGAGATGTCCCAGTCAAATAAAGGGAGTATCATTGACTTCCAATCTTGGCCATTGGACTTATTGTGCGATTATATCGTGAAAAAGCACCACAGATATGTTGAGGAAAAATCCTTAGAAATAAAACCCTATCTGGATAAAATATGCGAGGTTCACGGCGAACATCATCCTGAACTTTTTGAAATCAATGATCTTTTTAACGCTTCCGTTGGCGTTTTGACCAAACACATGAAAAAGGAAGAACTATTATTGTTTCCTTTTATACACAAAATGGTAAAAGCCAAACAAGAAGGGACTAAAATAGATGCGCCTGGCTTTGGCACCATTGAAAACCCGATAAGAATGATGGAAGCAGAACATAATATCGAAGGTGACCGTTTTAGAAAAATTGAAGAACTGAGTAATCATTTTACCCTGCCATCTGATGCCTGTAATACATATAAGGTAACAATTGCATTACTAAAAGAATTTGAAGAAGATTTGCATCTGCATATTCATCTGGAGAATAATATTTTGTTCCCCAAATCAATCAAACTGGAAAAAGAATTTAATTTTTAATAAACTTAAAATAATATTATCATGGCAATTAAAAAAGTATGGATCGAAGAAGGATGCACATCTTGTGGGCTATGCGAAAGTATCTGCCCCGAAGTGTTCTTGGTTGAAGACATAGCAACGGTGATCGATGGAGTTAATTTCAACGATTATGAGAGTGGTATTATCGAGGCAGCTGAAAACTGTCCGGTTGAGGTTATTAAATATGAATAAAATCTATTAGTGTCCGATAAAATAATGTAAATGTATGAAGTACCATGCTAAATATGGGTTTTATGGGTTTTTTAAAATAAGGGGTTGGCTTTTAAACATTTGATGAATTGATTTTTATCAATTTATTTTGCCTCGTTCCTAAAGG
>JBBQSF010000232.1:0-2444 GCA_038214085.1 Bacteroidales bacterium | reverse complement strand
CGAAGTTTTCTTCACCCAGCCCACGCTGCCGTTGTTCAGTTTAATTTCGTACCAGTCGCCAAGTTCGTCGCTTACTTTTACTTTTGAACCTTCGTGCAGCACAAACAAATCGGTACTTGTGGCATCGGGCGAACTTTTTGCTGTTAATGCAGGTGTAAAAACAATGGCAAATTTCTGATTGGCCGAATTGCTATACTGAACCTGTGCAAACCCAAAAACCATAAATGTGAAAAAGAAAACCCCAACTGCAGCCCAGAATGCCTTTTTCTTTATATTAACAGAAAGTGTAAACAGGTAAAATGCAAGTAAAACAAATGAAAGCGACAATAACACAATTCCGGATATGGCCCAGGTATCGTAAGTAAAAAGTTGATACAAACCGCGCCACCAGCGTGCAATGAAAAAGGAATTTTCTTCATCGGCTTTGTCAATAATTTTTGTGTTGGCAAGTTTAATATTGAATTGGATATTTTCGTCGGAAGGGTCCAGTTTACGGGCTTTTTCAAAATAATAAATGGCTGAAGGAAAATCACTTTGCTTATAATATGCGTTTCCAAGATTAAAATATACTTCCGGCGATTCAAATCCGCTTTTAATAATTTTCAGGTAATTATCAGCCGCTTCGGAATAATGCTTTTTAGTATAGGCATTGGTTGCACTTTCGAAAATCGATTTATTGTCCTGTGAAAACACTGGAGACAAAAAAAGAATAGCGACAAAAAAGAAAATGACTTTTTTCATCGTAATTTTCCCTCCATTTTTGAAATTATCGCAATTGCTTCATCGTAAATATTTTGCATTCCCACGTTTTTGTCAATGGGGGCAAAGCGCGCATATTCGCAATTGTTAAGGGTTTGAATAAACTGTTCCGTAATTTCTGCATCCACATTTTTTGCGGCCAACGCATCACTTACTGTATCCTTCGAAAGTGAAGACGGCGGAATATTCAGCTTGTCGCCGAGATAACCCCAAAGTGCTTTAAAAATTTCGTCGAGAAATGCATCTTTATTGTTTCCGGATAACAGAACCTGAGCATTTTTCAGGCGTTTGCGGGCTACAGATGTTGCTTTTTTATTTTTTACCAAGGAAAGATTTCTGTTTTCTTCAAGTCTTTTTCTGTACAAAACAACAAAAAACATGAAGCACAGAACAGGCAAAGCAAGAAGTCCGAAAAATAACCATGAACCGTAAAAAGAATCACCAATTTTGTGGAACAGGAGCGGAGCGGGTTTCAGATATCTGATGTCGCTGTTTAAAAACTTAATATCTTCTTTAGCCGTTGATGTAACTGCATTTGCATCGGATCCGCTGCCTTTGGCAATGGTGAGATTGTATTCGGGCGAAGTAAGGGTTTTGTATGATTTGCTTGTCAGATCAAAGTAAGAAAACGAATACGAAGGAATGGTAAACTCACCCGGATTTCGTGGGATAATAAGGTATTCAAATGTTTTGGAGCCTGAAATTCCGGCAGCAGTAGCATTAACCTTTTCGCTTTCTTCCGGATCGTAGGTTTCCAGATCAGCTGGAAATTCTATTGCTGGTTTTTCAATTAGGCTGATATTCCCTGTTCCGCTTATTTTGTATGTCAGCTTTATTGCATCATTCGTTTTTGCAGTAGTTTTATCAATTTTAGAATCCATGGTAAACGAACCTACTGAGCTTCCTAAATCTGCTGGCTGATTAGCGCTTGGCAAAGCTTTCACATTAATAGTAAGCGCATTGGATGAAATTGTTTTTTTCTGGTTGGAATACGTGTCAAACATCGAACTTCCTAAATTCATATTGAAATTACTGAAAAAAGGATCGTTGAAAAAATCGGAAAAAGGATCTTTTTGTTTTGTTTTGATCTGCACCAAACATTCAACTTCAAGCGGATCAATTTTAAGTATTCCTGTTTTTTGAGGAAACAACGCTACTTTCCTGATTTCTGCAACCACATATTTAGTGCCTCCAATGGTTTCGTTATACTGAACTGCTTTGTCATCTTTTTTGGTAATTTCTTGCGACCAGAAACCTGTGTATGCAGCAATTTTGTCAATGCCATACTGGGTTACAGGAATTTTAGTGTAAATTTTATACGTTACAATTATCTGCTCTCCCAGATATGGTGCGGTTTTATCAACAACTGCCTTGATAAAAATGTCATCAGCAGCAACTTCAGTTGTAGTGCTAGTGGATGCCGAAGTACCCGATGTAGTGCTTTTACTTGTTGTGCCTGAACTGCCTGCTGTTACTTCAATTGAAAGAGTTCCTGAGGAAACCCAAGTTCCGTTCACTTTTGCTTTTGCAGCATCAATAGTGTATTTGCCAACGGCAGTAGGCACAAGAGTATATGTCCATGATGATTCTCCACTGCCACTTTCAACTTTTTTCCCGTTTACAATAATTGTCATGCCTCCACCTGAACTCATGTACTGACCGGTAACAGTGAAATTTTTAAATAA
>JBBQSF010000231.1:0-2526 GCA_038214085.1 Bacteroidales bacterium | reverse complement strand
GGACCTTGGGCAACAGTAATTGCAGTGTCGGTGGCTCTGGTAATTCAGGCGCTGATTTTTGGCGACGGTGGAATTACTGCAATCGGTGCAAACTGCTTTAATATGGCGGTATTCATGCCTTTTGTTGCGTATTATATTTTTAAAATTATTCGTTTGAAATCGACAAATAAAGGAAGGATTTTTCTTGCGGCCTTTCTTGCAGGTTACTTCAGTCTTGTGTTGGCTTCGGTTCTTACTGCAGTTGAATTTGGAATACAGCCGCTGATTGCTACTGCAAGTGATGGACATGCATTGTATTGCCCGTATGATCTTTCAATAGCAATTCCTGCCATGGCACTGGAACATTTGTTGCTGTTTGGCATTGCGGAAGGTATTATTACTGCTTTTATTGTCAGGTATTTTTTCACAAACAATCCATCCATGCTTTATGCGATAAATAAAGGAGGAAAAAATGAATAAACTTCAGAAAAAAATCTTAGTCGTTTTAATTATTCTTGTAATATTAACTCCGGTTGGAATTTTTCTTCCCATGGCTTTCAATGCTGGCGATGCCTGGGGCGAATGGTCGGCCGAAACAGTAAAAGAACTTATTGGTTATGTACCGCAGGGATTGCAAAAATATTCCGAAACCTATACAGCTCCAATGCCCGATTATACATTAAATTCCACAGATACATCCGTTGCACATCAGTCTTTTTATTACATCATTTCCGGAATTGTAGGCGCAGCAGCAGCCTTAGGACTTACAGTACTGATTTCTAAACTTATTATAAAAAAATGAAATCAGTTATTCCTGAATATCTTTTACATCCTGATAATCAGGAAAAGGTTTTTTTACATAACGGAAAAAGCAGAATGTCTTTTATTGACAAAACCCTAAAATCGGTTGCAAACACAATAACTACAATGTATGTGCATTCGGAAACCGGTTCAGCAAACAAGGCATTTTATTGCATCAACCCATTGGTTAAAACTTTTTCTTTTGTTTTATTTATTGTTGCAATAAGCTTTGCAAGAAATATTCATGCCCAGCTTTCCGCATCTTTGTTCATCGTAATTTTTTATTTTGTTTCAGGAATTTCTTACAGATTTGTATATAAGAAAATAATTTTTCTTTCTATCGTTTTTGGCTTGTTGATATTTCTTCCTGCATCCCTTAATATGATTACTCCCGGAAAAATTATTTTTAAAATTGCTACCTTCGACAGGTCTTATCATTTCTGGATTTATACAATTCCGCAAACAATTGGCATCACTGATTTAGGAATACGAACTGTAACACTTCTGTTTTTGCGTGTGCTGAATTCAATTTCACTGGCTTTGCTTTTTGTTTACAGTTCTTCATTTTCACAGATAATAAAAGGGCTGAAAGTGTTTTTTATTCCCGATACTTTCCTTGTGATTCTTTCGCTCGCATACAAATACATTTTTATTCTATCAAAAACAATTGAGGAAACCTATTTTGCATTAAAATCAAAGCTTATCGGAAATATCAGGAATGATAAGGCACGAAAAGTTATTTCCGGACGTGTGTTTTTTCTTTTTAAGAAATCAAAAAAAAATTACGAGCAAACTTATTCTGCAATGATTTCGAGAGGATATACAGGACAGGTTAAAATAAATAAAGAAAAAATAATAAAGCTGTCAGATATTTTGTTTCTGATTGGTGCTATAGCTATTGGATTATTCATTGCATTTATCTGAAATTATGGAAAGCTGTATAGAATTAAAAAATATTCATTATTCGTATTTTGGTAAAATTCCGGCACTTATTAGTGTGGATATGAACATTAAAAAAGGCGAAATGTTCTGCATTATCGGCCAGAACGGTAGCGGGAAGTCAACGCTATTAAACATTATTAATGGTTTGGTTTTTCCTGAAAAAGGTGAATTTTTTTTCGAAGGAAATCTTGTAAATGAACACGTGTTAAAAGACAAAAAGGTTAATGCTTCTTTCCGAAAAAAAATGGCTTACATTTTCCAGAATCCAGATATTCAATTGTTTTGTAATTCAGTTTTAGACGAATTAATGTTTGCTCCTTTACAACTTAATTTTTCTTTAGAAGAAGCTGAAAAACGTGCCATTGAAACACTTGCTGCTCTTGGGATAGAAAACTTGAAGGATCGTTCGGTTTTGTCACTTTCGGGTGGAGAAAAAAAGAAAGTTGCAATAGCTTCCGTACTTACTATGAATCCTGAAATTCTTCTGGTGGATGAACCGCTTGCCGGACTAGATCCAAAAACTCAGACTTTTTTTATTGAATTGCTTCTTGAACTGAACAGGGCAGGGAAGACCATTGTTTTTACCACGCACCATCTCGATCTGGTTGACCATCTTCAACCGCATGTAGCAGTTCTTTCCGAAGATCATCGCATTGAAAAAACAGGCAGCGCTTCCGAGATATTGAACGATGAAAAGTTCCTGATAAGTGTTAATTTAATCCATGAACATATTCATAAACATGGCGAAGAGGTGCACCAACACTTTCATTCACATTATGTTTTTCATAAGCATTGAGGTTTGCA
>JBBQSF010000230.1:0-2571 GCA_038214085.1 Bacteroidales bacterium | reverse complement strand
GTGGCTGTGGCAGAAACGGAGTAAAGACCAAGCCCAGCCTCAGCCAACAATAATAAAATAATAAAATAATCTTGAAAATTACTATTGAATTTCACCCTTTTAACCTTGAATCTTCGAATTGCTAATATAAACATTCCGATTAAAGCCATTATCCCAAAAAGAGTTCCGGCAGACAAAGCTATTATTCGTTTTGTTTCGGTTGTCATAAAATAATGATACCATTGTTCGGGGATAAATAATGTGAAATGTCCTGCCAGTACAGCAAGAATTCCAATATGGAATAAATTGCTTCCTAACTTTACCTTTTTATCAGCCAATAATTGCGACGATTTTGCCTGAATGCTTTTGTTAGCACGAATGAACGTGATTATTGTTCCAAACCAAAATACTGCAAATGCGATGTGTGGCAAATAGGTAAATAAAAAATTATTCAAATAATTTTCCATAATAAAAAAGTTTAATTACAAATGTTACATGAATTATCTGCACCAAATTCAACGGGGGCTTCGTCATATTCCGCATCCAAATCCAACGGTTTTTCGTTTGAAATAATTACAGCAGTTTCTTTCTCATTAGGCTGCTGTGACGAAAGTGAAACAATTGCCGAAAAAATATAGCTATACGGATTTTGCTTTTCTGATAAAGCCTTGTTTATTCGTGCAATGATATGGATAGGTTCGGAAAGAAGTTCGGCTGCTTTTTGAATTTCTTGCGTTGATAAAAATTCCAAAAAAACGGGGAGATAATCTGGTAATTCGTTGGCGGAAAGTTCCAGACCACCTTCTTTATAGTATTCCATCAAATCAACCATGGCTTGCCCCCGATCTTTTGAGTCACTCTTAATATGCTCAAAAAGATGTAATGATGCACTGCGTGAATTATCGAACAGTTGAACATATTGTGCCTGCCAGTCGGTTAAATCCATATTTTTAAAATAATTAACAAACTTTGTCATGCCTTCTATATTTTCTTCGTTCAGCAGGACTTCTTTTTGCAGTTCATTTTTAACTTTCGATAAAAATAATTGCAAGTCAGCGTTGGGATACGACAAACAAAGCGATAATATTTTATAGGTTTTTATCATCTTTAAAATCCTCCAAATAGATTTTTGTGTTCATCATTTCCACATCCACCATCATCTGAAAAACCACAGGAAGCTTTTATTCCAAAAGCATCATTGGTATATTCTTTATGTGATGTTGGGATTACAAAACGGTCGTCGTAGTTGGCAATTGCCATAAGGTGATACATTTCCTCTACTTGTTCCGGTGTTAAACCAGTTCCTTCAAGCACTTCTGTATTCAATTCATGATCCACTGTTTTGCTTCGCATAAAAGCCCGCATGGCAAGCATTCTTTTTAGTGCATCTTTAATGGGTGCTTCATCGCCTGCCGTAAAAAGATTGGCTAAATATTTATTGGGAATGCGCAATTGTTCTACATCAGGCAAAATGCCGTTCTTTCCAATTTTACCACTTTCGGCAGCATTAACAATGGGCGATAACGATGGAATATACCAAATCATTGGTAACGTGCGATATTCAGGGTGTAAAGGAAAAGCTACTTTCCATTCAATTGCCATTTTATATATGGGTGAATTTTTTGCTGCTTCCAACATGTTGTGTGGAATGCCTTGCTTTTTGGCTTCTTCAATAATTTCAGGATCGTTAGGATTGAGGAAAATATTTAGATGCTCCCCATACAAATCCTGATTGTTATTTGTAGATGCAGCTTCAAGAATTCTATCGGCATCATAAAGCATAACTCCAATATAGCGAATTCGACCTACACAAGATTCGCTGCAAATGGTAGGTTCACCAACTTCAATTTTAGGATAGCACAAAGTACACTTTTCTGATTTTTTGGATTCCCAATTGAAATATACTTTTTTGTACGGACAAGCACTCACACATTGCCTCCAGCCTCTGCAACGACTTTGATCGATAAGTACAATGCCATCTTCATCTCGCTTATATATGGCTCCTGATGGGCATGCAGCAACACAGGCGGGATTAAGGCAATGTTCGCAAAGGCGAGGTATGTACATCATAAATGAGTTTTCAAACTCACCGTAAATATCTTTTTGAATGTCGTCGAAATTTTTCTCTTTGCTTCGTTTTTCAAATGATCCTCCTAAATTATCTTCCCAATTGGCCGACTTTTCAATTTTTTCCATTTTTTCGCCGGTAAGCATCGAATAGGGGCGGGCAGAAGGAGGTGTTTTAAATTTCGAACCTTTGTGTAATATAGAATAGTTAAAAGTATAGGGCTCGTAATAATCGTCAATTAAAGGCAAAATGGGATTGGCGAAAATATTTTTCATAATATTAACTTTGCTTCCCATTTGTAATTTGAGCTGCTTTTTGTCAAGTTTCCATCCCCCTTTCCATCGCTGCTGGTTTTCCCAATCGTCGGGATAACCTATGCCGGGCTTGGTTTCAACATTATTAAACCAGACATATTCAACACCTTTACGTGTAGTCCATACATTTTTACATGTAACCGAACAAGTATGACAACCGATACACTTGTCCAGATTTAAAACCATTGATATTTGAGCACGTATTTGCAT
>JBBQSF010000229.1:0-2589 GCA_038214085.1 Bacteroidales bacterium | reverse complement strand
CCGCCAACATGATGATTAAAATGAAATATTTTGTCTGGTTTGGTTATGCCGATGGACTAACAGTTCAAAACAATTACTTTTTAAATTGTTTTGATTATCATGTTAGCCATTCGGTATAAAACACCTGTTGCTTTCTTGTGTATAAAAACGTATTTCTTTTCCTACCTTTGCATTTGTTAGAACTATTTATCCGCAATGGCAAATAATTTCAGTATTACCAATTGGCTCCCCATTACCAAAAAAGAAACCGATTCACGAGGGTGGGAAGAGCTTGATGTGGTTATTGTTTCAGGTGATGCTTATGTGGATCATCCATCGTTTGGAACTGCTGTGATTGGCCGTATTATTGAAAAGGAAGGGCTTAGGGTTGCAATAGTTCCTCAACCAAACTGGAAAGACGACTTACGCGATTTTAAAAAATTTGGAAAACCTCGTTTGTTTTTTGGTGTTACCGCTGGTTGTATGGATTCAATGGTTAATCATTACACAGCAAATAAACGATTGCGTTCAGATGATGCATATACACCCGGCGGAAAATCAGGTTTTCGACCCGATTATGCTACTATTGTTTATACAAAAATATTGAAATCACTGTATCCCGAAACCCCCGTTATTATTGGCGGAATTGAAGCATCACTCCGGAGATTTGTTCATTATGATTACTGGAGTGATAAACTGATGAAGCCGATATTGCTGGAAAGTGGCGCCGATATGCTTCTTTATGGTATGGGTGAAAAGGCTTTGAGATCATTATTGAATTTGCTGAAGCAAAATATTCCTTTTGCTGAAATTAGAAATATTCCTCAAACTGCTTTCATTGCAGATAAAGATGAAATCATTCAAGTAAAGGATGATTGGCATAAACTGGAATTATTTTCTTATGAAAACTGTGTTAAGGACAAAGTCAATTATGCCCGAAATTTTCGGGTGATTGAGGAAGAATCAAACAGTATTTCGGATAAGCAAATCACACAAAAAGTGGAAGAAAAAACACTTGTTGTAAATCCCCCATTTGCAGCACTGAATCAAAAGGAAATTGATGCTTCTTTTGACTTACCATATACCCGAATGCCACACCCAAAGTACTTTAAAAAAGAGCCGATTCCTGCGTATGAAATGATAAAATTTTCAATAAACCTGCATCGCGGATGCTTTGGTGGTTGCAGTTTTTGTACAATTTCGGCGCATCAGGGAAAATTTGTTTCAAGCCGTTCAGAAAAATCCATCTTTGCAGAACTGGAAGAATTAACGAAATTGCCTGATTTTAAAGGTCAAATTAGCGACCTTGGAGGCCCATCGGCAAATATGTATCGCATGGAAGGCCTTGATAAATCTATATGTGCAACATGCAGAAAGCCATCGTGTATTTATCCAATAATTTGTAAAAACCTTAATATTGATCACAAGCCCTTGCTCGAAATTTATAAAAAAGTTCGTGAGCATTCAGCTGTGAAAAAGGCTACAATAGGGAGTGGCGTACGTTACGACATGCTTCAAAACAAAGATAGTGAAAAAGATAAAAAAAATGCATTGACTAAATATGCTGAGGAATTGATACGATACCATGTCTCTGGAAGGCTAAAAGTGGCGCCGGAACACAGTTCTGAACATGTACTAGAAATTATGCGTAAATCAGGTTTCGAAAAATTTGTTTCCTTTAAAAAGTTTTTTGATGAAACTTGTCGCAAGTATGGCTTGAACCAGCAACTAATACCATATTTTATTTCAAGTCACCCGGCTTGTACAATGGCTGATATGGCAGAACTCGCGGTACTTACAAAAGAACTTGGATACCGACTTGAGCAAGTGCAAAATTTCACTCCAACTCCAATGACGCTTGCTACAGTTATTTATTACACAGGCGTTCATCCTTACACCCTAAAACCAGTATATAGTTCTAAAACAATAAAAGAGCGCAAAGATCAAAACTCATTTTTCTTTTGGTATAAAAAGGAATTGCAAAATGAAATATTTAAATTGCTTCAAAGCATTGGTAGAACAGATATTGCTACAAAGTTATTAAATATAAAAGGAAGCTTTTCAGGTAACAATAGTCTTCAAAAAGCAAAAAACAAGCAATCCGGGAGAAAAAGATAAATAGAGATGCAAACCTACGATGTGATAGTTATTGGTGCAGGACCTGCAGGTCTTTTGGCTGCTGGGAAAGCTGCAGAGTGTGGAGCAAAAGTATTGTTGCTCGAAAAAATGAATAAACCGGGAAGGAAATTAATGATTACTGGTAATGGACGGTGTAACCTTACCAACACTGCGCCAATGGCCGAATTCTTGAAGCATATTGGTCCTGATAGTCGGTTTTTACGAAATTCTTTTTCAAAAATGTTTTCTTCGCAATTGGTTTCTTTTATCGAAGGCATAGGTGTACCAATGGATGTGGAGGATGAAGAATATTATTTTACGCGATCAAACAGAGCAATTGATATTGTGGACGCACTTGTTGAATGGAACAAAAAACTTGGCGTTGATATTCATTGTAATTCGGGTGTTATAGATTTGAAGAGAGATGATGATATTATTGCATCTGTTGTTGTGGAAGGAAATTCAGAATATAAATGCAAAAGTGTTGTGGTT
>JBBQSF010000228.1:0-2650 GCA_038214085.1 Bacteroidales bacterium | reverse complement strand
CAGGAAATAATTTCAGAAACCATTTCTTTTGTAAAAAAAGAATTAGCGCATGCCGAGGGAGGCCATGATTGGTGGCACATACAGCGGGTTTGGAATCTTTCTAAAAAAATTGCATATAAAGAAAATGCCGACATTTTTATTGTGGAACTTTCTGCATTGCTTCATGATATTGCCGATTCAAAATTTCACAATGGCGATGAGGAAATTGGTATCATTAAAGCAAATAATTTTCTAAAAAGCCTTGAAGTTGAACGAGTAATTATTGAACATGTTCTCAACATCATCAAAAACATTTCATTTAAAGGCGGGAATTTTGAACAGACTTTTCATTCACAGGAACTAGCAGTAGTGCAGGATGCCGACAGACTGGATGCTATTGGAGCCATTGGCATTGCACGTACTTTTAATTACGGAGGTTATAAGAATAGGCAAATTTACAATCCTGAGATTAAACCAGAACTTCAAATGACAAAAGAAGAGTATAAAAAAAGCGAAGCCCCTACCATTAATCATTTTTACGAAAAACTTTTATTGCTCAAGAATCGCATGAACACCGCAACAGGCAGGCAAATTGCTGAAACGCGTCACCAGTTTATGGTCGATTATCTGGATCAGTTTTTTAGGGAATGGAATGGGGAAAAATGAAAAATATTTTTTAGATTTTTTAATATTACTTCATCTTTTTCCAATACAGCGTAGATTCAGTTTTTCCGGAGATTTCTTCTCTTAAATTTCGAGAATCAGTTATGGTAAAAGTGCATTGTATCACCCATTTGGTAGAAATGGTTGTGAGCGTTGTGGTTAATACAGTATTCTCCACTTTTAAATTGCTTATTTCGAGTTCTTCGCCATCGCTTTTATTCCACACCACCATTTGAAAAGAGCCATCAACATCCTTCCAAATCACCATTTGAGCGGTTGTTTCAGTGGAGCTCCAGCGGCCGATAAAATCATTTGCAGTAGTTGTTTGGGCCGAAAGTGGCAGTATTGCTATTATTGCAAATGCAAATAGTATTATTATTTTTTTCATAACGATTGCTTTTTATTATTTTCATGGAAATTTAAACAGGAAGTGCAATAGATAACAGTCAAATTTAGGCAAAAAAAAAGAAAGTCTTGATCTTATTATTTCAAAACTTTCCTAAATATTTCAAATGATATGTGTTGAAAATTTGCTATTCCTTTACTACCCTCTTTACAACAATGCTTTTTTCATTGCTGATTTTGAAAATATAAATTCCAGAAGGAAGTTCTGAAACAGATATTTCAGTTTGAGTTTCTTTAGCAGGCAGACTTTTCAGAAGTTTTCCGTTTATATCTATAATCTCAATTAAAGTTTTGGATTCAGGAAAAAGTTGTGAAACTTCAATAGATACAATATTTCTGGAAGGATTAGGGAAAATGTTTGCATGTAAACTTTGGGAATTATTTTCACTTGCTGATGTAACAATTCCATTTACAGGCAAAGTGCTGCGATACAAACCGCCTTCTTTTCCTGACGAATAAAAGGCAGTGTACATATAACCTGCCGGGTCAAATCCAAATTCTGCAGCAGCAGCAACCGATGGCAATCCTGTTGAAACGGATACCCAATCGGTATTTGCATTCCATGCTGAATTTGCAGCCATATATACCGGATCAAAATACCCATTGCCTGTTGCCATATATGCATTGTTATTGTTGTCAAAAACCAGATCATAGATATCCGATAAGCCATGCAAGTCAGGGTCAAGAAACTCTGTCCATGCATCCCCGTTACTTCCTGGTTCCGAATACCAAAGCATATGTGTATACCAGTCCGTTCCTGCAAAAAGATATCCGGAAGCATCAAGTTCTACTTCAATAACATTGCCGTACCATGGAATGGAGTTTCCAACACCTTCTGTCCATGTAAATCCACCATCGGTCGAGCGGGTGATGCCTTCTGATTCACTCCCAAGAAAAATAGTTGATGCTGAATTAAACTCAATATCCCAAATTGCAGAAAATGAAGGAATGCTATGATTCACCCATGTTGCGCCATTGTCAACTGAGTAGGACAATACCGGACCGCCAAATCTTCCTGCAACCCATATTGTATCAGCGTTGTGTTGCTTAATTTTGGTGTAACGGTCTGTTCCGTTCGAGGCAACCTCTGTCCATGAATCTCCTTTGTTGGTGGAACGGAAAAGCACCCCTCGATTTGTTGTTCCGGGAATATAAGCGCTGTAAAGCAGATCGCCTGCAGCATTTGATGTTATCTGTGTAGAATAGGTTGTTGTTATTCCAGTATTTTTTTGTTGCCATGTTTGACCATTATCATTTGATCGCCACACACCCGAAAATGCGGTAGCTACATATAATTTTCCATCTGATGCTGCTTTAAATGACATCAATGATTTTCTTGCATCCAGACCGGGATTCATATCCAACCATGTATTTCCATTGTCGGTTGATTTATAAATGCCTGAACCGCCTAAATAAATTTGCCCGTTAGCTGCACAGCAATAACCATAGAAAGGGCTGGTTGATAAAGAACCTGAAACCACCGACCATGAATTCCCTCTGTTGATTGACCGATATAAAGTACCATAACCACTTACATTATATCCAAGAAATAAATTACTGTTTGCATCAATTCCCATAGTTGTAACATTTAAAGCAGGTAAAC
>JBBQSF010000227.1:0-2761 GCA_038214085.1 Bacteroidales bacterium | reverse complement strand
TCGGCAGTAGATGATATCCACGATACGGTTCCTTCTATTTTATCATTTTCATCGGCATCTTTATCATAAAAAACATCTACTTTATGCCCAATTTTTATTTTTGATAATACCGCACCACTCACATATACACGCAAATACATTTGATTCAGGTCAGCAATTTTAAAAAGCGCCTTACCTTGATCTGTCACTTCGCCTTGCTCGGCATACTTGTTTAAAACCGTTCCTTTTACAGGACTAATCATATAACATTTATTTATCATATCCTGAACTTGTTCAATTTGTTTTGAATAGGACTCTTGCTCATTAAGTACCGGGGCATTTGTTGTTTGAATGGATAATATTTGTTTTTCGTAAACGCTTATTTGTCCGGTTATTAAGTCGATTTGCTGGCTTGTTGCGGCGCCATCTTTAAACAGTTTTTCCAATCTTGCCTTTTCCGTTTCGGATGTCTTTTTTTGTTCTTTTAAAATATCGATTTGCGAACTGATGTATTGGGCCTTGCTCGAAGATCCTTTTTTTTGAGCCACCAAAGCATCCCGCTTCAGAACCAATTGCACGGTATCAATAATGCCAACGGTATCGCCTGCAATTAACGAATCGCCTTCTTTTATTGATAGCTTGATAATTTTCCCCGGATTTTCTGCCGAAATGGTAATTTCAGTTGCTTCAAATGTTCCGTATGCGTCGGATTTGTTTTTATCGCCTGAACATGAAGCCAATAAAACAACCGAAAGTATGGGTAATAAAGCTCTTTTCATCATTTATATTTTTGTATTATTAATTTCCTTTTGTAAGTATATAATCCAATTGTGCTTTAACCAACTTAATTTTGTGCGTTTCATAATTTAACTTGGCAGTGGTAAGCGCATTTAATTCGGTTAAATATTCGGTAGCGGTTATTACACCATTTTCTAATTGCGATGATGCCGCTTTCACTATTTTTGTCCTTAATTCAATGATAGCCTCATCTTTTAAAAGTTGATTTTTGTAATTTTCGATATCGGCCATACATTTTTGAAGTAAGATTTTTACACCAAGATCAAAAGTTTCTTTTTGAGCAGTTAACATATTGTTTTGTAAATCAATTATTTTAACATCGTTTTTCTTTTGATTCCAGTTCAAAAAACTCCACGAAAGTTTTGCTCCCACCATGTAATACGAATCAAAGGTCGAAGAAAACATATTTAACCCTGGCTTTCCGTAACCTGCCTGCCCAAAAGCAGCAAGCTTTGGTCGTTGTTTTACATCGGACAGTTTTTTAGAAAATTCAAGCTTTTTCTGTTGATTTTCAAAAAGTACTGCTTCGGGCCTGCTATTAGAAAAATCAGTGCTTGTAATATTTTGAGCCGGTATTTTTAAAACTGTTTTGGAATCAACAACAATATTCATGTAATCGCCTAACATTATATATCCAGCATCAATACTGCTTTTTGCTTCCATTACCTGTTGTTCAATTTTTAAAATTTCAGCATTTAAAATATCGGCATTTGATTCGGTAAGTACTCCGTTTTTAACACCTGATTCTACTTTAAGCAATTTGGATTGAATTTCTGCTTTAATTATGTTTAACAATTTAACATTTTCCTGCACAAGAATTATTGAAAAATAAAGTGCTGTTACTTTTTCTTTAACTTTATATAATTCAATTTCAAGTGTTTTTTGCTCAACTTGTGCTGATAAATCATTAAGTGTTTTGAGTGTTTTGGTTGTTCCTCCGTCATATAATACCTGCGAAACATCAAAATATATTTTATACTGATCTTTATCGAGCGAAGGCATTGTAATATTTGGAATTGGGAGATTTACTTGGGTAACATCCGACTGGTATGTAGCCTGTCCGTTGAGCGAAACTTGAGGCAAATAATTAATATCCAGCGTTTTTGCTTTCAATACATAAATGGAATTTATCAATTCCTTTTGCTTTTGGCTTGGATAAAATTCGAGCGATTTTTGCTGACAGGTTTCAAGCGTAAGTGTATCCTGTGCAAGCACTAACATGCTTTTCAATAAAAAACAAATCAAAATAAATGATAATTTTTTCATAAAAAACTAGAGATTAATGGGTTCTAGAGATTCTTTTAAAAACTTTTTAATTACATCTTTCCGTTCTGCCAAAAACGCATCAAAATCTTCGGGATTATTGCTAAAAAAAATGCCTTGAATAATAGGTCTTGCTGCAAAAGGAAATATGCATAAAGCGATCATGTTAACAAAAAAATGTCGGAAATCAACAGATCTAATTTTGCCTTGAGCTATTTCAGCATTTACGTTTTGAGCTAAAATTTCAGGGTTAACTCCTGAGTTTTTAATATGACTGAGCAGTTTTTCGGGAGCCCGATTGATTTCGTGAAGAATAAAAACAGGCAAATGTGGATTTTGCAATAGCATATCAAGATATGTATCCACAAAAACATCAATTTTTTTATTGATTGGCATATCAGCCGAAAAACTTTCAGCAATTACCGGCAAAAATTTTTGGAAAGCTTCCTGAAAAATAGCATCAAATAACTTCTCCTTGGTTCTAAAGTAATAATGTATCAAAGCTTTATTCAGTCCGGCTTTATCAGCAATATGCTGCATGCGTGCACCGTCAAATCCTTTTTCAAGAAAAACTTGTTTTGCTGCATCAAGAATTGCTTTTTCTGTACTTTTATCAATGGTTACCATTGCTTTTAACCTTTTTGTTTAATTATTTGGTTTAACCAGATGGTAAAATTACAACTTTTTTTTTCTAAAAGTCAAGAAAAAAATGAATTATTTT
>JBBQSF010000226.1:0-2815 GCA_038214085.1 Bacteroidales bacterium | reverse complement strand
TTTGCGAAAAGCTTAAGGAATATGGAATTCCTTTTAACAGTGGTATTGCAAAAACAGGAATTCTTGGAACAATTGAATCCCGTGAAAAAGGAAAGGTAATTGCGCTGCGTGCCGATATGGATGCACTTCCAATTATTGAAGCTAACGATATTTCGTATAAATCTACTCACGAAGGTTTTATGCATGCCTGCGGACACGATGTGCACATGGCTTGTTTGTTAGGCGTTGCAAGAGTTCTAAACGAAATTAAAGACGAATTAAAAGGAACCATAAAAATTATTTTTCAACCTTCGGAAGAAAAATTTCCCGGTGGTGCCATTAAAATGATTGAACAAGGTGTGCTTGAAAATCCTCATGTCGATCATGTTATTGGGATGCATGTGCTGCCAACACTCGAAAGCGGGAAAGTTGGGTTTAAGGCAGGAAAATATATGGCTTCTACGGATGAGCTTTACCTCACTGTAACAGGTAAAGGTGGGCACGCTGCAACACCCGAACTTGTAATAAATCCATTACTTGTTTCAGCTGAAATACTTCTCGCACTTAATACTTTTTTTAAAGATAAAAGTCATGATGCCGATGCGTATGTGCTTACGTTTGGACGAATAATAGGCGATGGAAGAACCAATATTGTTCCTGATTTTGTGAGCATCGACGGCACTTTAAGAGCATATAATGAAACATGGCGAAAAAAAGCACACGAAATAATCCGCAACATTTGTAATGAAATTGCAGAAAAATATGGCGCTTCGTGCGAATTGCTTATAGCTCATGGGTACCCTTTTTTGAACAACGATGTTGAGCTAACTTCCAGGGTGCTGGATTCTGCAATTGACATGCTGGGGAGAGAGAATGTTCTTCCCCTCGAAATGCGCCTCACTGCTGAGGATTTTGCTTATTTTGCTGCCGAAAGACCTTCGTGTTTTTACCGTTTAGGCACCAAAAAAGAAAATTCTGCAGTTACCAATTTGCATACCAACACTTTTGATGTTGACGAAAGCGCTATTGAAACAGGCATTGCAGCAATGGTATGGATGGTGGTGATGGAGTTGCTGTGCTGATTTTTTAATTTGGTTTTTGCTTTATATTATTTGTTACTTGTAATTCGTAATTTGTTATTTGTAATTTGTTTGTAATTTGCTATTTGTTTTTTGTGATTTGCTAAAAATTACTCTACCACCATTTTCTTGCTTTGCTTCAACACACCGTCAATTCTGATGCTGTATAAAATTGACACAGGTTATTGAACACTCTCTTTTCCCGCAGATTGCGCAGATTCCCGCAGAAAAAAATTCAAACAATTTGCTATTTGTAATTTGTAATTTGTTATTGGTATTGGAAAATTCAAAAATCTGAAAAGATTAATCTAAAAACTCTTTTTCCCTCAGTCCCGACAGCTTTCGGGACGCAGATTCCCGCAGAAAAAATTCAATCAATTTACTTTGTAATTTGTAATTTACAATTTGTAATTGGCAATTTGTAATTTGCTATTTGCTATTTGCAATTTGCTCTTTTCTTTAAATTACTTCATCACCATTTTCAAAGTTTTTTTAAGTTTGCCGTTGATTCGGAACCATCACTTCGCCACCACAATTTTCCCAGAAAACAAAACGATACCATTACTCTCAAGCCGATATAAATACAAACCACCCGCAATACCGGCTGTACTTATTGCAATTTTTTCAGTTGAATTTTCAATTTTAACTTCTTTTACTTTTCTACCACAAATATCCATTAATATAAACCTTGTGTTGTTTATTGCAATATTGCTGTAATCCAAGTAGATCAAATCGTTTGTTAAAGTTGGATAAACATTGAATGTTTGATCAAGATTTGCAGTGTCAGTTGAATCGGATGATAAAATAATTAAGCTTACGTTGTCAATATAGTAATAAGCTGAAGGATATGTAGCCTGATTGTTAACAAGATTAATAGTTAATTCTTCATCTGATAAAAAATTTCCAATAGAAATAAATTTCTCATTTCCAATAGAAATAAATTCTCCTGTAATTTTTTGCCAGTTAATGGAATCTTCAAGTACAGAATCATTATAAATTATTTGTGGAGGATACTTTTTCAAACTATCTGATGTGAAAAATATTGGATTTTCAGAAATTATGCTGGCAATACTGTTAACAGCATACATACTACCCACATGTGCTAATTTAATATAAAATGATAAGCGATACTTTTTATCTTTTATCAAGCTACTAATTAATGGAACTTGAATAATTTCACGAGCATTATAATATGTCTTATAATAACAAGCTATTCCAACATACGAAGATCCTTCCTGTGCATAAGTGTATCCACAGTAATTATTTGGCACACCGAAAATACTGAGGTTACAATTATTAAAAAGATCAGGTGTCCCTGCTGCAGATGCTGAATACCAATATTTTGTATAGTCAATTTGCCCATACCAATTAGGGCAGGTAACAATGTCTTCAAAACTTGGGTTTGGCACTAAGTTTTGTGCCAAACCCAAACTGTTGAAGACAATTGAGATAAAAAAACCAAAAAATATTTTTTTCAGCATTTTTTGCGCATTCTTGTAAATTATGAAACTGTTTATTTGGCTATAACTATCTTTTGTAAAAATACTTGATTTTCTCTATTCCTTCATCACGCTATTAATTTCAATTCCGTAAAATGTACAAACCTTTTGTGTAATTGTTAAATTCTTACTCCATCACCATTTTCAACGTTTTTTTATGTTCGCTGTTAATTCCGATAATATCATTTAGCCACCACAATTTTCCCAGAAAACAAAACGATACCATTACTCTCAAGCCGATATAAATACAAACCACCC
>JBBQSF010000225.1:0-2835 GCA_038214085.1 Bacteroidales bacterium | reverse complement strand
CTAATTTTTTGTTACTTTGCACCGCTTTATTCCAATCTTTTTTTTAAAGGAAATAATCGAATTAGAAAAAACAGGTTAGCATATGCCGATTGGCTTTGTGTTTATTGTTTTCAAAAAAATAGTACAGAAAGAAAATTGGTATTTAAAACCTGATAATGAACAAAGAAAATCTCATTAAAATTGGTGTTATCACCGCAACGGCTGTGGTTATTGCCAACATGGTTGGAACTGGTGTTTTTACCAGCCTCGGCTTTCAGGTGCTGGGCACAAAATCTGTTTTTGCATTAATGATGCTTTGGGTTGTGGGCGGTGTAATTGCTTTATGCGGTGCACTGTCGTACAGCGAACTTGGAGCTGCAATTCCCCGTTCGGGCGGCGAATACACTTATCTCTCCCGCATTTATCATCCCGCTGTCGGATTTTTATCGGGTTGGGTTTCGGTAGTGGTTGGATTTGCCGCTCCAATTGCGCTTGCAGCAATGGCTTTGGGTGGATATTTTACAACTGTTTTCCCGCAATTTGATAAAGCCTGGGTCGGTGCCATAGTTGTGTTGCTCATTACCATAATACACTCTACAAACTTAAAAGTTGGCGGCGGTTTCCAGAATATTGTAACCGGTATAAAAGTGCTGTTGATTCTTGTTTTTATTGCATGCGGATTTATTTTCGGCGAACATCAAGCCATTAGCGTGTTGCCTGTCGAAAATTCATTCAACGAAATATGGAGTGCTGGCTTTGCCATTTCACTCATCTTTGTTTCTTATGCCTATTCCGGTTGGAATGCTTCTGCATACATTGCCAGCGAAATTAAACAACCGCAAAAAAATCTTCCTCGTTCCATTTTATGGGGAACACTTATAGTAATGTGTTTGTATATACTGCTGAATTTCGTATTTCTATATTCCGTTCCTATTCCCGAAATGCAGGATGCACAGGGAAATCCGGTAATTGAAATCGGTTCGCTTTCTGCAGTTAAAATATTGGGCAGCACGGGCGGAAATATAATGTCGCTTGTAATTTCACTGCTGTTAATTTCAACAATAAGTTCAATGGTTTTTGCCGGACCACGCGTTACCATGGTAATTGGTGAAGATTTATCTGCCCTAAAATTCTTTGCCAGAAAAAACAAAAAAGGAATTCCAGTTATTGCAATTGCGCTGCAATCCATTATTGCACTGGTGCTTATTTTTACTTCCACATTTGATGTCGTGCTTACCTATCTTGGGTTTACCCTTAGCCTTTTTACAACACTTACCGTTCTAGGACTTTTCATTCTTCGCATTAAGGAACCCAAACTCCCACGCCCTTTCAAAGCTTGGGGATATCCTGTTACTCCCTTTATTTTTCTTGTGCTTAACATCTGGATTCTCTATTTTGTAATCAAAGGAAAACCAATGGAATCGCTTGCTGGATTGGGAACTATTATTATTGGTTTGATTGTATATTTTATCAGTCGCCACTATTCAAAACAAAAACCTTTACCCGAAAATCATTCTTAAATTATAATCTTATGATAAAAAAATCATTTTTTTTAGTTTTAGCTGCATTCTTTGCAATTGCTGTAATGTCATGCGGCGGCAACAAAACAAAAACCGACGGTGACACTAAAGACACCGTTAAAACAGTTAAAAAAGACACTGTTAAAATCAGTAAAAAATTTACGGATATTGCTAAAGTTTTAGCGGGAATGCCCGTTGATGAAAAGAGCGAAGTATATGCAATTACTCAGGACAACGCTTTTAAATCATATCAGGCATCAATGGATTCGAGCTTTGCACGTATGGGACGCAAACGCTTGGCCAGTATTACTGCTTGGTCAGCAACAGAAATAGCTGATTTAAATAAAGATTTAAAAACGGTTTTTTACCCTTTCAGCGGACCTGATTATCTTCATGTAAATACCTTTTTTCCACATGCGAAAAAATATATCATGTTTGGATTGGAACCTGTTGGAGAAGTTCCTGATGTAGCTAAAATTTCAAAAGAAAAATATGCTAAGTTATTTAACGAACTAAACAATTCTATTGCTGATGTTTTGAATCTTAGCTTTTTCAAAACCATTGATATGAATGTTGAATTCAATACAGAATTGTTAAAAGGTTCCTTGCCTGTGGTATTGCTTTTTATCGCACGCACTGGTCACGAAATAGTTGACGTAAAACCATTCGAATTAGATACTGCTGGCAAGATTGTTTATTTAAAAGAATTCAAAAATCTTAAAGGTGAAGCCAGCTACAACCACGGCGCTGAAATTACTTTTGTAGAAAAAGGAAAAACCGAAATTAAAACTGTTGAATATTTTTCACTTAACGTTATTGATGCTGCTATTGCCAAAAACAGCAATTCCAGAAATTATTTAAATAATATTGATGCAAACTGTGTTACCATGCTGAAATCGGCTTCATACCTGATGCATAATTCCTATTTTGCAACCATCCGAAATTTAATTTTCAGTAAAAGTAAAGCCATACTTCAGGACGATTCCGGTATTGCATACAAATTTATTGACAAAACAAAATGGAATGTTCAGCTTTATGGATCGTACAACGGACCAATTGAAATGTTTGCAAACCGTTTTGAAAAAGATTTGAAAAAAGCCTACGAAGAAGAAAAAATTAAAACAATTCCCTTCCACTATGGATATGGAAAATCTACAGCACTTACGCTGATGAGAAAAAAATAATCCTAAAAAAATATTAATTTTAGCCGGTAATTTTACCGGTTTTTTTTTCAATAAAATAAACATGAAAATTCTAAATACTTTTTTAATTCTAACCCTTGTTGGTTTTTCGGCATGTTCGCAATCTGCGAAAACCGATTCAACATCTCAAACAG
>JBBQSF010000224.1:0-2864 GCA_038214085.1 Bacteroidales bacterium | reverse complement strand
GTCAGTATATTTAGTGAACGGAAGAGTGGCGAAAATATCTTTCTGATTATGGTATTCGCTTATACCTCCAAGTGTATAAATATAAAAGCATTTTACTCCATTTTTGTAAAAAGGGTAATGATCGCTTATTGCTGCTTCGCCACGTTTTGCAATAACTTTGAGTAGGTGATCCTGATTGTTAATAGAATCAAGCAAATTAAATTCTTTTCCATAAATAGTTGCATTTACTACTTTAATTCCATCGTCGCCGGTACCTACCATATCTAGGTTTATTAAAAAACGAATTTGCTTCAACGGGAAAAACGGATTTTTTGAATAATAATCTGCACCAAGCAAACCAAGCTCTTCGCCTGTTGTTGCAATAAACGCAATGGAATAATCGGGCGCATTTTCAGGCATTGCATAGTGTTTTGCCATATCTAGCAACATTGCTGTACCACTTGCATTGTCATTTGCTCCGGGAAACATTACTTCGGGACCCATTTTACCGAGGTGGTCGTAATGAGCAGTAAATACAATAAACGAATCGGGCTCGATTTTTCCTTTTATTGTGGCAATAACATTTGATGTTATATAATTTTTTAAAAAGGAGTTTTTTACATCAATGCTGATTTTTTTTGAGTTTTTTACAAATGCATTCCGTAGCATGCTTACTGTCACCCAGCCTTCAACTTCAGAGCTTTCTGCCAGCCCCCAAATTGGCTTTTTATCAGAAAGATAAACAATACCCTTGCTTTTTAAAACATTATCACTTCGTAGAATATTCAGCAGGTTCAAAATGTCTTTATCGTGAATGCCTTTGGTATCAATAATTACAAATAGCGATGAGAAATCATTTAAAAGAATTTTTTTAAATCCTTCAACCGAAGCGGCATTGGTACTGTCGATCAAAAATGTTTTAAAAGTACCTTTAAGCGTTGGGCTTGAGGATGCAATCATATAGTCTTTGCCAGGAATCAATTGGGTTTTGCCTATGCTCAGACTGATTTTTTCGGGAAAGGTATTTACGTTTATTGCAAAAGGTTGAAACCATCCTGCAGGAAATGCTGTAAGCCCTGATTTCTCAAATTCATTTTTGATATAATTTGCAGCCAGACTATCGCCTTTGCTTATATAACCGCGACCGTTAAATGATTCGGAAGTAAGCGTATCAACAATTTTTTTTACATAATTGAGATCTTGCGAGGAGCTTTTAAATCCCAATAGTATTGTGAATACAAACAATAGTAATTTAATATTTTTATAAAACAAGATCATAAAATGAAGTTTTACTCAAGGAAAAGCGATACAAAAAAAGATGCTATAAATACCTGCGGATAACCATATCACTAAGTTTCACAAAGGAATCGTTTTCGTTGGTCCAGCCATACTCTTCTCTCAGTTGATCAAGGTATAAACCGGCCTCTGCAAATGAATTGAAGCTGTTAAGTTTTCCAATATTATCATTGTAAGCTTGCAGGTTTCCATCGAATAACTCATTGATGAATTTGAATTTATCATTGATACCAATTGCAGTTTTCAGGTCTTTAATGGGCTTTTCCTGCAATTTATCGGCAATGGTTTTCCCGTTTTTTTCACCATTGGAGAATCTTTCGTTCAGCGATTTATTTTCTCCTTTATACTTATCAGCCAAGGTAACAGGAGCAGAGAATAAATCGGGCGATGATTTCTTTTGCTTGCCTTTCTTTTCAGCAGGTTCAGAAATGGATTCAAGTACTGGCTCTTTTTGAATGGTTTCGTGTTCAACTCTTTCAAATATAGATTCCTTTTGTTCTGCAATAATTTCAATAATTTCGGCGATATCAACCGGATTAATTTTTTCTTCAGTCATTGCCTTTTGCGCAACGGTTTTTTCGTGCACTGATTCAATATTTTTATGAGGTATAACAGGCGGTTCGGGTGTTTTTTCTGTAATCTGAGTTATGGCTTCCTGAACAGGAATTTCGGGTTCGTAAACGATAAAATCGGGTTCTTTTATAATTTCGGGTTCTGCTATTTTAATTTCTTGCTGCAAGGAATTTTCAATTTCTGATTTATCGGAAAGGGAATCGATATATTTTGAAACGGGAGCATCGAGCGAATTTAATTTCTGAAGTTCATAATATCTTTCGTACAGATTGCGGATGTTATTGATAACGATATCCAATTCAATCAGAGGGATGTAGGTGGGATATGATTTGATAACAGTGCTTTGTTCATTGATTACTTCAAGCAGATGAGAAATTTCTTCGGCAATTACTTTTTTTTCCATGATCGGTTTTTCTTTAATTTTTGTGAAATTTGTGTATTTTTGAAAAAGCGAATAAAGATACTAAGAATCTAAAACACGGGTAAAAAATGTTTTTGGAAAATTCAATAAATCCTTCAAAACGCAGCGGCTGGATTGAAGTTATATGTGGTTCGATGTTTTCGGGGAAAACGGAAGAACTGATCAGACGTTTGAAGCGGGCAAAAATTGCAAAACAAAAAGTAGAAATTTTCAAACCTGCCATTGATACCCGTTACGACGAAGAAAAAGTGGTGTCGCACGACCAGAATTACATTGTTTCCACTCCGGTTCCGTCATCATCGAATATTTTACTGCTTGCGAACGATGTTGATGTGATTGGTGTTGACGAAGCTCAGTTTTTCGATTCAGAACTTGTAAATGTCTGCAATCAGCTTGCAAGTAGGGGAGTAAGGGTTATTGTTGCTGGACTGGATATGGATTTTCTGGGAAAACCTTTCGGGCCGATGCCTGCATTGCTTGCTACCGCCGAATATGTTACCAAAGTTCATGCAGTATGTATGAAATGCGGAAATCTTGCACATATTTCGCACAGAACTATTATGAATGAAAAATTGGTTGTTTTGGGTGAAAAAGA
>JBBQSF010000223.1:0-2869 GCA_038214085.1 Bacteroidales bacterium | reverse complement strand
AGCAGTGTGAAAAAGAGTTATAAATAATCCTGTAAAGTTAAGCTTTTGAAGTTTGAACGAATATCTTCAGATGCTTTTTTTATGAAATTTCCAAGTAGGCATTTGCCAAAGGGACAAATGGGCTGTTCCATTGGGCAACCTTCTGTTTCTATAGTGCCTTCAATAGCTTCATAAATTTCAAGAATTGTTATTTCGCCTGCTTCTTTTTTTAGTAAAAACCCACCAGAAGGACCACGTGTAGATTTTAGAAAACCAGCTTTGACAAGGCGCTGCATTACTTTTGCCAAATGGTTTCTGGATGCACCTGTTAAATCGGCAATTTTATTTACGTTTACCATTTCATTACTGCGGGCTATAAGTACCATGCCATGCAAACCAATGGTTGATGCTTCTGATAATTGAACTATTCGCGACATAAAAGGAGTATTTGAATATTCAAATATCGATATTAATTTCGGAAATTAAGAAATTATTGTGAAATATATTTTTGAGCGATATAGTATTTTTTGTAAAACTTGCGAAAAAATACCAGTAAATAAAAGAAGCGGATTGAAGAAAGGAATAATGATAGACCAAACATTATAGTAATAACAGATAAATCAACACGATGTAAAACCATTTTTTCTTTTAAATAAAGAAGAATGATAATGCCAAGTCCTATCAAAAAATATGATTTTATATTATCCATTCCTATTTGAAATGAAATGCGTTTTTTTATACTGTAAATATGGTTTGCATGTTTATCCGAAACCCTTTTGAACAGGAGAATGTAAACCAAAGCTCCTGCTAAAAATGCAAGCATAATATGAAACTGAAGATGATGCGAGTATTCAACAAGATTTTTCAATCCATCAGATAAGATGAAAAAGCCCAACATCGACCAGGCCAATCCTGCCGACAACAATAATATTCTCTTTGCAGCTGAGCGCTTGAAGTTAATTAAAAGACTCAATTTTTTTATTTCTTGTGCAAATATACTTTATTTATGAATGGTCAATATATTACTATGAATATATATTTTTCAACAATGAATTGTTAATATTTAATGTCGCTTGTTAATTGTGTGTCAATCAGAGCATTTTTGCTCAAATGACTAGCAAGAAAAATAAAATATCAAAGAAATCAGTATCTTTGAAACCTGAGTATTAAGAAAATCATAATATTTTTTACAAAATGAATTTTAAGCATACAATTGTTAATATAATTGGCTTTTTGTTAATTGTAACAAATCAAAATTTAAACGGTCAAAATTTAAAAAAATTACCTCCCGATTCCCTTTGGGTAGATTCTGTATTTAAATCATTGACTCTTCAGGAAAAAATCGCCCAACTTATTATGATCAGGGTGAATCCCGATGGAAACAAAAAGAATTTTATTGAAAGTAATAAGCAAATAATTGATTATAAGGTGGGCGGAATCGCTTTTTTTAAAGGAAGCCCTACAATTCAGGCAAACTGGATCAATTACTGGCAGCAATCTGCAATAGTTCCTATATTGGTTGCTATTGATGGGGAGTGGGGTGTTTCAATGCGCTATGACAGTACTATTCTTTTTCCGCGACAATTAACTTTGGGCGCCATAAAAAACGACAGCCTTATTTATAAAATGGGTGTATCTATTGGTAACCAGTGCCTAAGGCTTGGAATACATGTAAATTTTGCGCCAGTTGCTGATATTAACAGCAATCCTAAAAATCCAGTTATCAACAGTCGTTCTTTTGGCGAAAACAAATTTGAAGTTACAAAAAGAAGCTCATTATATATGGCCGGAATGCAGCATCAGGGCATTATTGCATGTGCCAAGCATTTCCCCGGACACGGAGATACAGATACTGATTCTCATTATGAGTTGCCTTTAATAAATCATTCAAAAGAAGCTATTGATACTGTTGATTTATACCCTTTTAAGAAATTAATTTCTGAAGGTGTAAAGAGCATAATGATTGCTCATTTGTGCATTCCTGCGCTGGATTCTTCTAAAAAAAGTGTATCAAGTTTGTCTTTCCCAATTGTTACAACTCTTCTTAAAGAAAAACTGAATTTTAAAGGGCTTGTGTTTTCCGATGCCATGGATATGAAAGGTGTAAGTTCCCTTTATAAACCGGGTACTGCTGAAATTAAAGCATTAATGGCTGGAATCGATATTTTGATTCTTCCTCCGGATTTACCAAAGACGATTGATTCTATCATGAAGGCTGTTGAGAAAAAGAAAATTCCGCAAGAACTTATCGATAGTAAATGCAAAAAGGTACTACTTTATAAATATGGTGCAGGATTGAACAAATACAAACCTGTTGAAATTGAAAATTTATATGAAGACCTTAATCAGCCGGAAGATATTTATCTGCAGCACCAGTTATTTGAAAAAGCAATTACACTTGTTAAAAACAAAAATAATTTATTGCCTATTTCTGATCCTGTAAAGTATTCTTTAGCAACTGTTTTAATTGGCGACTCAGTAGAAAACATTTTCCAGAGGATGCTCCTCAACTATGGAAAAATGGATAAGTTCTTTTTGCCAAAGTATGCAGAAAAAGTGAAGTCTGATTCCTTGCTGAAAGCTTTGAATAAATACGATTATATTATTGTAAGTATTCATAATACAAGCAGTTTAGCTAATTTTAAATTCGGAGTAAGTCAAAGAAATATCGACTTTATTGATTCTTTAAGGAAAACTAAAAAAATAATTCTGAATATTTTTGGAAACCCATATATTTTAGACCGTTTTGCAAATTCAGATAATATTGAATCCATTATCGTTTCTTATCAGGACAATGAAATAACTCAGGCTTATTCTGCCCAAATGATATTTGGAGCGGATAAATTTGAAGGAAAACTCCCTGTTACGGCTTCTTCTGAATTTCCGTTCG
>JBBQSF010000222.1:0-2891 GCA_038214085.1 Bacteroidales bacterium | reverse complement strand
TTTTGCTTTGGTATTATAAAATAAAATCGGTTGACAAAAAATTAGATTTGTTGTCCTTTATAATTTCTCTGACAATTTTTTTATTGGTATCGTTTTCCTTTGCTGCGAAAAGGGTTCTGATTGAAAATACACGCAAAGCATCAGAGACCGACAATGTGCCTTCGGCAGAATCTTTACGGCCTGTAAACGGGAAATTATCTGGTCCACGTTGGCATTGAGAATTAACATTAACTCTGCTAACCTGATTTATCAAGGTATCCACTAAGGTAGAAATTTGATCAGAATCTTTTCCAAAAATACTGGCTTGTTGTCCGTAATTAGAGTTTATTACGTATTCGAGGGGTTCATTAATATCGTTATAACTCACAATAGGGACAATTGGACCAAATTGTTCTTCCCGGTAAATGCGCATTTTACTGTTTACATTGTAAAGCACTGCTGGGAAAAAACATGATTTATCATATTCTCCGCCTCTTGGATTAATGATGGTTGCGCCATTTTTTTGCGCATCATTTATCAGCTCTGTTAAATAAGCAGCTTTATTTGGCTCGGGCAATGGCGTAATATTTACATCGGCATTCCAAGGCATTCCAATTTTTAATTTTTCAACTTCTGCTGAAAATGCCTTAACAAAACTATCGGCAATTTCCTCATGAACAAAAATAATTTTAAGCGCAGTACACCTTTGTCCATTAAACGATAATGCGCCTGTGATGCACTCCTTAACTGTTTCACTAATATCGGCGTCGTGCAGAATTATTGCCGGATTTTTTGCTTCTAAACCTAAAACACATTTTAAACGATGTGGCTTTGGATGTTGCTTTTTTAATATATCTGCAACCTTACTTGAGCCTATGAATGCTAAAACATCAATTTTTCCCGACTCCATAAGCGGTGCAATAATTTTTTGTCCATCGCCATAAACTGTGTTTACCACTCCTTTTGGAAAAGCTTCCTTAAAAGCCTTTAATAACGGATAATGCAGAAGCACACCAAGTTTTGGTGGTTTAAATATAATTGTATTTCCCATTATTAGCGCGGGAATCAAAGTAGTAAATGTTTCGTTAAGCGGATAATTAAAAGGGCCCATACACAAAACAACACCAAGCGGTGCTCTTCTAATTTGCGCAATAATACCCTGAGAAATTGTAAACCGCGACGATTCTCTGTCTAGGTTTTTCAATGCTTCAATGGTATCATTAATATAGTCGATTGTTCTGTCAAATTCCTTTTCTGAGTCCTTTAAACTTTTTCCAATTTCCCACATTAAAAGTTTAACAACTTCTTCACGCTGTTCTTTCATGAGCAGTATGAATTTTTTAATGCATTCAATTCTTTTTTCCACCGACATCGAAGGCCACTCGCCATTGCCATGATTAAATGCTTTTACCCCAGTGTCCAAAGCTTTTAATGCGTCTTCTTTTTCCATTAAAGGATAATGCCCAATATAATTTGAAAGCTCTTCGTTTTTTCTCACATAAATCGGCGAAAACACATCTTGAAATGCTCCTTTCCATGTATGAATTTCTCCATCAATAAGATATTCTGATTGTTGGATAGGGTCGATTAAATTATATTGTGCTGGAACGTCATTATATTGGGGAAATATTGTTTCTTCCATTTTTGAAATTTTAAAATTATTTTGTTCAACACAAAGGTAAGGCTATAAATAACATGATTTTGAAAAATTTAACACCCAAATTTCACCGTTAAGGGTAATAATTTTCGATGAAATTTGATTTTGCTTTTTGCTGATAATTCAGGTCTTTCAATTCACTCATTATCTCGATATACACATCGAATAAAGGCAAAGTAAAATAGGAAATAATTTATTTAGCTAAAAATTCTGTTACCAGTTTTTGGGCTTCGTCAACAGCTCTTTCTAAATTATTATTTATTATTATTTGATCAAATTTATCGGAAAAGGAAAGCTCATATTTTGCTTTGTCAATTCGTTTTTTTAATGTTTCTGGTGTTTCAGATGCGCGGTTGATAAGGCGGTTTTGCAATTCTTCAACCGAAGGAGGCATCACAAAAATAGCCAGTGCATTGTCGCCACCGTATTTTTTAATATTTAACCCGCCAACAACATCCACGTCAAATATTACATGATGTCCTTTATTCCAAATGCGCTGCAGTTCTGATTTTAATGTACCATAGTAACTGTTTTCGTACACCTGTTCCCATTCGAGAAATTCATTTTTTGCAATACGCTGGCGGAATTCTTCTGCAGTTATAAAATAATAATCTTTGCCATCGGTTTCGTTTTCTCGCTTGGCTCTGCTGCATGCCGATACCGAAAATTCAAAATTATTGTGTAATGCAAGAATCCGTTTAACAATAGTTGTTTTACCTGCACCACTTGGCGCCGAAAAAATCACCAATTTACCCTCTTTCATTTTTAAAAACCATTAATTCAATAATCCTTCATTCATAAATCTGAATTCTAAAATCAGAACTCTGCATTCTGCATTCAAAATTCTGCACTCTGCATTCATAACTCTGAACTCTGCATTCATAACTCTGAACTCTGCATTCTGCATTCAAAATTCTGCATTCTATAAAATATTCAATAGCTGTTCTTTGATTTTCTCGAGTTCATCCTTCATCATTACCACAATTTTCTGAATTTCTGCATGATTTGATTTGCTGCCAATGGTATTGATTTCTCGCCCTATTTCCTGTGCAATAAAACCAAGCTTTCTACCAGTGCTTTCTTCGTTTTGCATGGTTTCCAAAAAATAGTTGCAATGTTTTGCAAGTCTAACTTTTTCTTCGGTGATGTCAAGTTTTTCAATGAAATAAAAAAGTTCCTGTTCAAAGCGGTTTTTATCAACTTGTTCCTTGTCGAGAAACGTTTCCATGTTTCGGGAAATTTTTTCACGAATACC
>JBBQSF010000221.1:0-2921 GCA_038214085.1 Bacteroidales bacterium | reverse complement strand
CTTCTGCTAACTTTTTCGCAGAGAATGGAGGAAATATCAGGCGGAGGCAAAAGAATGGGGCAGGTATCAATCTGAAATATCTTTTTAATGCATTGATCGAGCCCTTTTTTTACAAACCCGAGCCTGTCAATTTTCTTTTCTTTTACTAGGTTTAATATGGTAGAAAAATCCTTTTTCATATTCTGATTTCCTGCAAGTTCGGAAAGAGAACCATGATAAATAAGTGCAATAAAAATTCCTTTGTTTAACAACCTAAGATTATGAATTATTGATTCAAAATACCCACAGTAACCATTAAAAATGATTTTTTCAAATTTCAGATCAGTAACAATATTAACTATTTCTTGTAATTCGCTGGGAGAATAAACCGATCGGGAATAATACTGCGGTAAATCAAAAAAAGACAACGGAAATAAATTATGTGTTGCTTGATTAACACCAAGCCAGAAGTATTTTGTAGGCGTTGGGCTTATGGCGAGTATAGAGGATGTACTTCGGATTTTGTGGAGAATTTCTGCAACGACATCAAGCTCAATACGAACATTTTTCCGAATAAAAGCCTTCTCCTTAAGTTTATCGAAGATCATATTTTAAAAAATTAAGTGAAGTACTAGGTTTTGTTTTATATTTTTTAATAATATCCCAAGCATATTTTTTTAAAAGTATTTTAATTAATTTCCTTTGATTAAGAGCATTGCGAGTTTCTTCTTTGTTTTTAATTTGGTTGGGAGACTTCAAATATAATAGATAATCAATAAATAGTTGAGATTTAATTAAAAAGAGATAGGTTAAATAATATGAACAGCCTCTGGTTTTATATATGTATAGCCATTCGGAAATCAGTACCTGAGCGGTTTTCCATTCACTGTAGCCTGAGCTTCCACAATTGATATGGTAAATTTGAGCTTCGCTGTAAAAAAAGTGCTGATATCCTTTTTTTGCAATTCTAAAGCACCATTCCACATCTTCTCCATACATAAAAAAATCTTCGTCCATATACAAATTATCATGATCTATCAATTTCCGGTTAAATAGCGCAAAGGCTACGCCTATCCATGCTGCTGTATGATTTCTTAAATGTTGTTTTGTTCGAATTTCCTCAAAACTCAAGTTTTCAGTGCTCTTCTTTTTTCTGTCGAGAATTATTTTTATTGGATTGGCGTTCCAGATTTTATTCATCCCTGAAAAAAAAAGATTTGAATTGAAAAGAACAGTTTCTTTCAAATCTTTCATTTTACAACCTAACAAACCTGGTTTTAAATTTTCATTTTCTAGATTTTTATAATATTCCAAAGATTTTTGCAGGCAATCCTCAATTATTACAGTATCTGAATTCAAGAGTAAAAGATAATTTCCCCTTGCTTTTTTAATGCCAATATTATTGGCTCTAGAAAATCCAGCATTGTATCCGGAATTCACCCATATTACTTCGTGAAAATTAGTTTTAATAAGGTGTTCTGATTTGTCTTGAGAATGGTTGTCGACCACAATAATTTCAATGGGCAATTCACCCGCATTTGACAAAACAGACTGAATACAATTGAATAAATATTCAGGCGTTTTGTAGTTTACAATTATTATTGATAGGTCAATGTTCATTACCAACAATCTAAACTATTTTTTTAAAACCGTTAAAACTAAACTGTCTGATTCCATTGCTAATATTATTTAATAATTCAACATCTGTTTTTTCACCTAATGGGATTCTTGGTAATCGCATCAGATTATTTTTGTGCTTTGCAAAACAATTGCCCTGATTTAAAGTTACCGCAGTATTAAAACCAGCCTGTACTGCTAAAACAAATTCTCTTTCAGTTGCTTCGTTTTTGGAACCATAAGGGTAAGCAAAGTGAATTACTGGTTTGCCAATATGTTCTTCAATTTTCTTTTTTGATTCTGCAATTTCATCAAATGCTTCTTCTTTTGAAAGTTTACTGAGTGCTTTATGCGAGAGTGTATGAGCAGCAATTGTTACAAGAGGATTAGTAGCCATTTCTTCAATCTGTTTCCAAGTCAGCGCATTTGATTTGACGAATTCACTGATTGTTTCGTCATTAATTTCCATTATATTATTCAGTATTTTTTTAATTTGCACGTCGTTACTATTAATGAACTCCTTGCGTAAATTCAGAAAAAGCAATTCTTTTTCTTCTTGGGTTGATGTTATAAATTCGGTCTCTTTTCCCTGAATTTCCCATCGGAATTGATCATGTTCCAATATATAATTTTCAAGAAAATACCACCACATCAGGGCTTTATTGTCAGGATAATCAGTTGTTACATAAATAGTAAAAGGTAAATTTTTAGATTTTAGCAGAGGATAAGCAAACATATAATTATCCAAATAACCATCATCAAAGGTAATGACAATAAATTTCTTTTTTTGACTGCGGGTTCCACTGTAAATATCAAGCAACTGATCCATAGAAATTACTTCGTAGTGCCGATCGAGAAAATAGTTTATAATCCATTCCAGCTTTTCGGGGCTTATTTCCATACCGGAGTTGGCATAAATCCTGGGAATATTTAATTTAGGCATTACCCTGTGGAAACATAGAATATGCCCTAATCCTGAGAAGAGGGGTTTGGAAAAAACTCCGTTTGTTTTTACGAAAAATCCTAAAATTTTGCTATTTAAGTAATTTCTTGAATTCAAAATTTATTACATTAGTCTATACTGCAAAGATAGTGTGTTTGTTTTATTTGCAGATACAATATTTGTTAGAGGAAAAAAGAGGCGGGGATTCGACTTTGGTGGTTTCGACTTCGCTCAACCACCGTCGACTGCATCTCGGATATGGTGGTTTCGGCTGCGCTCAACCACCGGGCTGCGCTCAACCACCGTCGACTTCGCTCAACCACCGGACTACGCTCAGCCACCGGACTACGCTCAGCCACCGTCGACTGCATCTCGGATATGG
>JBBQSF010000220.1:0-2983 GCA_038214085.1 Bacteroidales bacterium | reverse complement strand
GGAATGAGGCAAAATGAATTGATAAAAATCAATTCATCAAAACTATTAAAACCAACCCTTTGTTTTTACAAAACCCATAGATACCTTATTTAACTGGATATTTCACGCATTTCCATTTTTTTTATCGGACAACAGTGATTTATTACAAGAGCTATATTTTATATTTAAGGCTTAAATAAATTCCCCTGCTTTTTGTTCGAAAACCGTTTATTTCAGTGTATTTTTTGTCGAAAACATTTTCAATTTTCAATAGGCCTTTCAGATTTTTTGTAATTAAATATCTGAAAGAAACATCCATTAATGCATAATCTTCAACGCCAACAGTGCCAAGAGCGCCATAAGGACCCAACTCCGAATTATAATACACATCATTGTAAGATCCGATATATCTACCTGAAAAAACAAGCGTTGCTTTTTTATTCATTGCATAAGTAATATTAATATTTCCGGTGTTTGGCCGGCGTGTTAAGCCAAGTATAGATACTTTTTTATTGCCAAGGAATTCGCCATTTGAATAAAGCTGAACATGATTGGAATCGGTTTGGGCAAAATCAAGGATTGCAGGATCGTATTCCAGTTTTCCATTAACAATGCTTAGGTTTGCATCAACAGTAAATTTATCGTTGATTTCTGAAATAAAGTTCAATTCAATCCCCTGCGAAAATTGTGTTCCAGCGTTTAAATAAGTTTCGCCACGGTAATCGTCGCGACCCCAGTTCTGCCCCAATGTATCCGTTCCAATATTTTTATCCCAGAGGTAAACAAATTCAATAACATTATCAACAATGGTATTAAAGTAAGATGCGCTTAGAGAAATATTGTTGATGGTTTGCTTGTAGCCAATTTCGAAACTTTTTGAAGTTTCAGGATTCAACTTTTTATTGCCTCTTGTTAAACCAGTAGAATAATAGGTATCCCAGGTAGTATATGTTGTAGGGCAATACATTTGATAGAGCGAAGGCGCATTAAATCCAGTTGAAAAAGAAAAATACAGAATTGCATTTTTATCAAGTTTCACTGAAGGATTAATTTCAAATGTGTTGGAATAACCGAACAGTTCATGGTTGTTATACCTTGCTCCTGCCGAAAGCATAAAACGGCTGAATTTTTTACCAATTAACGCACCTGAAAAATCGCCATGAACAAATACATTTGCTGTTGTTGCACTTATATTAAGGGTATCCAAATCATTTTTTATTTCATACGGACCCCATATTCCGTTAGTGTAATAATAATTTTTCGAGGTCATGGTTTCGTTGTATAAACCGCCACCGGCAACTATTTCAAAGTTATTTTGTTTGTAATTTAATTGGATATCATTTGAAAGTGTAGTTCCTTGATACGTATCAGTATAATACGTGTGGTCGTAGTTTCCTACTGCATCAACCACTGAAGAATCGTCAACAGCAAAGCGCTTCATTTGCGAATATCCGCCTATGATTCCGATCTTTAATTTTTGTGAAAGTTTGTAAAAACCACCGTAAGAAATAAGGCTCCTGTTAAAGTCGAGTGTATAATTATCATCATCGGTATATGCTGATTTGTCGAGGTCAATATCATGATCAAGGCCTCTGAAAGCGACATAAATATCTGCTTTTTCTTTTTTAAAGCCTAATTTTGCATTGTATTCCAGTTTTGAAAAATCATCATTGTCCCTGTTTTTAAATACATTTGGCATTGTAACCGTATCAAGGGTTGCGTCAAAGCCTTTAACACTTGTATTTAAAGCAGATCCATTCAAATAAAATCCATTTTCGAAAGTATAGTTTGCAAAAATATTTTCGGTAAACAGTGAAGTGTTTTTGCCGAAAGTTCCTCCAGTAAGATCAGCATTGATATTCAATCCCTTTTTAGGTGTTTTCTTTGTGATGATGTTTATTACCCCGCCAATTGCAGAAGACCCGTAAATGGTACTGTGTGAGCCTCTCACTATTTCAACCCTTTCGATATTTGAAAGCGATAATTCGGAAAGGTCAAATGCATTGTTTGTAGAAGATGGATCAGTAATACGAACCCCATCAATCATAATTACTGTTTGGTTACTGTTGGCGCCACGTGTAAATATACTTTGCGCCATTCCCGGGTTCTGGTCGTTTCCGATTACAAAAATCCCTTCTTTTGATGAGAGCAGATCGGACAGATTTGTGCAAACAGATTTCTCAATATCGTCCGAAGTAATCACAGAAATACTTCGCCCTACATCAATAAGGTTTTTTTCTGATTTTGTTGCAGTAATCACTACTGGATTGAGTTGTTTGATTTTCGCTGAATCGCTTTGTGCAAAAACAAATGCAGTTTGCGCGATTAGAATCCCTGATACTAGTGATTTCAGCATGTTTTTTTTCTCCTTTTTCATTTTTTAAAATTAATAAATTAATAAATGAGCAAAGGAGTAAAAAGAAAAGAAATGAAAAAGAATATAAATAACTTTTCACATCTTGCTTTTTACCCGAAAGCCTTGAATAATTGTTGTAGCAGCAGGTCTTCTGACTTGTTCTTTTTCTGAACGCCTTCCCATTCGCCAGTTGGCGAACAGTGACTTAAGAATTTCAGAAAAAACAATGAACTTACAGCAGCGGGTACTGTTCGGGATTTACACCCGATTCCCTATTATGGCATATTTTCAGAAAAAAAATACGCGCACTGATACAGCAGCAAAAATATTAATTGAATTGAATTGAATTGAAAAATTCAATAAAAAGATATTAACAACCAAAGCAAAAAGTGAGCTGGCAAATTTCAAAATCTAGCATTATTAAACATTGTTGCCCGATAAAATATTATACAAGCAAAAGGATGTAAATTTTTCATTTTCTTCCTTTACCTCATTCCTGAAGGATGAATTGATTTTCAGCAATTTACATCCTTTAGGAACGAGGCAAAATAAATTGATAAAAATCAATTCATCAAATGTTTAAAAGCCAACCCCTTATTTTAAAAAACCCATAAAACCCATATTTAGCATGGTACTTCATACATTTAC
>JBBQSF010000219.1:0-2998 GCA_038214085.1 Bacteroidales bacterium | reverse complement strand
AACATTCCCGGAAAAGAAATGGAGCTTGTTATAGGTATTTTTTTACTGCCATCAGTTATATTCTGGGGATCAGGTGTTTTAAAAGAAGGGTTGCTTTTTTTCGGAATAGGTTTGATGGTTTATTTTTTTACCAGAATACTGCAACGATTTTCATTCATTTCTCTATTTTGGCTATTGTTTTCACTAATACTCATATATTACACCAAGCTCTATGTTCTTGCAATTGCAATTCCAATTATAGTAAGCCATTTTTGGTGCACCAAGACAAAGAATAAATATCCTTTTTTAAAATATATATTGGTTATGTTGGCTTATTTTTCGATCGGATTTAATTTAAAGTATTTATTTCCAAGTTTGGATTTTGTAGATATGCTCGTAACCAAACAAAGGGATTTTATTGGGTTAGCACAGTACATGAATTCAGGAAGCCTGATACATATTCCCACGTTAGAACCTAATATCTGGAGCATTATAATTAATTCCCCAATAGCATTTTTCAATACTTTTTTCCGACCATTTATTTTTGAATCAGGCTCTCTTATGATATTAATGGCCGCCTTTGAAAATTTAATTCTATTAGCATTGACAGTACTTTCAATAATTTTTATAGAAAAATCCACATTAAAAAGCAGTTTGTTTTATGCCTGTTTGTTTGCCGTTATTTTAACCTTTATTCTAACTGGAATAATTACTCCTGTTATGGGCGCAATGGTGCGATATAAAGTAACAGCTCTTCCGTTTTTGATGATACTTCTGATTCATATTTATGATAAAGAAAAATTGCTCAGAAAATTTTCTTTTTTAAAATTCTTAACTAAAAAGCCATGACAAGAAAAATTGCTTTAATTACAGGTGCAACATCAGGAATTGGTAAAGCTTGCGCATTAAAATTTGCTGAAAACAATTATGATTTAATAATTACTGGCCGCAGAAAGGAACTTCTTGAAAGTCTTTCCGCAGAAATTAAATCTCATACTTCGGCCGATGTTTGTATTTTGAATTATGACATTCGAAATAAGGACGAAAATATTAATGCTATTGACTCCTTACAGGGAAAGTGGAGAAATATTGATGTATTAATAAACAATGCCGGACTGGCCGTTGGCATAAGCCCAATTGATGAAGGAATTATCGACGACTGGGAACGCATGATTGACACAAATGTTAAAGGTTTGCTTTATGTGAGCAGAGAAGTTATGCCATTGATGACTGCAAGAAAAAAAGGTCATATTATTAATATTGGATCTATTGCAGGAAAGGAAACCTACGCCAACGGAAATGTTTATTGTGCAACTAAATCGGCTGTGGATGCACTTTCGAAAGCCATGCGCATTGATTTACTAAAACACAACATTAAAGTTACAGTTGTGCATCCCGGTGCGTGCGAAACCGAATTTTCAATTGTACGATTTAAGGGCAATACCGAAACGGCTGCAAATGTTTATAAGGGATTTAAACCTTTGTCGGGAATGGATGTTGCAGAAACCATTTACTATGTGGCCAACCTGCCCGAACATGTAAACATTAATGAATTGTTAATTTTACCTACAGCACAGGCCAATACGGCTCATACGTTGAAAACTTAATATGTAATCTTATGAAAAGAATTTTCAATTTTACCCTGCTGATTTCATTTATTGTAATCATTCAATCGTGCGGCAGCGGAAAATTTCTTGCTGCCGATTTTGATGCAAAAACCGCCAGCCATAAAAAAATCGCAATACTTCCGGTTGAAACATTTCTAACAGGAAAGCAACCAAAAAAAGTAACTGCTGATCAGATTAAACAAATTGAAGAGGCAGAAGGAAAGGCATTTCAGGCATCCCTATACAATTGTTTGCTTGCAAAATCCGGAGCAAAAAAGAAAGACATAAAAATTGAAATTCAAACGATCGACAAAACCAATAGTCTGCTAACAGCTGCAGGCATTGATATGCGTACAGCCTGGTCCGCAACTTCGGAAGAACTTTGCAAAGTGCTTGGTGTTGATGCAGTTGTAAAAACAAAAGTGGAGAAAACCCGCTACATGTCTGATCTTGCCTCATATGGAATATCTCTCGGACAGGATATTCTTTTTGCTCTTACTGATTATGCATTGTGGCCCATTGTTCCTTCGGGAATGGCAAAAACAAACGACATTAAAGCCGATTGTTCAGTTATTAATGGCGCCGAAGGTTCATTATTGTGGCGTGTTGCTGTTACAACTTCCACAGACTGGTCGATGCCGGCAAACCAAATTATTGATGATTTGAACAGGAAATTTGCACGGAATTTTCCATACCGAAAAAAGAATAATTAACAAATTCCGTTTACGCTTTTGCACTTTACATCTGGGAGGGAAAGAACTTACCAAATATTTTTTTCGCTTTTTTACCGAATTGCATTCAAAATCATAAACAACAAAATTTAACTCATGCCGCTCGGCACAAAAAAGCTAGCAAACCGGCCTGCCGGACAGGCTGGAAGTTAATCCGCCCGAATATGCTTATGCTTTCTCTTTTGCAGCAGGCTTTTGCTGGCATGGCGGATTTTTCGCATTTGCGTTAGCACGTCAGGGTCTCACTGTGCAAGGCAATTACGTTGGCAAGTGAGGCTCTGACTGTGGGCTGCAAAAGTTCACCCAGCTCGCTCGGATTTGCAATCCGAGTGTGTTTTAATTCCAGTTATTAATCCATTTCAAATACTTTTTTTTGTTTATTTAATTGAGAAGAAATTTTATGTAAATTCCAAATGCTTTTATACGAGCACTCGGATTGCAAATCCGAGCGAGCGGGCATTTGCGTTGGCACGTCAGGGTCTCACTGTGCTAGGCAATTGCGTTGGCAAGCTGAGGCTCTGACTGTGGGCTGCAAAAACTCCCAGTTCGCGCTCGTCACCCGACGAGTGCATGTGTTTAGAATCCTCATATTGTTTTCATTTCAGCTGAAATTAATTCAACATCCAAAACAGCTTCTAATTCAGCATAATTTCGTGCTGAACTAAATAAATAATCTTCTGC
>JBBQSF010000218.1:0-3020 GCA_038214085.1 Bacteroidales bacterium | reverse complement strand
CATAAATTTTTACCGGCATTAATAATTTTGCAAAACTACGAATAAGCCATTTTCCTAACTTTTTAAATGCTGATCCTGAATATGCGCCTTTGCGCGAACCCACAACCATATCGGCATCTTTTTCGCGAATTATTTTATACAGTTTTTTAACATCATCGAGATAATGCTGACCGTCGGCATCAATGGTTATGGCGTATTCCGTTCTGCAAACTTTTATGCCTTCTTTTATTGCACCGCCATAGCCCCGGTTTACCTTGTTGTTTACAATGGTCAGGTTTTCGATATGGATATGTGCTTTAAGCAATGCCAATGTATTGTCCTTTGAGCCATCGTTAACAATGATGAGTTGAACATTGTTTTTTTCAGCAAAATCGAGCAGTTCGGGAATAAATATTTTCAGGTTTTCCTCTTCGTTGTATGCAGGAATAATTATGGAGAGTTCGCTATTCTGAGCCATGCTTTTCAAATTTAAGACTAAAGTACAAAAAAAAGAATAAACCCATTATTTGGGAATAAAAATAATGGCCTTTTTAACAAGTTGATAGGGTAAAAACCGGTTTTTATAAACATTAAATTTATTTCCATACATCATATTTTATTAATACCTTTGGGTTTGATTTAAAAAAATTTTATAAATAATTTCAATGAGATTTTTTCTTTTTATCCAAATTAATTTCCTAGTTCTATTGTCAATGATTCCGTTTTTATCTGGTGCTCAATGGACTTGGGAAAGCCCGACCTATCAAGGCAACACTTTAACAACAGGTTTTTTTAAAAACCCAAACTCTGCGGAAATATTTGGTTGCAATGGAGCAAAACTGAGAACTTTTGATGGAGGTGTTTCGTGGATACAAGAAAATTTAGGTGTAAAAACAAATATTATTTCAGTTTCTTTCCCCTCGGCTCAGATTGGTTATGCAGTAGGGTATAACTATTCCGATCACAACACAATATTTTCAGATGTGCTTAAAACAATCGATGGAGGTCAAAGTTGGACAAATGTATTACATAAAGAAACTTTTCATGGTTTTAATAAAGTACAATTTATAAATGAAACTACCGGCTTTGTTTCGGGACATAAAAACACAACAGGTTTTATTTTAAAAACAACTGATGGTGGAACTAGCTGGGATTCGCTGCCGTTCCCAATAATACCTTATGAAGGAACTTTCAGTGCATATGATTTCCAATTCTTGAACTCAGCAATTGGTATTGCAAGTGGAACTTGTACCGACCATGGGCATATTCTTAAAACAATTGATGGCGGGATAACTTGGACTTCGAAAATGGGTGATTTTGAAAATTCATTTACCGGATTAATAATGTTAAATTCATTTACCGGATTTGCAGGAAGTGACAATTCGAGTATTTATAAAACAACCAATGGGGGCAATTCCTGGCAAAAGGTCTATGAAATCGTTGATTTTCCCTCAAAAGAAGTTCACTCCTTTTTCTTCACTGATAGTGTAACCGGATATGCAATATTGAAAAGCGGATATATAAACACTTCGGGTAAAAGTGTAATATTAAAAACAACAGACACTGGAAACACATGGGATTCTATTTTTTCAATCAATCGCAATGTTGATGGTATTTTTTTTAAAGATTCGTTGAATGGCTTTTTAATTGGAGAATATGGAACCATTCTCGAAACACATAACGCCGGGTTAACATGGGATTCAACCAGAATCTCTCAAAACACTTTAATTCTTGATGGACAGTATGTAAATAACAATATTGGTTATGCAATTGGTGTTGGTGCCTGGGGTTCTGGAGACTCCTGTTCTTATGTTTTAAAAACAATCAACAGCGGTTTAAACTGGAATATTATTTATACCGTCCCAAATGTAACATTCTACTCCGTTCATTTCACTGATTCACTTACAGGTTTTATTGTTTCCCTTCATGATGGAGTTTATAAAACATCCAATGGTGGACATACTTGGACACAGATTATTAACAACCCGGGCAATGAATTGTATTCCGTTTCTTTTTATAACGAGCAAACCGGCTTTGTCCTTGGATCTCCTGGCATTTCACTAAGAACCGATGACGGTGGCAACACTTGGTCTCAATCAAATTTATTTTCAAGCAGTGTTTTACACAACATTTCATTTGCAGATTCCTCAACATGGTATATTTCTCTTCTTGGAAGCGATACTATTTACAAAACTTCAGATAAAGGTGCGACGTGGGAAATAAAAACCACAGGGAGTTTTCTTCTGCAAGAATCTGATGGCCTTTGCTTTACAGATAAAAACAATGGTTACTTGCTTTCAAATGATAAAATTTTGAAAACAAATGATGGTGCTGAAACATGGTCTGTTTATAGTAATGGATTTCAGGAAATATATACTGCATTAAATTTTTTAGACGCAGATACCGGCTTTGTGTTTAAATATAATGGTTATGCTTATAAAACAACCGATCAAGGCATTACCTGGAACCCAATTGATTTTCCATCGCAAAATGCTGTATTATCGTTAATTTTTACACCTCAAAATAAACTTGTGGCTATGGGCGAAGGTGGAATGATACTAAGTTCAATGCTTCTAAGCCCTGTGAATCCTATTGATACAACAAGTACACCTATATCAGTATTCCCAAATCCTGTATCAGAAAATGCAAGTATTTCATTCTTAAATACAGGGAACAAACAAATGAAATTGATTATTCGTAACAGTTCTGGGAGCATTGTAAAAAAAATATCTGATTTTAATGGAAACACCTTATCGTTCAGCACAAAAAACCTTCCAAATGGTTTATATTTCTTCGAAGTACGATCAACCGACGGTACTTTGTTCTTCCCGGGAAAGTTCATTAAACTCTAAATTTTCTACAAATCCCTCAATTAAGTCTTGAAGATATTCCTTTTATTTTTTTCTTAAAATTATTTTATTCTTTCCGCAAAATATTCTAATTTCGTTGGCTCAAGGGGTTCGCTTTAAACATCCCAAATAGTTAAAAAATAAAGGTTTTTTGATAAATAGCGCAAATATGACTACAAACAACGGAAAAAT
>JBBQSF010000217.1:0-3023 GCA_038214085.1 Bacteroidales bacterium | reverse complement strand
TTTTACGCCAAGCGAAACTATTCTGTCAATGTCCTTTCTGATGGATTTTTCGGAGAGACGAAACGAAGGGATAGCATCTGAAATCATGCCTCCAGGAATGTCTTTTGTTTCATAAACATTAACTTCAAATCCTGCAAGCTTTAGGTAGTAAGCACACGACAGACCCGAAGGACCGCCACCAATAATTGCGGCTTTTAATCCGTTATTTGTGAAGCTTTTTGGCAGATCAGAATTTCCCGCTGTTTCAGAAATAAATCTTTTTACTTCTCTGATAAGAATGGACGAATCATAATTGGTTCGGGTGCATTTTGTTTGACACAAGTGATCACAAGCCATTCCCAGTACATTTGGAAATGGGTTTTTTAGAAGTATTGTTTCAAAAGCTTTATCGAAATTTTTATTTGCAGTGTGAAACAAATAATCAGGAATATCTTGATTGGTAGGGCAAGTATCAACACATGGTGCGTGGATGCAATCAAATGCATTTAACTTTGTTTTTGTTTTTATGTTTGGTTCAAAAAATGGGTTTTTCTGAAATGCTGAATCCCCTATAACTACAGAAGCATAATTGGTTGTGTTTTTAAGAACGGCTTCATTAAACTGGCTGATACCGGCTTTTTTCATTGCAAGGGTTTCTATTGTATCGCAATCGAGCAGTTCCATTTCTTCATTTAAAATTTCGAGATATTGAAGTAAACGTCCGTAACCACCGGGTTTCAGAATGTCCGAACAAACGGTAATAGGGCGGAGGTCGCACGACAAAACGTCTGAAATATTAAAACAATCAGCACCTGCAGAGAATGAAATATCTATGGAGTTACCCAGTTCGGTGCGAAGCTTTTTTGCCAGATTTATACTTACTGGATGCAGCGCCCTACCGCTCATGTACATCATTTTTTCATTTTCCGGAAAAACATTTTTTATGTTTACACTTTCGAGGGTGTTGGTGAGTTTTATCCCAAAAAACACATTGTTTTCTTTTGCAGCTTTATCAAGAGATGCTATAATTTTAAGCGCATCGGGGTATTTGAGGTCATGTTCAAATGCGAGATCCGGAACATTTGTTTTAAAGCCAAGCGTGGTATTAAGAATTTTTCTGAGTTTTTCAGCGCCAAGCAATGTTGGATTTAGTTTTATTGTAGTATTGATTTTTTTCTCACGAATCAGATACAATCCAATTTTTTCGATTTCATCAGGCGGACAGCCATGCATTGTGGAAAGCGTAATATTGTCGGAGATGCAATCAGGTATTTTAATTTCCCTGATCATTGGATAAATCTCAGCCAATTCTTCAGCCTTCTGATCTTTTTCTGTTTTACAGTTTTTCATTTTTTCAAAAAACCACTGAACATTGGGTTTTAGAATGCCTTCCATATTGTAACCTACACTCATGTTAAACATCATTCCTGTAGAAGAAATATCATGTCCGAACTGATGTTTTAAAACATGAATAAGAATCCATGCATTCAGGTATTCATCAAAGGATTCATGAATTCTCAGCTCTTGCGACCATTCACAATTGTAGCCTTCGTCCTGCATATCGATACAGGGCTTTGACACATCAAGTTCATCAAGCGTTTGAATGGTTTTAAGTTCAAGATATCGTGCACCACAAAGCCAGGCAGAAATAATATTTTGTGCCATTTGGGAGTGTGGCCCTGCAGCAACGCCAATAGGAGTTTCCAATTTATTTCCATGACGGTTAATTATAAATCGATCCGAAATTTCCGGTTTAAAAAACAGGTCGGAAGGTATTCCAAATATATGGCCTTGTTTCTGGTTTTCGAGAACAATATTGAATAACTTTTTTATTCCAATTGGCGAAAATTTATCTGACATAATATCGTATATTTACAAAAAATTAATGCAAATTTACTATAAAACTTTATAACCTTATGAAACCTGTTCCCGAAAATCCATCTGTTGTAATTCTGGCAGCGGGAATGTCTACGAGAATGGGCGCTCCAAAGCCATTGCTTTTTTTTGACAACCAGAACACCTTTATCGAAAAAATTGTTGAAACATACTTGGCTTTTGGCTGTTCGAAAATTGTGGTGGTAGTGAATTCTAAAACAGAAGAGCCTATAAAAAGGGTTTTATTGCCCGAGCATTCAGGCGTAATTATAGTATGCAATGAAAAGCCCGAGGCTGAGCGGTATTTGTCGTTAAAAATTGGATTAAGTCAAATTGGAAATTCTGATTGTTTTATGCATAATGCCGACAATCCTTTTGTGAAAATAGATACACTTAAAAAATTATTAGAATTTCATTGCACGAATCATTATACAATACCTGTATTTAAAGGGAAAAAAGGACATCCTGTATTATTAAGTGAGCATATTTGCAGTGCTTTACGTAAAGAAGATAATATTGATATAAAAATAAATGAATTTTTGTCAAATTTCAAAAGCATAGAATGCCCTGTTGACGACTGGTGTGTATTGGCAAATGTGGATACCATGAAAGATTATCTCGGTTATTTTCCAATTGATTTATGGAGTAAAAGTGTAAATTTTTATAAAAAAATTAAGTCATGAATATAGAAATAATCAGGGAGTATTGTCTGATGAAAAAAGGAGTTGAAGAATGCACGCCTTTTGGCCCAGATACTCTTGTTTATAAGGTGATGGGAAAAGTTTTTGCACTTACAAATCTTGATGGCGAACTAAGTATTAACTTAAAATGTGATCCGGAAAAAGCCATTGATCTCAGGGAAATGTATCCCAGTGTTATGCCCGGCTATCACATGAATAAAACCCATTGGAATTCCGTTTATATTGATGGTTCTGTATCGGACAAATTAATAAAAGAATGGATAGACCATTCGTATAACCTGGTGGCAGCAAGCCTTTCCAAAGCAAATAAAGAATTTTTAAATCAACTAAAAAAAATAATTAATATCTAATATTACGAGATTGTCCCTTCGGGACAATCGCTTGGTAAAAAAAGAAATCACTATAAATCTATATGTGCCTTAGGCACTAAAGCTTATCAATCATAAAATAGCATGTCAAATACATATA
>JBBQSF010000216.1:0-3023 GCA_038214085.1 Bacteroidales bacterium | reverse complement strand
TTTTACGCCAAGCGAAACTATTCTGTCAATGTCCTTTCTGATGGATTTTTCGGAGAGACGAAACGAAGGGATAGCATCTGAAATCATGCCTCCAGGAATGTCTTTTGTTTCATAAACATTAACTTCAAATCCTGCAAGCTTAAGGTAGTAAGCACACGACAGACCCGAAGGACCACCACCAATAATTGCGGCTTGTAATCCGTTATTTGTGGTGCTTTTTGGCAAATCAGAATTTCCCGCTGTTTCAGAAATAAATCTTTTTACTTCTCTGATAAGAATGGACGAATCATAATTTGTTCGGGTGCATTTTGTTTGACACAAGTGATCACAAGCCATTCCCAGTACATTTGGAAATGGGTTTTTTAGAAGTATTGTTTCAAAAGCTTTATCAAAATCTTTATTTGCAGTGTGAAACAAATAATCAGGAATATCTTGATTGGTAGGGCAAGTATCAACACATGGCGCGTGGATGCAATCAAATGCATTTAACTTTGTTTTGGTTTTGATGTTTGGTTCAAAAAATGGGTTTTTGTGAAATGCAGAATTTTCAAGTACTACAGATGCATAATTGGTTGTGTTTTTAAGAACAGCTTCGTCAAACTGGCTGATGCCAGCCTTTTTTAATGCCAGCGTTTCAATGGAATTGCAATCAAGCATTTCCATTTCTTTATTTAAAATTTCGAGATATTGAAATAAACGTCCGTAACCACCGGGTTTCAGAATGTCCGAACAAACGGTAATAGGGCGGAGGTCGCACGACAAAACATCAGAAATATTAAAACAATCAGCACCTGCAGAGAATGAAATATCTATGGAATTACCCAGTTCGGTGCGAAGTTTTTTTGCCAGATTTATACTTACTGGATGCAGCGCCCTACCGCTCATGTACATCATTTTTTCATTTTCCGGAAAAACATTTTTTATGTTTACACTTTCGAGAGTATTTGTAAGTTTTATCCCAAAAAATACATTGTTTTCTTTTGCTGCTTTATCAAGAGATGCAATTATTTTAAGCGCATCGGGGTATTTGAGGTCATGTTCAAATGCGAGATCCGGAACATTGGTTTTAAAACCAAGCGTGGTATTAAGAATTTTTCTGAGTTTTTCAGCACCAAGCAATGTTGGATTTAGTTTTATTGTAGTATTGATTTTTTTCTCACGAATCAGATACAAACCTATTTTTTCAATTTCTTCCGGCGGACAGCCATGCATGGTGGAAAGCGTAATATTGTCGGAGATACAATCAGGTATTTTAATTTCCCTAATCATTGGATAAATCTCAGCCAATTCTTCAACCTTCTGATCTTTTTCTGCTTTACAGTTTTTCATTTTTTCGAAAAACCACTGAACATTGGGTTTTAGAATGCCTTCCATATTGTAACCTACACTCATGTTGAACATCATTCCAGTGGAAGACACATCATGTGTGAGTTTATGTTTTAAAACATGAATCATAATCCACGCATTCAGGTATTCATCAAAGGATTCATGAATTTTTAGCTCCTGTGACCATTCACAGTTATAGCCTTCGTCCTGCATATCGATACAGGGCTTTGACACATCAAGTTCATCAAGCGTTTGAATGGTTTTAAGTTCAAGATATCTTGCACCACAAAGCCAGGCAGAAATAATATTTTGTGCCATTTGGGAATGTGGCCCTGCAGCAACGCCAATAGGGCTTTCCAGCTTATTTCCATGACGTGTCATTGCAAAACGATCGGTTTGTGCAGGTTTAAAAAACAATTCGGAAGGTATTCCAAAAATATGGCCTTGTTTCTGGTTTTCGAGAACAATATTGAATAACTTTTTTATTCCAATTGGCGAAAATTTATCTGACATAATATCGTATATTTACAAAAAATTAATGCAAATTTACTATAAAACTTAATAACCTTATGAAACCTGTTCCCGAAAATCCATCTGTTGTAATTCTGGCAGCGGGAATGTCTACAAGAATGGGCGCTCCAAAGCCTCTGCTTTTTTTTGACAACCAAAATACCTTTATCGAAAAAATTGTTGAAACGTATAAGGAATTCGGTGCAAAAGAAATTATTGTAGTAGTAAATTCTACGAATGAATCTTCACTAAAAAAAGTGCTAATGCCTGAGAGAACCGGCGTTATTGTGGCTAGTAATAATAAACCTGAGGCGGAGAGGTTTTTGTCCCTTAAAATAGGGCTAGAGAAAGTTACAGGCAAAAATTGTTTTGTTCATAATGCTGACAATCCATTTTTAAATATAGGCACGCTGAAGCAGCTGAATGAAATGGTAAAAGCAAATCATTATGTTGTTCCTTTATACAACGGTAAAAAAGGGCATCCGGCATTGTTGAGCAAAGAGATTATTAGGGCGGTTTGTGACGAAGAAATTATGGAAACCAAAATAAATGAATTTTTAAAAAAGTTTAGTATCATTAAATGCCCGGTCGACGACTGGTTTGTTATGGCAAACGTGGATACCATGAAAGATTATCTCGGTTATTTTCCAATTGACTTATGGAGTAAAAGTGTAAATTTTTATAAAAAAATTAAGTCATGAATATAGAAATAATCAGGGATTATTGTCTGATGAAAAAAGGAGTTGAGGAATGCACGCCTTTTGGCCCCGATACTCTTGTTTATAAGGTGATGGGAAAAGTTTTTGCACTTACAAATCTTGATGGAGAACTAAGTATTAACTTGAAATGTGATCCGGAAAAAGCCATTGATCTCAGGGAAATGTATCCCAGTGTTATGCCCGGCTATCACATGAATAAAACACATTGGAACTCCGTTTATATTGATGGTTCTGTATCGGACAAATTAATAAAAGAATGGATAGACCATTCGTATAACCTTGTGGCAGCAAGCCTTTCCAAAGCAAATAAAGAATTATTAAATCAATTAAAAAAAATAATTAATATCTAATATTACGAGATTGTCCCTTCGGGACAATCGCTTGGTAAAAAAAGAAATCACTATAAATCTATATGTGCCTTAGGCACTAAAGCTTATCAATCATAAAATAGCATGTCAAATACATATA
>JBBQSF010000215.1:0-3073 GCA_038214085.1 Bacteroidales bacterium | reverse complement strand
GGTGGCATTCGGATTGTTTTTTTGTTGTTTCAAAATGGTTTGCGCTTGTGTGTTTTCCCACATGTATGAGGAAGCACCTGTGTATGCAATGGCTTTAAAAATGGCTTCTTCCGAAGAAATTCCGGGAGTGGTTCCAGTATTCAAACCTGTTACCAATTTTCCGTTCCCCGAAATTGCTTTCCCGTTTTGGGAATGAATAATATAAACTGCGCCTCTTACAGGAATTCCTTTATAATTCTGTTGATATTTGTAATGCGTGAAACCAAGATTATCGGTTTCCTGTTTTAATAATTGAACAGCATCAGAAGCATTGAACCCGAAACTTTTTGAATAGTTGCTGAAAATTTCTTCAGCATTTACGTTTAAATTCTGGCTGAAACGGACCCAATTGGTTCCTGATTTTTCAACCGAAGAAAATGGTTTTGCAATATTCTGAGCAAACAGTTGAATGCTAAAAAGCATAATAGCCAAAAGAAAGAGAACATTTTTTTTCATGGTTTGTTTTTTTTGTAAAAATAGGGAATTAATTAAAATAGCAATTTTTTTTAGTACTTTTATCAAGACAAATTATGTGTTACATGCATAATTATCGGTATATATTGTTGTTTTCCCGATGAAAAAATATTTTTTATTTCCCTTTTTATGTACGGAGCTTGTTGTTGTTCATGCAAACACAAAAGGGTTTAATAATGTAGTATATTGCTGGGTTCCAAACAGCTTTGCTTTGTTTCGGCGGCACTTCGGCATACTCAGTATGGCAACTCAACAACCATTGCAAACCTGCAAAGAACCAGTATAATTGAGTAAGGCATTGTAAAAAGTGCCATTAAAATTGTTCATGATGGGAAAAAGTAAAAAATTAAAAATGAAAGAATTCACACTGTTTGTTGTTTTGGCCTCAGCAATTATTGGTTGCAATTCTGTTAGGGAAAAAGAAAATCCGGAATCAAAATTAAGTCAGTTTTTATGGCTTGAAGGAGACTGGAAAAGCCAAATAGACGATGAACTTTTTAAAGAGTCGTGGAGCATAAAAAATGATTCAGTTCTTGAGGGTTACAGCGTATTAATTAAAAAAAAAGACACTGCTTTTATTGAAAAATTATCAATAGTTTCCGAAGCGGGAAATATTTTTTATATTGCACAAGTAAGCAATCAGAACGACAGAAAATGTATAAAATTTAAACTAATCAGTACTTCTCAAGAAAATTTCTTATTTGAAAACAAGGCGCATGATTTTCCGCAGCAGATAGTTTATACCCACCCAAAACCCGATTCGTTGGTGGCATGGGTGCAGGGCATGATGGATGGGCGCTTTACGAAAGATGTAATCAGAATGGGAAGGTGAAAAATGATTATCGTATCAATTGAACACTCCCATGTTTTTCCTGAACCTCGCCATTGGCAAAAGTAACGGAAACCAAATAAAAACAAACCCCTTCCGAAACATAATTTCCTTTGTATTTCCCATCCCATTTGTCATCCGGTTTGGCAAAAGTAAACAGCTCCCGCCACCAGCGGTTGAATATTTTACCGGATATTTCCTTATAATCTGAGTTTTTAGGTTTGAAGTAATCGTTTACTCCATCGTTGTTTGGGGTGAAGGCATCAGGAAATGATATGCCGCAATTTTCAACATATACAGTAACACTATCAATAGTTTCAATATATTTGTTATGGTACAAATAGTAAGTTGTGGTTTGTTTAGGGCTTGCATAAGGGTTGCCAATAGTATCGCTGCTTAATCCTGTTGCTGGCAACCATTTGTATTTATATCCAGCCTAGGTTGGCATTCCTATTTGCATGCTATCGCCACGGCAAATATGCTTATCATCTCCTGCTTCGGCTGTGGAAACTTCATCGCATTTGTAAACGAAAGCATCGTCTAAATAATAACCTGATATCATAGCATTTGAGTTTGATACGGAAATATAATTTGTGTTTTCATCAGTATCAAAGTTTCCAATGGTTATATATAGTTCATCTCCCACTGTAGTATATTGACTATAACATAGCATCCAGTTAACAGTATCCGTATAAAAATCAATATTGATAAAATTTAATTGAGGAATTGCTGGAATAACATAGTAGGTATTTTCCTGAATAAGTGTATCTGAAAAAAAACGCCTACTCTATCAATTGCTAATTTACAACCAGTATTTAAATCATTGTCTTTCATACTTGGAAGATTCAGAAAGAATCCAACACAATACGTGATACCTGCTTGTAAGGTATCATTTAATTTTATTGATATATATTCCCTGCCCTGTACATAATAATCAAAAGCACCAATAAAAGCATAGCCATAACCACTTCTTGCATAATTATATCCATAAAAATTATATGGAACAGAACAGGAGGGAGACAATGCACAATTATTATAATAATCAGGCGAGTATAAAGTTGGGTTATACCAATCTTTTACATAACCATCAAATTGACTACCGTCAAATGGACAAACTGAAAATTCCTCAAAATCTGCATTAGGGACTAGATTTACCTGTGAAAATGCAGATAGATTAAGGTTGAAAATGAGAAATAACAGTAAAATTAATTTATTCATAAAAATTAAAAATAGGGATTCCTGCATATTGCTCCGTATTCTCTGCTAAATGCCCCACCAACATACAATTCACCACTAATTTCTTTTAAGCAACTTACATAACCACCGTATTGGTTACCAACACCATTCCCCAAAGCATGCCATGTTTGTGAATAGGTATTGCAACAAATTAAGCCTAATGCCTAAATAATAATAAATTTTTTCATAGAAAGGTTTTTTTGTAAAATTATGGAAATATTTGATTTTGCAAAATTCTATTAAGAATAGAAGGATTAACCTACTTGCAATTTGGATTGCTGAATGCTTTGGAGACAAGTTTCGTGTTGAAGAAAAATAAATTCATGATTGGAAATTATGCAGAAGGATTTTTTGTGATCGAGTGAAATAATGATCCGGAAATCGACATTTCGTTCAAAATCAATTATTTTGAAAATTTATAGCTGAGAAAATCTAAATTATCACTACCTTTGCAAAAAATCAATTCTTTTGTATCATTTATATTCCTATCTCTCC
>JBBQSF010000214.1:0-3082 GCA_038214085.1 Bacteroidales bacterium | reverse complement strand
GGTGCTCTGCACCTAATTTCTGATGGTTTATTTTTTATTACAAAGGTTATGGTGCTAGGCACCTATTTTATGGTGAATTATTTTCATTACAAATATTTCGGGCTACGCACCTAGTTTTAGAATATTTCAAAATTAGCAATTATTTAGCACCACAAAAAAAGAATTCAACTCAAAAATAATTATTGCATTAATTCGGAAGTATTTTATTTTCTTTGTGAGATATTACAACAATGGAAAAATCAGCAGCAATAAAGCAAATGAATCAATGGGGAGCATCCCGGACTCCCTTCTTGTTTGTGGTTGATTACGAAATGAAAAACATCCATTTGTTCAAGCTTTCCAATGCTTTGAAGTGCGGAATTCTGTTCAGTATTGGGGATAGCGAAAGCAATGTAATTGATAAAAATAATTCTACTAAAATAATTCTGAAAAAAAATCCTATTGATTTTCAAACCTACAAAAAGGCATTTGATAAAGCACTCGAAAATCTGAAATATGGAAACTCTTATTTGTTAAACCTCACGCAACCTACGCCAATTGAGCTGAATATTTCGCTTGCTGATTTATTTCAACGAGCTGATGCGTCGTATAAGTTATTGTTCAAAAATGAATTTCTGGTATTTTCACCAGAAACTTTTGTGAAAATAAACAACAATACTATTTTTTCTTTTCCCATGAAAGGCACAATTGATGCAGCTTTACCCGATGCGGAAAATGTAATTTTAAAAGATGAAAAAGAACTTGCTGAGCATTATACCATAGTCGATCTGATACGCAACGATCTATCAATGGTTTCGGAAAACGTTCGCGTTCCTCGATTCCGATATATTGAAAAAATTTGCACAAATGAAAAAGAACTTCTGCAGGTAAGTTCCGAAATATGTGGTGATTTAAAAGCCGATTGGAATAAATCAATTGGCAATATTCTGTTTTCCTTGCTTCCGGCAGGTTCAATAAGTGGAGCCCCGAAAAAGAAAACACTCGAAATTATTAATGAAATTGAGCAATACCAGCGTGGATATTACACCGGAGTGTTTGGCGTTTTCGATGGAGAATCGCTGGATAGTGCAGTAATGATACGCTTTATTCAGAATGAGAATGGAAAGTTAATTTACAAAAGCGGTGGAGGAATAACGGTGAACAGCACAGCAGAAGCCGAATACTGCGAAATGATAGATAAAGTGTATGTGCCGGTTGTTTGAAACAATAAAGATTTCGGAGAAAAAACTTTGCAACCTCAATTATCACAACTTGAGGTTTAACAAGGGTTGTAAAGAAATTTTCGGCATTGATGAATATTGTGATTTGGCTGAAGTTATTGATATTCCTGACGATCTGGATTTTGAAACTCATAAATGCCGTGTGGTTTATGATTCTACTATACGATTGGTTTCGTTTGAACCCTACATTCGAAGGGAAATCAAAAGCATTAAAATTGTACAAAGAAATGAGGTGAATTATTCTCACAAATATTTGGACAGAACTTTATTTGATAAAATGTTAAAAGATGAAAAATCTTGTGATGAAATATTGATTGTTAAAAATGGTTTTATCACCGATACCAGTTTCAGCAATGTTGCTTTTTTTAATGGATTGGTTTGGTATACACCAGAAAATCCTTTGCTGAAAGGGACTATGCGGGCATTTCTTCTCGATACTAAAAAAATAGAAATTGCAAAAATTCGAGTGGAAGATTTATATAAATTTGAAAAAATTTCATTGATCAATGCAATGAATTCCCTTGGTGATATTGAGCTTCCAATTTCTTGTATTGTTTTTTAAACTCAGAAAAATCTCCCATCTGCAAAATGTATACAGACAGGAGATGAATCAGAAAGGGAAATTGTGGAATAATATATTTGAAATTCACTGATTGTTAACTCATGAGTTGCTTAAACGGATCAAACATACTTCCGCCTTTTTTCTTACCACAGCGGCCTTTTGCAAAATTCATGCGAATGGATGTGTAAATGTCGAACCCAGCTTTGCTGCCAACACCAAGCGATCCCAGCAAGTTGTCTGTTCCAATGGAGAAATTCCATAAGCGCAAAGCCAAACCCAGTCTGAAAAACTTAAAATCAGAAGCTGAAAGTGGCAAACTGGCTTCAAACCACCGTTTTTCAAATCGGGGAGTTACAGCCAATAGGGTAGGGCGGCGTACTCCATTTTCTGAGAAGTTTAATCCTTGAACAAATGTTCCGTTCAGATACCAATTCTTTTTCCAGTGGTAATCAAATTGAAGACATGCTGCTGTTGGTAAGCTAACTGAGTATTTATTCTGATTTAGCGAAGATGCATAGTTTGTATTGTTGGTATCAGTTATCAGTTCAATATCTGATGAATCAATTATGCCATTGAACTGTCCGGTAAGGTTTTGATTGAACTGCGCAGTATTTACTTTTTTTGTAAATCGGATGCTGCCGAAATCTATTAGTGACAATCCGATTTTGTAATCGTATTCCTGAAACTTTTGTTGACAGAGTTTTTTAAAAGTTAGCAAATTTACTGGGCGTGTTTTTTTCTGATATGTAACACCAATGTCGGCGCCAAAACCTGTGCCTGCGCCGTATCCACCGCCACCGCTGTTTAGCCCGCTGTTCTGAAGATTGGATGAAATGGAATTGCTGAACTGATATCCATTGTTGAATCCGGCGAAAAATGCGCCACCGCCTCCTCCTAATGGCTTAAGTGTTAATCCAGCAGCCCAAACATTTCGTTCAAATCGTTTGAACAAATAGGCATAAGTGAGCCCCACTTCGCCCCAGGCAAGTCCTGCAACTTTAACTATTTCGGCTGAAGATTGTCCCGAAACATTCATGTCCGTTTTTCTGTATGAAACAGCAGAACGCACTCCTGTTGTAAATGCAAAAGCATGACGGCCTTTGTTGATCATTACCCCTGGTCCATTAAATCTGAAATTGGTATATGCGTTTTTGTTAAGATCGCATTGAAATGATGCTCCTGTGGTAATAAAATTTATGTCAAGATACAGCCGGGAATCGGCTATGCAGCTGGGGTTGATTGGTAGGCTTTGCAATCCTGCATAATTGCTGTTTGTAAGCCCAAGCATTTCCTGAGCTTG
>JBBQSF010000213.1:0-3263 GCA_038214085.1 Bacteroidales bacterium | reverse complement strand
TATCGACGGGCTTGCTTCCGACATTGACACTACTCAGGCAGTATCGTCTATTTCTGCTTCATGGGCTCCTTTTACCGACCCAAATTCAGGAATTGCATCTTATCACTATTGCTTTGGCAATACTCCCGGAGGTGCCGAACTTATCGGTTGGACTAGCAACGGAAATGATACTTCAGTTACACGTTCGGGATTCACGCTTCAGAACGGACTTCATTATTATTGCAGTGTATATGCTATTAATAATGCGGGATTGGTTTCCGACACCATTATTTCCGACGGTATTTATATCCTGAGTGTTCCTGTTTCAGGCTTTATTGCTTCAATTTACACCATTTGTGAAGGCGGAAATGTTTCTTTTACCAACACAAGCAGCAATGCTACCTCGTACCAATGGAATTTTCAAGGCGGTATTCCAGGTTCTAGCAATGTTTCAAATCCCGTAATACTTTACCCTTCATCCGGAACTTTCGATGTTCAGCTTGTTGCCACTGGAAATGGTGGTGCCGACACGCTCTTGCATCAGGCTTATATCATTGTTAATCCAAATGCTCAGGCGGAATTCAGCGTTTCCGATACACTATTGTATTTACCTACTGCCAATGTTATTTTCAGCAATACTTCATTATTTACATCAAATTATTACTGGAATTTCGGCGATGGTACAAACTCCACCGACCAGAATCCATGGCATCAGTATACCAATCCCGGATTCTACGACATTTCCCTTATTGCTTACAATACACAATGCCGCAACGATACACTTATTCTGAGCCATTATATTCATGTTGAAAATGCAGTAGAAATTGTCGAACAAAACACTGAAAGTATTTCAATTTATCCAAACCCTGCTAAAAATATGCTCAATATAAAGTCGAATGGAACTATTTATTTTATTGAAATTTACGACAATATCGGGCGAAATATTTTGAGCAATCATGCAAGTGCAATATCTAAAACCATAAATATTTCAAATTTAGCAGAAGGGTTTTACATAATTCGGGTTTCGGCAAAAGGTGAAATTTATAACTTTACTTTTATCAGGGAATAGGGAAAAATAGCAGTTTACAGCTTATCTTTTGTCATTTTTCATTATGTTACTTTTTGGTTAATAAATCAATTCGTGTACACATTTATCCAATTAGTAACTTATCTATTTAAAAAATCACAAGATTCGGAGCTTTTTTTTGCGGTTGCTAACGATTTGGCTGTTGCTGATCATTTGCATTTTATATATCAACTGCTATCAGTCTCTTTTTGTTTCCGATTTCAAAGCACCGCCAGCCATGCCACTACAAAGATTGTTAGATGCCGAAATCGTAATGTCTCGGCAATAAAACATACATCCTATTGACAACTAGCGATTCTTCTATTTAAATGTTTTCACCTTCGACCTTACCTCAATCAACGTTAATTTTGCAGAATTAATATCTGTTGTTAAGGTATCGACTTGGGGTTTTAAAGAAGTTATTATAGATTGCTGTGTAGATATCAACCCTGAATTATAAGTAATACTTTTTTCATTTTCAGCTATTTTCTTTTCTTTTTCTAATTTCGAAGAATTCAATGCAATCTTTTTGTTTTCATCTTCAATATTTGAATATTTAAGATCTAATTTGCTGATATTTTTTTGATATTTTGTATTATTCTGATTTAGTTTATTGTTTTGTTTTTCCTTCTTTTTTATAATCTGTTCTGCACTATTATTCTCTTTTTGCAAAGCTTTTAAGTTTTTATTATTTTCTTTTATATATTTAGGCAAATAGTCATTGTAATAATTGTAAACAAAATAGTTAATAAACTCTTTTAATTTATTAAACTCTGTTGGGTATAGTTTTGAGTCTAAATAAACATCATATCCCAATTTGTATGATACATTGAGGGAAATTTCGTTATCTTTATTGTAGATATATGCCAATAAGTCGCCTCTTTTATCTGTAATCTGATTTACGACTGTTTCTTTTATTACCAAAACGCCATTTTCTTCTCTCATTTTTTCTTTTATGTGCGTTTTGATAAAAGACTTCCATGACTTATTGATTGCATCTAAATCACCTTTTAACATGGTGTTTCCTACATTAACAGATACTCCATTAATTAATATATTCTCTTCTTTGAAATTAAGCAAAGAATTTTGGGCTTTTATTTGACAGAAAGTCAACAAAACAAAAGCAGAAATTAAAATCGTTTTCATTTTATTCATATCTTAAATTTTTAAATTGCATTACAAAAATTCCTATTTTTTTATTTAAACCATAGATAGGGGTTACTATCAGAACAGCTGCTGAATCTTTTTTAATAACCTGATCTTCTATTAAGTTAAAACCCGAAACAATTTCGCCTTCATCTTTTTTGTCAGTAGATATTTCAACAACAGATGTTTTCGCGTTTATCAATTGCAATTTGATAATTTCAGGGTTTTTAATAAACTCAATAAAAAACAGATTAATTTGTTCTTTGTTTTCCCTTAGCAGCTCGCTTCTGAGCGCCCAAGAAAAAGTTTTGGCTGTTAAAAGAAGTCTGTCTGAATTTAAACTATCAAGCTTTAATTCATAGTTCGAAATAATTTGTTGTTTTTGGCTATTAAAATCACTCTTGAGAAGAGCTGTTTTAATAAAAGACCACAATAATATTATTAATAATACTGCTATTAAACCAAAATAATACTTGTGCTTCAAAATAAATTTCACAAACTTGTTTTCTTTTTTCACAGAATCTTTTATATTCCTTTTTTGGTAAGCTGGTTCTTCTTTTTGCTTCATATTTTCATTTTTTACCTTCTGCTAAATTAGTCTTTTTTGTCGATTTTTACGCCTGCGCTATTCCCCAAATCCATTTCACAAACACTACAAACAACAATAATCATTTGCAATTATAAGCAAGCGAACATTCTGTATAACAAATGTAAGAAATTATTAACTATTTAACAGAATTTAAAAACTTTTTGCAACCCTTAAATTTTCCTCTTGTCTTTATTCATGAATTTAAATCTATTTTTTATGAAGACAACAGGAATTTTATTATTCGCATCAGCAGTATTTGCAATATCATGGTTTACTTCATGCAGTAAATTGCACTCCATTGAAGGCAATGGAAATGTTACCTCGGATACGCGCATTGTTCCATGGTTTGACGAAATTAAATCAATGGGCGAATACAGGGTTTTTGTAATTCAGGACAGTATCAGCAAAGTAGTTGTGGAAGCCGAAAGCAACCTTCAACCTTATATCGAAACAGAGGTTTCTGATCATCGTCTTACTGTTAAA
>JBBQSF010000212.1:0-3269 GCA_038214085.1 Bacteroidales bacterium | reverse complement strand
GCTGGTAGTATTTATTCCGCTGGGTTCCCAAACAATTGTATTGTCGCCATAACCATTGTCTGTTTTTGAAATAACAGTACAAGGAACCGCTGTTCCACTTGCATCAGTCATACTTACTGTGGCTGCTGCAAAACTTGCAGAAGGAACACCAAGCGACCAACGGGCATAAACTACAGGTGCAGGAACGTAGCCTTTTGGAGGCCATGCAATAAATTCGGGCATATTGGCTGGCAGTGGGTTGCTGCTGTTTCCAAAAACCCAGGTTGCATTGGCATTGCTTGTAGACCCTGTTCCCATTACTTTAGCTTTGGAATATAAAATCCAGCGCCTGTGTCCAACAATATAATTGCTGGTGCCATAATCATTTACGTACATTGTTATTGCACTGGATGCACTTCCACCCAAAGCAATATTTGAACTTCCTGCAGCAGTAGCACCATCGGCAGTATAACAACTCCATGTGGTTGGAGGAGTGTGGCTGAGCGCGTTATTGGCAGTCATCATTAAAGCAGCTTCCTGACATTTTTCGTTATAAGTTGTGTTAAAAGTTATGTCGTAATTTAAACCAACCATTTTACGGAAATAATTTATTCGCTGTAATGTTTTTGCCAGTGCATCGGCAGAAGTAGTGCCCGGAGCACATGTACTTGTGCTTCCTGTCCAAGCAGTAGTGGTTACTGCTGAACCAAGATAATTGGAATTGTATTCTGCGATAATGCGTTCGCGCTCTGTTTGAACTGGAGGAGTTGTGTCATCATTATTGTTATCGTCGTCCTTTTTACAGGAATTAATAGTCAGAACTGCTCCAATGGTAAATGAGAGCATCAGAAATAAAAATAATTTTTTCATAAAATGTTTTTTTGCTAAAGTATAAATATTATTTAATGGATATGTGTTTTTTTCTTTCGGTTCAGGATTTCTTCTTTTATCAAACTTAATTCGCGCAATGTTTGTCCGGCTATTGACGTGTTTTCTTCTGCTCTGCGGATAAGATAAGGCATCACTTTTTTTATTGGTCCGTAAGGAACATACTTGGAAACATTAAATCCTGAATGAGCCAGGTTAAAGCTGATGTGGTCGCTCATGCCCATCAATTGAGCAAACGAAAGTCTTTTGTCATCAGGTTTCAAACCCATTTCAAGCGACATATTTACAGAAAACATGGTGCTTGATTCGTTATGTGTAGCAACACAAACAGAAACCGTATTTAAGTTTTGCATGCAAATTTTAATGGCGCTATTGTATGATTCATCGGTTTGTTGTTTTGTGTCAAAAACGGGGCTTTGGTAATTATTATTTAGAGCTCTTTTTCTTTCCTTTTCAAGATAAGCTCCTCTAACGAGTTTGAAACCACAAAAAATATTTTTTTCAACCGATCTTAGAATTTCTTTTTTAAGATAATTTATTCTGTCGGTTCGATACATTTGTAAGGTGTTAAAAACTACAGCTTTTTTCTTATTGTATTTATCTGCCATCTTTTCGCAAATATCGTCAATGGGGTCTTGTGTCCACGATTCTTCAGCATCAATAAAAATTGGTTTTCCTGATTTTTCAGCAGTCATACAAAGTTTATCCACCCTGTTGTAAAAATTAGCATATTCCTTTTGATCTTGATCTGTAAGTGCAATTCCCGAACTTATTTTTTCGAGCAGAGCCATAGAAACCACACCACTTATTTTAAATACGCAGAACGAAATGTTTTTGTTGCCTGCGGAATTATGAATTGTTTTAAGAATTTCTTCAGTAACAAGGTCAAAGCTTATTTCAGTTTTGCCGCCTTCAGCAGAATAATCCAAAATGGTACTTATTCCTGATGTTGCAAGAGAATCAATGGTTTTGCTGCATTCATCAATGGTTTCGCCTCCGCAAAAATGACTAAAAATAGTGGGCTTTACCATCCATTTTATTGGAAAATGAATAAATAAAGCAAAGTGCAAAAATATTTTCCCTGTTTTTACTAGAAAGGGATTTTTAACCAAACTGAACAATCGGAATGCTTTCCGCAATTCTTTATCGGAGCGCGAAATAAAAGCAATTTGTAGATTTGAAAAATCAATCATAATAAGCTACCATTTTTCATTATGAATTCTCCAGAGCTCAGTTCTGTCAGGTAGTGGCTTTGTTTCATCGGGATAACCAAATGAAATAATAGAAAATGGTTTGATGTTTTCAGGCAAGCCGAAAAGTTTTACAATACCATTGGAGCGTTCTTCCCGGGGATGAACACCTAGCCAAACACCTCCAAGCCCAAGGGCGTGAATTGCCTGGAGCATATTTAATGTTGTTGAGGCACAATCCTGAACCCAATATCCTTCACTTTGTTCAAGGTTAATATCAGCACAAACAACAATAGCAGCTGCAGCTTGATGTAACATTGACGAAAAAGGATGAATATTTGTTATTGCCTGAAGCGTTTCTTTGTTTCGGATTACCAAATAGTGCCAAGGTCTCTGGTCTCTTGCTGAGGGTGCATACATTCCGGTTTTCAGAATTTCTGAAATGATTTCTTCCGAAACCTCTTGTGATGTGTATTTTCTGATACTTCTGCGTGAGCAGAGCAGATCCGTTGCTTTCATAATATTAAATAATGTTAGTAAAAATAATAAAAATATTTGTTGTTTGTTAATCAAACTCGTGAAGCTTCGTAATTTTGTAAAAAATATTTTTATGAACAGAATTCTTCTGATCCTTTTTGTAAGCATCACCTTTAATGGGTTTTCGCAACAGTATGATGGTTCTCCTCGGCCCCGGCCTGTTAATTGTGCTACTGAAAATACCTGTCCGCGCAACACATTGTTTCATGAAACTACTTTTCGTGCAGATGGACTGAGTTTTAACTGGAATTCGCTGAACTGGGATCATATCCTGATATGCAGAGAAAGGTATTTGCTAAGCTTCAGGCTGGGAATTGATTATTATGCTTTTGCAAAAATGCGTGCTGTAGGAGCTCCTTTGGATATTAATCTTATGATTGGAGGTGGAGCGTTAATGGCCGAAATTGGTGCAGGGCTGAACTATCAGTATATTTATACAAATTACGATGAGGTTAATGGCAAGTTTAAGGACAACCTTAGTTATCTAGCAGCTTTGGGTCATATCGGATTGCGTTATCAGAAACAACATAGTATTTTCTTCCGTCTTGGCTATACTCCAATGTATTCGTTAATGAATAATGAACAGATAAATATTACCAACAAAAAAGGAGTAGCTGTTATTCACGACAAAAAGCTTTATTCTATGTATGCTGCAGGGATAGGTTATTGCTTTTA
>JBBQSF010000211.1:0-3271 GCA_038214085.1 Bacteroidales bacterium | reverse complement strand
CAGTATTCGTATTCCTGCATTTCCATTGCTTATTGCATCAAAAAGATCCTTAGTTTTCATTGCGTCAACCACTCCTTTTATACCACAGCTTTTTTCAAGAAATACGGGAACGCCAACTGCAAATACAACAAATGCAAGTTTAATGGTGATGCCAAGAAACCCCCAAACAATTGCCCTTGGAATTATTCCAAATGTTGGATTATTATAGTCACCGGTTTTTATCCGCAATCCAATTACTTCGCCCAAAGTGGCCAGCAGTGCAAATTTCAGATAGCTGGTAAGCAGCCAGTATTCTTCATTGTATAAAAACCCTTTTTGAAAATCGGCGAAAAAACCGAAAGGTATAAAGGGGAGCACGATTACAGCGCAAAGAAGGATAAAGAGGAAATCTTTTTTTTTCATTTTATTTTTAGGTTTTTATTGCAAACTCAACAGCAGCTTTAGCGTGTATTTCAGCGGTGTCGAATAAAAAAATATTGGTATCGGTTTCATTTATTATTAAAGGTATTTCAGTACATCCCAGAATAATTCCCTCTGCGCCTTGTTTTAACAACTGTTTCATCGTTTCAATAAAAAAAGCTTTGGTTTCATCTTTAAAAATACCTTGCAATAATTCGCTGAAAATGGCTTTTTGAATTTTTTCAATAGTTGCAGCATCAGGGACTATTGTTGCGATATTGAATTTTTCTTTCAATCGGTTTTTATAAAATGGCAATTCCATGGTAGGCTTTGTGCCGAGTAAGCCCACTTTTGTCATTTTACTTTTTAATATTGCTTCGCCTGTTGCATCTGCAATATGAATCAAAGGAATTTTAATGTTTTTTACAATTTGTTCGGCAAACATGTGAAGTGTGTTGGCACAAATTACCAAACAATCGGCTCCTGCACGTTCAATTTTTTCTGAAGTTTCTGTAATGAATTTTCCCAAACCTTCAAAATCATTTTTTGCAATTCTGCTGCTGATTTCATTAAAATCAATTGAGAACAAAATTATTTTGGCTGAATGATTTTTTCCCAGAATATTTGCAATTTCTTTATTGATAATGTTATAATAAAGAGCGGTTGATTCCCAGCCTGTACCCCCTAATAATCCTATGGTTTTCATGTTAGTAAAAATTATTTTTCGATCCGGATACGTGCATCTACAGCCACCACTTTATCTTTTTTGCCTAAAAGCGGATTCAGGTCGAGTTCTGCTATTTCAGGCGCAGCCATTAAAAGCGCAGATAGTCGTACAATAATATCGGCAAACATTTCTTCATTCACACCTTCCTGTCCGCGCACACCCTGGATAATTTTATAACTCTTCAAATTTTGAATCATCGTTAGCGCTTCATTCATTGACAGTGGCGCAAGTCCTGAAGACACATCTTTGAGTACTTCAATAAAAATTCCACCTAATCCACATAAAACCATGTGTCCAAATTTGGGTTCGAATTTCGCACCTGCAAAAAGTTCAATACCCGAAAGCATAGGCTGAATAAGTATTGCAGTAGTATCTTTAATCTGAATCATTCGTTCAAATTCTTTTTCAACAGTTGCAGAATCTTTAACATTAAGCACTACACCGCCAACATCAGATTTGTGAACTGGTCCTACAACTTTCATTACTACAGGGAATCCAAGCTTTTCAGAAGAAGCAACTGCATCGGATTTTGTAGTTACAACAGCTTCTCCTGCTCTTGGAATGCCCGCTGCATCAAGCAAAATTTGAATTTCATCAGGTGAGATGTAACCGCTTTCTGCATTATCAATAACCTTTCTGATCGAAATTTTATCAATAACCGGAAGAATGATATTTTCTTCAACGGGTGGGGGAGTATGGAATACTTTTGACAGGGCTCGGCCCAGCACCACTTCATCGGGGAAATTGATGCGGCCTTTTGAAAGAAAATCTGCCACTTCGACTGCCGCTGTAGTAATTGACGGAAGTACTGGGAATATTGGTTTTTTAGCAGTTTTCATTTTTTCGTTGAGCACATTGTACACATCAAACAAGGGGAAAAGGCCAGGCGTTCCGAAAATTACAATCATACCATCGATTTCATCAAATTTTGTATCTACATAATCGATAATGATACCAAGTTGTTCGGCTGTTCCTGTTGCTAAAAAATCGATAGGATTTGCAACCGAAGAACCCGGAAATAGGTGTTCTAAAAGTTTTTTACTTTCTTCGCCTTCAATATGAGGAATGTTCATTCCCCCGTTTGATAAGGCATCCGTAAGCATAACAGCAGGACCGCCGGCATGAGTTATTATAGCAATATTTTTACCTTTTAATTCTTTATGCATAAATACACTGGCAACACTAATAAGTTCCTCACGCCCATTGCACCGCACAATTCCGGCTTTTTTAAACAATGCTTCCACTGCTACATCAGGACTGGCAAGCGCTCCGGTGTGCGATGAAGCAGCACGGCTTCCGGCTTCGGATGAACCGGCTTTAATGGCCGCAATTTTACATCCTTTGCGGATAAGTGATGACGCGTGTTTTAAAAGTTTTTCGGGTTTAGAAATATTTTCAATGTAAAGTAATTTTACTGTAGAGCTGGTTTCAGGATCAAACGATTCGTCTAGGTGTTGCAATATTTCCTCCACACCCATTTGAGCACTATTTCCAACAGAAAAAATACTTGCAAAGGTTAAGCCCTTTGGAATGCCAGCTTCCATAATAAAACACGCTGTAGCGCCTGAACCTGATATGAAATCACAACCTTGTGGGTCGAGTTTTGGAATAGGATATGTAAAAATACTGTGATGGTCGGGAGTGCATATCCCTACGCAATTCGGGCCTATTAGCGAACCGCCTACAGCATTAATAGTTTCCACAATTTGTGTTTCGAGAGCAGCGCCTTCTTTGCTTTCTTCGCTAAATCCCGCCGACAGAATAATAAATCCTTTTGTCCCCTTTTGTTTTGCAAGAATATCAACAGTTTCGGGACAATATTTTGCAGCAATGGCAAGTATGGCAAGGTCAACATCCGGAAGTTCAGAAGGGCTTTGAAAACTTTTAATGCCTTGCACTTCTGATTCTTTAAGATTCACGACATAAAGTTTGCCTGCAAAATGTCCGTCAATTATATTTTTCAGGATTTTTCCACCTGGTTTTGTAATGTCGTTTGATGCGCCAATAACAGCAATACTGCGTGGACTAATAAGTTCTTTAGCAATCATAAATCGTATTTTTTTATTTGCAGCTAATGTATAAATATTTTGTAAAATAATATGACTTAAAACCTGCACATCAGAATTATTTACAATTTGTTTCATC
>JBBQSF010000210.1:0-3289 GCA_038214085.1 Bacteroidales bacterium | reverse complement strand
GATATGAATCTGGGAATAATCGGATTAAATGGGTATTATCTTATTAACAACAAACACTTTTCAATGCAATCGCTTTTCTCGCAATCGGAAAAACAATTAAAAACTGCTTCAACTTTTCTTTTGCAGGGAGATGCTTTTTTTTCATTTCTTGAAAGTGATTCTTCTTTAATTCCAAAAAGCGACCAAAATTATTATCAGGATATGAAGGGATTTGAAGATATGTATATGTATTCCTTCAGCCTGATGGGCGGATATGCCCATTGCAACGTGATCTCTGAAAATTATTACATTTGCCCGATGATATATGCGGGACCTGGCTATCAGCATAAATATTTGAATACTGATAATGGCGTGCTGTTGAAAAATAATCTTTTTTTGAAAACAAATTTTAAATTTGCAGCTGGTTATAATGCTGATGTTGCTTATCTCGGAATGCTTCTGGATGTTGATACAAGCCTGATGCCTTCGAAATTTATCAACATGAAAACAACGGTTATAACACTTAACTTTTTTGTAGGATATAGGTTCTGGTAAAAAACAATTATGAAAAACAAATCATTTCTTCTTGAAAACATTGAAATTATTGATATTGCCGACGAAGGCAAAGCAGTTGGCCGGCATAACGATATGGTGGTTTTTGTTGATGGTGCCATTCCCGGCGACATTGTGGATGTTATGGTGCGGCGCAAAAAGAAAAGATATATGGAAGGCTATGTTGCTTCCGTAAAAAAATATTCCGAATACCGCAAGGATGCTTTTTGCAAGCACTTTGGCCTGTGTGGCGGATGCAAATGGCAGAATCTTTCTTACGATCAGCAGTTGTTGTTCAAACAAAAACAAGTGGCTGATTGCCTCAAACGCATTGCAGGTATTGATACTTCTGAATTGTTGCTTCCTATTGTTCCTTCCGAAAACATTAAGTTTTACAGAAACAAACTCGAATTTACTTTTTCGAGCAGACGATGGTTTACGCAAGAAGAGGGCATTTTTGCCGATGGTTCTAAAGAAAGTCTTGGTTTGGGATTTCATATTCCCGGTAGGTTCGACAAAGTGCTTGATGTATCCGAATGCTGGCTTCAACCCGAACCATCAAATAAAATCCGCAATGCGGTAAAAAAACATGCACTTGATAACGACCTTGCATTTTTTGATTTGCGAAGTCATGAAGGTTTTTTAAGAACCATGATTGTACGTTCTTCCCTTAACGGAACACTTATGGTTATTGTGGTTTTTGCATACGAAGATGAAGAAAAAAGAGTGAAATTGCTTGAGTTTCTTAAAGCAGATTTTCCTGAAATAACTTCGCTATTGTATGTTATCAACGAAAAAAGAAACGATGTAATAACCGATTTAGAGATTCAATGTTTTCATGGAGTGCCTTATATTACTGAGGAAATGGAAGGTGTCGCTTTTGAAATTGGACCAGTTTCATTTTACCAAACCAATCCGAAACAGGCTTATGTGCTGTATAAAATTGCAAGAGAGTTTGCAGATTTTTCCGGAAATGAAATTGTGTACGACCTATATACAGGCACAGGAACCATTGCAAATTTTATTGCACGGAATGTTGCAAAGGTAGTGGGAGTGGAGTATGTAGAAAGCGCAGTTGCCGATGCACAGAAAAATGCTGAACATAATAATATCACAAATACGTTTTTCTTCGCCGGCGATATGGCAAAAGTGTTAAACGATGATTTTGTTGCGGCCAACGGCAAGCCCGATGTAATTATTTGCGATCCGCCCAGGGCGGGTATGCATGAGGATGTTGTTGCGCAACTATTGAAAATAAATCCTTCAAAAATTATTTATGTGAGCTGCAATCCTGCCACGCAAGCAAGGGATATTTTGTTGCTAAGTGAAAAATATAAACTTATAAAATCGCAACCTGTCGATATGTTCCCACACACAAGCCATGTAGAAAATATAGCGCTGCTTCATAGCTGTTAAAAAAAGTTAAAAACCCTTAATATAAGTTATTTGATTTTTTCATTTGGGCTATGTTTCCTATTTTTGAATCATGACAAATGAAAAAATTATTTTTATCCTGATTGCAATTTTGCTTCCTTTTCTTGGTTTTGCAGGTGCAAGACATTTGAATTTGGCTGCAGCAATTGGCACAGGAGAAATTGGTGTGGATACCACAACCATTAATGGATATCAATTTTTTAAGAAAAAAGGAATTCAATTTGATTCTACCAGTAACATTGCATTGTACAACGAAGTTATTCAGTGGATTGGTACACCTTACCGTTACGCCGGAACCACAAAGGCAGGAGTTGATTGTTCGGGTTTTGCAGGAGTAATTTACAAAGCCATTTATTCGCTGAAATTACCAGGTGGAGCGCAAAATATTTATAAAATGGTTACCCCAATTAAAAAGGAAGATTTAAAAGAAGGCGATTTGTTATTTTTTAAAATCAAAGGAAATTATATTTCGCATGTAGCCGTTTATTTGAACAATGGAAGGTTTGTACATGCTACTACTTACGGAAAAACGGTTACAGTAAGCAATCTGGCCGAAAATTATTACAAAACATATTTCTTTTCTGGCGGAAGAATAGAGAAAAAGTCAGAAAATTAAGTTCTTTTTCAATTTGTAATTAATGGGCTGATTTTTTTATAATTCAGCTCATTTTTTTTGCTATCCCTAATCTATTTTGTCCGGGAAAAAATCTTTATTCCTGTAAATTACAATGGTTTGATTTGTGTTTTTAGGATTCAGCCAATACATAAGTCTGTCAATAAGTCCAGGATACACGGTGGTTTCATAAGTAATGTTTGGAACAATTTCTTTAATTTTATTTACCCGCTGTTCAATTTCACGATTTTCAAAAAACAATACAAACCTTGGGTATTCTGTTTTACTGTTGCGGTTTAACAATTGTTTAAGTGTATCTAAGGGATAATCCTGCGCAACATCATATTCGGTAATCCATTGCCCCAAATAAAATTCAGGCAGCATTTTAGGTGTACCATGATACATATCTTCCAACAAAAAAATGCGTATGCCAGGGTATTTAGAAAGATAGGTCATGGATTCAACCCTTGCTTTTTTCGAATACATAGTAGTAATAAGTGGCAACAGCAGAATATTTATTGCCCAGAAAAAAACGAAACAAGATTTTAATATTTTTTTATGTTTATTCCAAAATAGTGAATTGTTTACAATCCCTTGCCAACCGCATATTCCCAGTGTAATAAACATTGGAATTATGGGTAAAATAAACCGTTCCTGTTTGTTGGGAAAGTACGAATGAAATACAATAAACACGAGTGTTGCCATAAAAAG
>JBBQSF010000209.1:0-3333 GCA_038214085.1 Bacteroidales bacterium | reverse complement strand
ATTCAAATACCGAAACCTTTGCAGCAATAAAATTTTTTGTTGACAACTGGAGATGGCATGGTGTGCCATTTTATGTACGCACCGGTAAACGAATGCATCAAACTGCATCTACCATATCCATTCAGTTTCGTGATGTTCCTCATTGTGTTTTTCCTGCCGGGGCAACCGATAACTGGCAGCAAAATAAACTTGTCATCAGCATACAACCCGAAATGAGCATACGCTTGCAGGTACAGGCAAAACGCCCCGGATTGGATATGGTTTTGAACACAGTTGACATGTTGTTTGATTATAATGATACTTCCACCACAGAAACGCCGGAAGCCTACGAAACGCTGCTGCTTGATATTATGATGGGCGACCAGACTTTGTTTATACGTGCCGACCAGGTAGAAGAAGCATGGGATTTATTGATGCCGGTATTGAATGCATGGCAATCTAAAAAAGATATAAATTTTCCAAACTATGTAGTCGATTCAGCAGGATCTGAAAATGCAGAAGCATTAATTGCCCGTGATGGATTTCATTGGTTTACGCTTCCGGTTAAAAATAAAAAGTAACAGAAAATGAAAATCAATATTTATAAAACGGAGGATGATTTATTAAGCGCTTTTGCTGATTATTTTATTGAAACAGCTCAAAGTTTCATTGCTGAACGCGGAGCATTTAATGTGAACATGGTGAATTACAATGGTTCCTGGATGATGCAGTAGCAACACTCTTAAAAAATGATTTATCAGATATTAAAAAAATAATAGCATGCTTCCAAAAATAAATCCAACACATACTTCAGCGTGGAAAAAATTGACAAATCATTATGCTGAAATGAAGACAGTTCGTATGAAAACACTGTTTGACGAAGATCCAAAAAGGTTTGAGAAAATGTCAATACAATTTAACGAATTGCTCTTCGATTATTCAAAAAATATCTGTTCAGATGAAACAAAAAAGTATCTTTTAGAACTTGCTGTAGAATGTAATTTAAAAATAGCAATGGAAGCGATGTTTAACGGGGAGAAGATAAATGAAACTGAAAATCGTGCTGTACTCCATACTGCATTACGTAATTTTTCCGCATCTCCTGTAATTACAGATGGCAAAGATGTAATGCCGGATGTAAAAAAGGTTATGAATCAAATGAAAACATTTTGTGAAAAGATTCATAGTGGAACATGGAAAGGCTATTCAGGAAAAAAAATTAAACATATAGTTAATATTGGTATTGGCGGCAGCGACCTTGGACCTGTTATGGTAACAGAAGCGCTGAGACCTTATTGGATTAATGGTATGCAGGCACATTTTGTTTCTAACGTTGACGGAACGCACATTGCCGAAACATTGAAAAAATTAAATGCTGAAGAAACCATTTTTCTCATTGCATCAAAAACATTTACCACGCAGGAAACCATGACTAATGCGCATACTGCCCGTGAATGGTTTTTAAAATCAGCCAAACAAGATAAGTATATCGCACAACATTTTGTTGCATTGTCAACGAATGAAAAAGAGGTCGTGAAGTTTGGAATTGCCCCGGAAAACATGTTTGAATTCTGGGATTGGGTAGGAGGAAGATATAGCTTATGGAGTGCTATCGGGTTGTCTATTGCGCTCACTATAGGGTTTGACAATTTTGAAGAATTATTAAAAGGCGCGCACCAAACTGATTTGCATTTCAGGAACACTGAATTCGAAAACAATATTCCTGTTATGATGGCTTTGATTGGTGTGTGGTACACTGGATTTTTCGATGCAAAGACTGAAGCCATTTTAGCTTATGATCAATACATGCACCGCTTTGCGGCTTACTTTCAGCAGGGCAATATGGAAAGCAACGGGAAGCACACCGACAGAACCGGAAAGAATGTTATTTACAACACGGGACCAATAGTATGGGGTGAACCGGGCACTAACGGGCAGCATGCTTTTTACCAATTAATACACCAGGGAACACATTTAATTCCCTGCGATTTTATCGCTCCAGCTATCAGTCATAATCCAATTAGTGAACATCATCCGATATTGCTCTCCAATTTTTTCGCGCAGACAGAAGCATTGATGAATGGAAAAAGCAAAGAAAAAGTTGCCAGTGAATTGAAAGGAATGGATAAATCGCAAATGGAAAAATTAATTCCATTTAAAGTTTTTGAAGGCAACCGTCCGACCAATTCTTTTCTTATAAAAAAAATTACACCGTTTACTCTTGGTTTATTGATTGCACTATACGAGCATAAGATTTTTGTGCAGGGAATCATCTGGAATATTTTCAGCTTCGACCAATGGGGTGTAGAACTCGGAAAGCAATTAGCCAATAAAATTCAGCCTGAATTGAAAAACGATGTTGCCGTTACCTCTCATGACAGCTCTACTAACGGTTTGATTAAGGCGTACAAGAAATGGGGGCACGAATAAAAAGATTATCTCAGGCAAAAATGAAAAAACCAATAAAATTATAATCGCAGGTACATTTTTTGAGTTAATTACTCACGTTTAACATTAGTAATCCTTCACAATTAAATAAAGAAAAATATTCTTAATCCTTGTTTAAAAATGGAAAAAGAAGAAAACAACTCCCAAGAAAATTCCTCAAATCAGGAATTATTACTGCCGCTACTGCCAGAACTTTTTTGGTAAGTACCAATGCGTTTTCTGCCTTTATTAATAAGGCAGAAGGTTTGATAAGCTTATTGAACACAAATATTATATCCGGAAGAATGGTTTGGATATGCCGGAAATAAGAGATTGGAAATGGAAAAACTAAAATTATGAATAAACAAATATTAAAGGATACGATAACGCAGCTCTTTTCCGGAAGTAAAGGACTGCTTGCGATGGATGAAAGTACCAGCACCTGTAACAAACGTTTTGCTGCAGCAGGCATTCCGCAAACTGTAGAAATGAGACGAAGCTATAGAGAACTTATAGTTACCACGCCCGGTTTGAATGAAAGTATTGGCGGTGCCATTTTGTATGATGAAACCATCAGGCAGCAAACAACAGCCGGTGTGCCGATGGCTGAGGTACTGGTAAAAGCCGGAATAATACCGGGAATTAAAGTTGACATGGGCGCTAAACCAATGGCGGGTTTTCCCAATGAAAAAATTACTGAGGGCCTTGATGGTTTACGTGATCGTTTAGCTGAATATAAAAAGATGGGGGGCCGTTTTGCCAAATGGAGGGCTGTAATTACAATAAGTAACGAAATTCCGACCCTTGGTTGTATTGAGGCTAATATACATGCATTGGCTCGATATGCTGCTTTATGTCAGGAGGCAGGCATTGTACCTATTGTAGAACCCGAAGTGTTGATGTCCGGTAATCACACCATACAACAAT
>JBBQSF010000208.1:0-3336 GCA_038214085.1 Bacteroidales bacterium | reverse complement strand
ATAATAATTAAATTGCTATGAAATCATTGATTAAAAAACAACCAAAAAAAGAAAAAAAAGTTGCTCAGTGTTGTGCTAAAATTTCTAAAACTGTTGCTGGTTGCCACGATTAATAGTACCTATATTTTTTTAGATGAATTTCTCCTCATACAATATTCTGTCAAAACTTCGCGACAGAAAGGATTTTTATATTGTAAATCTTCTTTCCGGCAATGCGGATATTGTTGACGAAGCAACATTTGTGCGATTAAAAAATCCTGATTTGCATTCTGATAAAGAATTTGTTGAAAAGGGGTTTATTATTGGTAAAGAGGAAGAGCAGCAACTTTTTGAAGAGAAATACAAAGAATTTATTGAGGCCAGAAACGATGATGAAATTCAACTTTTCTTTGTTCCAGGATATTCTTGTAATTTTTCTTGCAGTTATTGTTATCAGGGAGAATATGCAAATGACGCAACTCCGCTTCGCAAGGAAGTAATAGATTCCTTTTTTGGATATGTGATGCAGCAATTTTCTGACAAAAAAAAATATATTACCCTATTTGGCGGTGAGCCATTACTTCCTGGATTAGCCTATTTGCAAAGCATTGAATATTTTTTTGTTCAGGCAAAACAACGCAATCTTGATGTGGCTGTAGTTACAAATGGTTATTTTCTTTCAGAGTATCTTCCGGTATTAAAGAAAGCAAGAATTCGTGAGATTCAGGTAACACTGGACGGAACGAAAGAAATTCATGACAGTAGGCGTGCATTAAAAAATGGAAACGGAAGTTTTGATAAAATTGTAGCAGCCATTGATAACGCTTTAGAAATGGGCTTTTCAATAAACCTGCGCACTGTAATTGATAAAGAGAATATTACAAATTTCTCAGCATTGGCGCAGTATGCAATAGAAAAAGGCTGGACACAAAATCCTTTGTTCAAAACACAGATAGGGCGAAATTATGAACTGCATCATTGCAGCAGCAATACTTCTAGCTTATACACGAGATTAAGCATTTACGAAGACCTTTATTTAGAAATTGCTAAACACCCCGAGATTCTTGAATTTTACAAACCAGCATTTTCTATTTCCAGATATTTAAAGGAACACGGTGAACTTCCTGATCCTTTGTTTGACGCTTGTCCTGCATGCAAAACAGAATGGGCATTTGATTATACCGGAAACATTTATTCCTGCACAGCTACTGTTGGAAAGAAGGATGAAACTCTAGGAACTTTTTTCCCTGAGCAATTTTTAGATTCTGAAAAGGTGAATCAATGGCAATGCCGCGATGTTACTGCTATTCCGGAATGTAAAAATTGTAATCTGCAGCTCGCTTGCGGTGGTGGATGTGGCTCTGTTGCAAAAAATAAATCAGGGAGAATCTCATCACCTGATTGCCGCCCTGTAAAAGACTTGCTCGAAATGGGTATTGCTCTTTACTTTCCCGACGAATCATAATACATGATGGGCATTTCAGCTTTTTTTAAAAATAAATATCATATTTCATTAACAAGATTAAAATATAAAGATATTTCGCTATGCAAGAAATAACCAATGCCGAATTTGAAAAAGAAGTACTCAAAGCAGGAAACGTTGTACTAGACTTTTATTCAACAGAATGCCCGCCATGCGAAGCTTTGGCCCCAAAGTATGATGCGCTGAAAGAGTTGTATGGAAAAGATATAAAATTTCTGAAAATATTCAGGCAAGAAAATCGCGATTTGGCTACAGAATTGGGCGTAAGCAGTTCGCCTACTCTTTTGTTTTTTCAAAACGGAAAGCAAAGTCCAATCAGCTTATCAGGTGGTATCAAGAGAAAAGAGATTATTACCGAGCTTGACAAAATGATTCCTCAAGAGCGTGTTCTGGAAATTAAAAATGCAACTGTACCTTTTGAATCTGAAAGCGATGTTATAATTATTGGAGGTGGTCCTGCAGGACTCACTGCCGGTATTTATCTCGCTCAGGCAAAAATTGATACAACCATTATTGATGTTGCGCTTCCGGGTGGTCAGGTTTCAACAACCCACATGGTTTCAAATTTTCCTGGATTTATTGAGCCTGTTAATGGATATATGCTCTCACATTTTATGACAGAGCAAAGCAAAAATGCAGGGGTTATGTTCAAAGCTGCTGTAGATGTTTCAAAAGTTGACCTCATAAATAAAACTGTAATTATTGATGAGATTGAAACAATAAAAGCAAAAAAAATAATTCTTGCAACTGGCGCTTCGCCTCGTTACATAAACATTCCCGGCGAAAAGGAATATAAAGGCAAGGGCATTTCATATTGTGCAACCTGTGATGCAAAATATTATCAAGATAAGGAAATTGTTATTATTGGTGGGGGCAATACAGCGGTTGAAGAATCTGAATTTATTTCAAAATTTGCATCAAAAATCACCATGATACATCAGTTTGATAAACTCACCTCTAATAAGGAAGCTCAGGAAAGAGCAATGAATAATCCAAAAATAAATTTTCTGTTCGAATGCGAACCACGAGTTTTTGAAAAAGAGGGAGAAAAAATGGTAGTTACCTTCGAACATTTGACAACTAAAGAGCTTCGCAAAATTAGTGCTGATGGTGTTTTTGTATTTGTGGGAATGAAACCCAATACTGAATTGTTTTCAGGTATTTTAGAAACAGATCCATGGGGATATATTAAAACAGATGACGAAATGCATACTTCTGTTCCTGATGTGTTTGCTGTAGGCGATTTGATTAGTAAGAAATATAGACAAATTACAACTGCCGTTGCCGATGGAACTATTGCTGCTATTGTACTTGCGAAGGAAATTAATTAGCAGGAACAAAGGCTTTTCTCAATATTGCTCTGTTTGAAATTGGTAGAAGTTTGCAAAATTTTTACGTTCTTTGTTATAGGTTTTAGATCTATTGAAAAATCAAATTTCAACATATTTTGTCGGTTTTACTTTTGCTTTTCTTTTTGTTATGGCAAGCAGCTACAGCCTTGCTCAGCAGTATTTTCAGCAAGAAGTTAAATATTCCATACATGTAAGGCTTGATGATAAAAATCACACACTTAGTGGTGAAGAAAAAATTATTTATATCAACCATTCGCAAGATACGCTTCACTTTCTGTATTTTCACATCTGGCCCAATGCATATAAAAATAACGAAACGGCTCTTGCAAAACAGCTTCTCGAAAATAAAAGTACATTCATGTATTATGCCCCGGATTCTTTGCAAGGATTCATCGACAGCCTTAATTTTACTTCCGAAAAGGTTTCGCTTCCATGGAAATATGATTCTCTAAATATTGATATCTGCAAAATATTTCTTAAAAATGCGCTAATACCGGATGATTCAGTAACTATTTCTACTCC
>JBBQSF010000207.1:0-3400 GCA_038214085.1 Bacteroidales bacterium | reverse complement strand
GGTTTATATAATGAGGTAAATCAATAATTCTGGTTACTTCCATATTACAAGGCTTTCTTTATATGAAGAAACAAATTAACCTGTTCCTTTTCAATATCTACTGAAATATTATTTTTATCAACTCCGCATTGTTCCGCAAACGAAATGAGCTGCTCTTTTGAACGATGAAAAACTACCCAATCAAACAACAGCATAAAGTACTTTGAAGGGTTTGAAACAGCAAAGTTGCCAATCACAATTTCGCCACCATTTACAGTATTGCAGATAAGCTTATTTAATATCCGAAGAAAAACTGAGTCGCTAAAATAATCAAACAAACCTCCAGACCAAATAAAATCATACTGTTTTTCAAAGTGGAAACGCATTATATTTCCTTTGATGAAGCTGATTTTATTGAGGTGGTTTGTATTTAGCGATTTAGCATATTCAATCGCCTTTTCATCATGTTCGAGGCAATCAATTACAATATCAGCATCAGGGTTTTCATTAAAAAACTCACAAATATCGCGGCACGGACCACTTGCAATATTTAACACATTAAGCGTAGTCGATCGATCCTTAATTTTTTCTTTCAACAAAAATTTAAATATTTCTTTTCTGTTTCTTACTGCTTTAGGTGCTGCGCAACTGTGGAAATATTTATCCCAACCCGAAAATATTGTATCACTTGTTACAAAGGAACTGTGTATTCTATCGAGCAATTCAAAATCGCCAGGATATCCGAAGGGTTTATGGTAGGTAAGACCTTGTATTGTTGAAACGGGAAAAAGCAATCCAATATTTTCATAAAACAATTTTGTTTCTTCATCCGAAAATGACTTGTTCTCTATTAAAATACCCGTTTCATCCATCCATTTGCGCAGAGCATCATATTGTTCCGGCTCAGGTCCTCCGCTTTTTACAAGTTCAGTAAGATATTCTATTCGCTTTTCAACCGCTTCCATTAATCTTTTGCTGCTTTTTTGCTTTTGGCGTCAATTGCCATATTCAGATACTTTTGAGACTTAATGCTGTCCTTTTTTATTTTAAAATACCTGCTCAGGTTAAGGCAAAGTTCATCATTATCAGGGAAAACTTTTGCAGCCTGTTCCATATAATTAATGGCATTTAAGGTATCCCCTTTTGTAAGATAATAATTGCCAATATTTACATAAGGCTGATCAGATGCGGGATTCATAATCATCAGTCTTTTGTTTATGGCAATAGCTGTATCCATTTGCCCCAGAGCAAAGCACACGTTTGCTTTATTTGATACTGCTCTAAAATACTTTGGATTAATTTTTAATACTTTATTGTAATTATATAAGGCTGAATCAAGAATATTAAGCTTTTCAAAAGTATAACCTAAATTGAAATATGCTTCGGTATAAAGCGTATCAATTTCTATAGCTCTACGAAAATAGGGAAGACCGCTTTTATAATCTTGCAATATTGTAAAATAAACGGAGCCAATATTATTCCATGAAGAAGAATACTCAGGATAAATTTCAATGGAACGTTTGTAATGCTTAATTATAAGGTCAATTTTTGATTTTATTTGTTTGGGTTTTTGCCCTTTAAACAATTCTTTATTGACTTCGGACAGTTGGGTGCCAGCAATTAATGCCTGTGCTTTTGCCGAATTGTCAAGGTATTTGATATCGTTTTTGTACAACGTCATGTGATCCTTCCAAGTTGTATTCCGCGAAATTGTTTTAGCGCTATAAGGTATTAGCAGAATTGCAAGGAATAAAAATAATTTTTTAACATTCTTTACGGGAATTGCCAGCGATTTGATATCTAGCTTTGCAATTTTAAAAAAGAAATAAGCCAAAGCTATGCAAAATCCCAACGATGAAGCATAAATAAAACGCTCGGCAACAATGCCCATTGCTGGTTTTACTATATTAGAAAACATTGAAATTGCAACAAGATAAAACAATATTGCAAGCGAAAGAATATGCTTTTCTTTAATTTTATATATAGCAAAAATAAAAAGTCCTATATGCATTATCAAAATAATTATTGCCCATATATTTGTTATTTTCACAACCGGAATCATATCAAAACCATAATAAAACAACAAGGGATGCGGGAACAAAAGTATTTTGATATAAAACCACAAGGTCATCATTCCTACACCAAGTTTTGTTAAAATACCACGTTCAAAAAACAAGGGGTTTTCTATATAAAAAACTTCACGATCAGGCTTGGGCAAATAAAGTTTTGGAAGAAAACGAGCCATGAGCACAGCAATCAGAATTACTCCGAAAATAATTGCAATACGCTTGAAATTTATTCCCGGATAAAAATACATTACAAGAGGGAACAAAACCAGAAACACCAGCGCACTTGACTTTGAAAGGTAAGCCAAAATATAAAACAAAAATGCCCAAAGCAGGTTTTTTAATCTGATTGTATCTGCATACTTCATTAGATAATTCAATGTAAGCAAGCAAAAGAAAAAGCTTAGCATTTCGTCACGGTTTTTCAAACTTGCCACCACTTCAGTATGAACAGGATGAGCGATAAATAACAAAACAACCGCAAAAGATAAGTAAACACTATAGGCTTTGAATAACTTTTTCAATACAATAAAAAGCAGCAAAGCAGTAAAAGCATATAATAAAACATTAATAAAATGACTCATTGCAGGGTTTTCCCCGAACAATTCGTATTCTATAGCGTAAGTCAATTTTACGATTGGCCGATATTCATATTTTAATTTTCCTTCTGAATACAAACTGGTAAATATTCCAGGAATTGCTTTCAGACCTAATTCTATACGCTTGTTTTTGGCTGTTACCATTTCATCGTCCATTGCATATTTATTGAACAATGTATTTCCATAAAGCAGTAATACAAAAGCAAAAATGGTAATTATCATATTCCTGTTGCGTTTATCAACAGTTTTGGTAATTACTTTTTTCGGCGAAGGCTGATGTTGTTTATTTTTAATTGTTTTGCTCATGATACATCACGTAATCAATTTATGGCGACAAGATAAAACAATTGATGGAACTGACAAAATTACACTTCTATTGTGTCGAGTTCGACCCTTAAATTATCAATAATAAAATTCTGTCTGTCAGGTGTATTTTTCCCCATATAAAATGAAAGCAGATCAGGAATGCTTGAGTTGTGCTGAAGAATAATGGGGTCAAGTCGTATAGATGCTCCAATAAAATGTTTGAATTCGTCAGGCGAAATTTCACCCAGACCTTTAAATCGGGTTATTTCAGGTTTTGTGCCCAATTCTGCAACGGCTGTTTGTTTTTCCTCTTCTGAATAGCAATAAATTGTTTTTTCTTTGTTTCGTACTCGAAACAGAGGAGTTTGTAAAATATATAAATGTCCGTTCTTGATTAAATCAGGGAAAAACTGTAAGAAAAAAGAAATTAAAAGCAATCGGATATGCATA
>JBBQSF010000206.1:0-3470 GCA_038214085.1 Bacteroidales bacterium | reverse complement strand
GATAATACAGCATATGGCTGGTATGCATTACAACAGAATACTTCAGGAAAGACGAACATTGCTATTGGACTGAACTCACTTGCAGGAAACACAACTGGTAACAATAATATGGCAATAGGCTATCTCGCATTAGGTTCGAATAAAGCCAATTCATCAAGTATTGCTATTGGTGATTATGCAATGTACTACAGTGATAACAATGCAACAGGCCGAGAAACATACAATACAGCTATTGGATACGCTTCATTAGCAGGAGGAACTATTCCAGCAAATAATACTGGCAGATACAACACAGCCCTTGGGTTTTCTTCGCTAGGTTCAAATACGTCGGGCCAAGAAAACAGCGCAAACGGATACGGGGCATTATTTTCAAACACCACAGGCAGCAATTGCACCGCTTTTGGCGCATATGCCCTTGGCAACAACAATACCGGTTCAAAAAGTGTAGCAGTAGGATATAAAGCAATGGGCGAAAACACAACAGCATCGTTGCTTCTTGCCAATTGTGCCATTGGATATATGGCCGGAGGAAAAATGACCACAGGGTATGGCAATGTAGTTATGGGTGAAGAAACAGGAAGAAACATCACCACTGGATACGACAATACCTGGATAGGGAAAGCTATCGGAAACAGCGGAACTGTAAATTACAACAACTCCACAGCTATTGGTATGGGGGCACCAGTGGATGCAAACAACAAGGCTCGCATAGGCAATGCTTCTGTTTCTTCTATTGGCGGACAAGTCAGCTGGACGGCATATTCCGACAGTCGTATTAAAAAAGATATTTCCGAAAATGTTCCTGGCCTCGATTTTATTAATTTACTCAGACCTGTTACTTATCATTTTGATGTGGACAAGGAGAATGAGCTGTTGGGAATTATTGACAGCACAGAAGCAGAAAGAAAATATGCCATCGAAAAAATTGATTTTACCGGATTTCTGGCACAGGAAGTTGAAGCTTCGGCAAAAAAACTGGGATACGATTTTAGCGGAGTAGATAAAAGCGGAAAGTTAATGGGCTTGCGCTATGCCGAATTTACAGTTCCACTTGTAAAAGCAGTACAGGAATTAAGTGCTAAAAATATTGTTCATGAAAATATTATAACTGAGCAAAAAACTAAAATTGAAAAACAGCAATCCGAAATTAATGATTTAAAATCGCGTATGGAAGTTATTGAAAAGAAACTGAAATAACTTTTTAAACAGTTTATAAAAAACTTAAAAAGCCTCAAAACATTCATTTTGAGGCTTTTTGTGTTTTTGTGATTTGTTTTCTGTGGAGTTGGAGGGATTCGAACCCTCGTCCAAACAAGCAATTAATAAACTTTCTACATGCTTAGCTTTTTATTAATTGTCGGGAATCAGCAGGGAAAAAGCAACCCAACCGCTTCCGTATTCCTTAAAATTTTCGACCGTTCATCAGGACACTAAACAGCTTATTCCGGCATTTGCGATGCTTCTTCGGGACTCAGCCAGAAAGAGATTCCCGGGAAACAGCTCGTGCCTAATTCTAAATTAAGCAGCTAGAGCGTAATTGTAATCGTTGCCATTTATGTGGCTTGAGAATTAGGATTAACGGGCCATATTCACAACGCCCGGCATGCTTACTTACCAACTCGACCTGCTGTCAAAACCGGTCAACCCCATTGGTAATGCAAAAGTACGAAATCTTTCTTAAAAGTCAATAATAATCAGGATATTTGCAAAAAAAATAAAGTAAAATGAATTCTGAAATAAAAAATATTTGTGTGTTCTGTGGCTCAGGGCTGGGAACGGATACACGCTTTCTGGAACTTACAGCAGAATTAGGGAAATTTCTTGCTTTGAATAATTACAAGCTGGTTTACGGAGGCGCTAACGTAGGATTAATGGGAATTCTGGCAGATAATGCACTAGAAAATGGTGGAGAAGTGCTCGGAATTATGCCAAAACATCTGGTTGAAAAAGAAGTAGCCCATAAAAATTTATCCGAGTTTATTCTTGTAAACGACATGATGGAACGCAAACAGATCATGATCGAAAAATCAGATGCCTTTATAACACTTCCGGGTGGTTACGGTACTTTCGACGAATTATTTGAAGTACTTTCACTTAACCAGTTGGGAATTATACAAAAACCCTGTGCTATATTAAATATTCACGGTTATTACGACAACCTGTTGCAGCAACTCGAAATTTGTGTAGGCGACAAACTTCTGCGACAGGAACATGCTGGAATGCTAATATCCGAGAACAATATTCCATCATTATTTGAAAAAATACACAGCTATTCCCCCGAAAAAATTGACAAATGGTGGATTAAAAAATCATAAACATTTTATTCTAAAAACAACTCAAAAGACAAAAAAGCACCAGCGAATTTTACAAATTCTTCACTACATTTGTAGTAAATTCTTAGATGTATGGACAAAACCTTTTATCTCTCCCCTATCGGTTTGATTGAGATTTGTGGTTCTGAAAATGGAATTAGTTCGGTTACATTTGTTTCAGCCTTAAACGAACAAGTCTTTCGCCCCGAATCACTTGCCGAATGCGTTGTTCAGCTTGATGAATATTTTTCTGGTAAAAGAAAAAATTTCAATTTAAAATTAGACATACAGGGAACTCCCTTCCAGCAAAGAATCTGGAATGCTGTATGTAAAATTCAATTTGGCAAAACCAAATCGTACCATGATATTGCTTCAGAAACAAACAATAGCTCTGCTGTAAGAGCCGTTGGTGGTGCAAACGGGAAAAACAAAATAGTTATTATTATTCCTTGCCATAGAGTAATTGGTCACGATGGAAGTCTTACAGGCTATGCCGGAGAAATCTGGAGAAAAAAATGGCTTCTCGAATTTGAAGCACAAGTCAAACAGGGAGTGCTTTTTTAGCAAATAAAAGCGCTTAGCAATCTAATTTCTTTTTTACACTTCGTGCTGAATTTTCAAGGTTGAGCGAAAATCAATATATTTGCACAAACACAAATTAATGAATCCTTCAATCTCCATACCTAAAGGAACTCGCGATTTTCTGCCCATTGAAACAGAAAAACGCAATTATATTTTTGATACCATACGTTCGGTTTTTCGCCTTTTTGGCTATTTACCCATTGAAACACCTGCAATGGAAAATCTTTCTACACTGCTTGGCAAATATGGTGAAGAAGGCGATAGACTGATATTTAAAATTTTAAATTCCGGAAATTTCCTGAATGGCATTGATGTCAATACTTTTAACGAAACCAATACAGGTTTGCTTTCATCAAAAATTTGCGAAAAAGCGCTGCGCTACGATCTCACCGTTCCTTTTGCCCGCTATGTTGTTATGCATAGAAATGAGCTGACATTTCCTTTTAAACGCTACCAGATTCAACCGGTTTGGCGTGCCGACCGACCGCAAAAGGGCCGATACCGTGAATTTTATCAATGCGATGTGGATGTAATTGGAAGCAACTCCCTGATGAATGAAGCAGAGCTGATACTCAT
>JBBQSF010000205.1:0-3517 GCA_038214085.1 Bacteroidales bacterium | reverse complement strand
CGACTGACTAAAAAGAGTATCGCCCCAGGTTCCGTTCATACTGCCCCGAAGTACATGGTGATGCACATAATTTGTAATGATATTTGAAGGATAATCGGGATCGTTTTGTGTTTGTTGTGGCTTAATTATGCTGTCCTCTGTCATATACGCTGAAATTTTGTAATTGCCTGTCAGTTCCTGAAGAATTGACGCATCAACTGTGGTTTCAACATTGCGACTGCTTGTGTTGTAATTGTTGCTTAGCTTGATTTCAATTTTGGGTGGCTGGTTGATAATAGTTTCTATTCTTGTTCCCCAACCCGAAGGCGATACAATATGATTTTGATCGTAACCGCTTCGGTTTACCATTCCGTTAGGATAACCCCATATTCCAAAAAATGTATTTAATTCATCTCCCACGGGGGATTTAAAATCGTAAGTAAAATATCCGCTGGAATTAGTTGATGCAAATTCGCCAGCATGAATTGAAATCAGCACCATTTTTTCGCCATAAATTGCTTTAAGTTGCTGCGCAATTTTCCCGCCAGCCGGACAATTTGGGCATTGGTGGCCTGTAAATTCCTCGAGTAATATTTTTTGAACAGCAACAGTATCTGTTGGGTTTGTGGAGCCTCCCTGTTTGTATGGCTCTTCAATTTTGTCGCAAGAATAAAACCCTATAGAGAAAGCAAAAAACAGAAAGAGGAGAAAGTTCTTTTTCATGCTAGAATTATTAAAAACTACTTATTAAAGTTAAGGTAAATCCATTTGCTGCCGGAACATTCCTACAAACGCCGCCAACGCATAAAATCCCCTGCCGTTGTTTGCCATAGGTAAGTGAAATTCTATTTGTGTTTTTAATGTAGCCCATTGAAAACGTGTAATAATGAATTCTTTGTTTGGAATCATCGTTACCATAATTCCATTGATCGCCAGCGGCAAAAAACCAGCTTGGAGCTACTGTCAATTCTGCTACAGCCATAGCCCAGTTTCCTTTGTCCTGTTTGGTATAAAGATGCTGCAACTCAATTTGTAAATTCTTCTTTTCTTTAAATTTGTAAGAAAAGTCAAGAATTCCAATATGAGCGTAAACAGTTGATGCGCCAGGATGTCCTTCAATTATTTCTTTATCATACGTTTGATAAGCATATTCAAATACAGCTTTAACTTTTTTTGAAAACTTTCTGCTTATTTCAAAATTAAAATCTTCGTAATAAATTCTTTTTCCTGGTGTAAAAAAATCGGATGTATAACCAAGTGTTCCGCTTTCCATTAAAGGAGTGGTATCATTCACCTGCTGCAAATCTATGGATTGTGCTCTGGAATAATTTACAGATATATCCATTCCATATTTGCCGCCAAGTTTTGTGTTCTTTTTTACAGCATAAATAATTTCGCCCTGAATTCCCATTTCGCCGTTTGGCTGTGTATTATATGGATACATTGCGGCAAGACTATAAGTGTGCTGCTTTGTTAGCGCAGGAAGGTAATTTATGATCAGCGGATTTCCAGTCATGCTGCGATCGGAGCGGAAATTCATATTGTCAATTCGCTTTGCAGTGAGCGAAATTCCAAGGCCTTTTTGTGAAAAGGATGATGAAAAGTAAAATGCTTCGCCGTTTTTATAAATATAATTATTCAGCGCCGAGGGGTCGTTGATTTTATTTGCGTACTCTGTAGAAAAATTAAATTTTCCGGTAACCAGAGTTGCTCTTCCAGCCATTGCTCCAACATTTTCCGGCAAATTATATAATGGATCCTGATCTTTCTGAAATTTGCTTACAAAGCTTCCGCCAATAGTAATTTTAGTTTTCTTTTCAGCCCATTTGTCGAAAATTTCGTTTAATGCCAATTCAGCGTCAGTTCCTCGCACAACTCCTGGTCCTTTTTCAAAAAAGAAACGTTGGTTTCCAACCAATCCTTTAATGGTAATACCTTTATATGGATTGTACAAAACCCTGATTCCATCGAGCGAATTATCCAAACCTAAATTCCAGTCCTGATAAGTACGGAAAATTAATCCGTTTCCAAACTGATCGTAAATATTTCCGATTGTGATTTGGAATTCGTCTGACTTGTAAGACGCAAACCTATATGGAATACCATTTCCTTTGTTACGGGAATCAAAGCCTTGCATAACATTTTGATAGCTTTCAAATCGAACACCTGCCGAAAAATCACCATTTGTGTAGAGAAGATTTGCAAAGCCATTCATCAACACTTTTTCCGGAACCTTTGGCGCACCAATCAATGAATCCTCAATATAATATTGTGCATCCAGCTGGAAGCTCCCGTGGATTTGCCCCGAATTTATTATACTTTGCGATTTTAAAAATGAAGGCAATAGAAATACTACTATAACTATTGCCCAGATTCTTGAATTTTTTGCCAAATGATATTAATTTTATTATTCTGTTATTTCTTCGCCGGCTGCTAATTTTTTCACCAGCTTATATAATTCATCTTCTGACCCTTCGGTATACGTAACATGTTGCCAAACTATTTCGCCTTTTCCGTTAATTAAAAATGTATGAGGAATTTGGTTAACATTTAATGCCCGGTAAAGGTCTTTATTTGAATCGAGATAAACATCATAATCCCAGTTTTTTCCATTTACAAAAGGTTTAACTTTATCAACGCTTTTTGCATCATCAATGGAAATGGCTATGAGTTTTACACCGGTTTCTGCTTGCCAGTCGGGATAAACTTCCTGAATAGCTTTTAATTCCTTGAGGCAGTTTACGCACCACATTGCCCAAAAACTGACAATGATTGGCTTACCATCATTTGTCAATTGAGAAGTGTTAATCACTTTTCCATCGAGGGTTTTGATATCAACCGAAGGAAATTGAGTTTTTGTTTTTGTGGTTTCGGTTGTCTGGGTTTCCTGCGAAAATCCTGTAAAAGTGAAATAGGATATTGTCAGCAGAGTTAAAAAAAGTTTTTTCATAATATTAAAATTAGTGGTCAGCGGTTGTATTCAAAAAATGAACCAAAAGCCGACCACTTTTAAAGCAAATTACTTATTCAGAATTATTTTTCCTGAAAAAACCTGATTGTTTATTACCAAGGTAGTATTATAAATTCCAGCAGGCCAGTTTGTCTGGTCAATTGAAATCTGGTTCAGACCCTGAACAAAAACTGAAAAATTGGTATAAACAAGTTCTCCCAGAACATTGAAAACAGAGATAGTTCCGTTTGCTGATTCTGTGAGATTAAAACTGATTGTAGAAACACCATTACTAGGATTTGGGTAAATATCAAAACCTTGAGTGATTGTATTTTCAGTAATTGACACATTATTTACAATATTGATATCATCAACATAACAGTTATTACCATAGCCACTTATTGCATGAAAACGAATAAATACAGAGCTCTGTCCGGCGTATGAAGCTAAGTCAATAATTTCAGCTCTCCATTGGGCTGCAGTTGGCGTAAATGCGCCGCTTCCATAATCAGGAGCTGTTGCCAAAGTTGTTCCACTTTTGGTCCAAAGATTAGTCCAGGTAGCTCCGCAATCTGTTGAAATATCAAC
>JBBQSF010000204.1:0-3581 GCA_038214085.1 Bacteroidales bacterium | reverse complement strand
AAAGTTCGTGTTTCAAGTAATCCAAATGAAGGAAGTAACTTCACATTAGAAATTCCTTTTAAAGTTGCAAAAGAAGAAAAGAAAAAAGCAGAAGTAAAACTCGCAAAAAACACTAAAAAAATGAAACTTAAAATATTACTTGCCGAAGACGATGGTATAAATCAGATGTATTTAAAATCTTTTTTAAATGAACAAGGCTGGGAAGTTGATACTGCTTTTAATGGTATTCAGGTGCTCGAAAAATTTGATTTAAAAAAATACGATATTATACTAATGGATGGGCAAATGCCAAAAATGGATGGATTTGAAGCTACTCGAAAGATCAGGATTAAAGAGCAAGAAAGCAATACTCACACACCAATATTAGCAATAACAGGTTATGCTGTAAGTGGAGATAAAGAAAAATTTCTAGAATCGGGAATGGACGATTATATCTCCAAGCCTGTAAATGAAGCCTTACTTATAGAAACAATATTGAAATACGTATAATCAAATAATTTTTTTCAAAATTAATTCCTTTTCTGAAATCAATTCAATAACAGCTTTAGAAATCAATTCTTCAAGTGAAGAATTAAATACTTTAAATTTTTCAATAGGGATTTCAATATTTTTTTGTTGTTCAAAATTTACGATTAAATTAACAACATTATTTATTTGGAATAAATTTGCAGAAGATTTTAATTTATGAATAATTCCAAAAAAGTCATTAAAATTTTTTCTTTCGATAGCATCACTTAGCTCTGCAGAAACCTCGTTCATTTGTTTTAAAAAAAGATCAATCATGTCCACAATGAATTTCTCATCGCCTGAGGCCATTTCTCTAATATAATCTAAACAAATGATTTTATGACACATGCGACAAAGATATAATTTTTTTATTTTTTTTATTTTTTATTTACAAAAAAAGTTTACTTTTGCATACCAATTTAATTGGTGCTTGTTCATTACATAAACGGTTCGGTAGTTCAGTTGGTTAGAATACGTGCCTGTCACGCACGGGGTCGCGGGTTCGAGTCCCGTCCGGACCGCAAATAACAAGTTAAAACGCCTGCAAATCAATAGATTGCAGGCGTTTTTTTATTTAGGGTACAACATAGGTAAAACATCCTTTAAAAATGCTGATTTTAGTTGTAATGGGTAAAAATCAGGCTTTTTCTTTTTAGGCATTTTTAAAACACTTTGATTTATTTAATGTTTTTGTTTGTCAAGTAAGCAGAAGCAGGCATTGCTGTGGAGCAACCTGTCAGGAATATTATTTTGATAAAAGCTGAAAAGCATGATACCAATAAAAGAACGCTTCGGGTTGTGTTTTTTTAAGCTTGTTGAGTTTTGAAAATTCATTTTGAGAAATTGTTAAAGATGCAATTTCTTCCGGTGATTTAAAGCGAGCAACATTAGATGTACTATTATACCTGATAAGCATTGACAAATAGGCAACTTTTGATGCACAGACCATAGCTTCTTCAATACGGAATGTTGTTATAATAAAGTTGATTATGTTTGTAACGCCCTTTTGTAAAAAAGTAAAATTCTCAGATGCTATATCGCGCTGAGTTATCAATAATGCTGTATTAAATGCATCCTGCAGTACATCCTCTGATTTTATTTGAATGTTCCTATACGCTATTTCTTCGGCAACAACATTTAAAAACGATTCCCGAATTTCAGAAAAATCAAAGGACCTGTCAAACAGAAAAGCAATATCGAATAATTGCTTTATTATTTCAACAGGCCTGTTCTTTGTATATAAAATGCCTGTGGTATTCGGCGCAAACGCCGTTAACTTATCACCTAAAACCGATTCAAATGTGGGGACTGTAATCAATTCGTATGGCTCGCTTGTGAGCAACCATGAATGTTTTAGTGGTATGTTGTTTGTTTTTTTATAAACATGAGTTGATGTAAACAAAACATCTAATAATATTGGCTCATCGCCAAAATGAGAACCAGCAATGCTTTTATAGAAAAATTTATAATGTGAAACGGGTGCATTGGGTGCCATTTTCCGGTCGTTATCTTCTTGCCAATTAATAAACAATTCCGATTTCAGCACTTCATTAAAGTAAACTGGAAGTTTTTCAACTGCTTCTGAAACAATAATATCTACATCAATGGAAAATCTACTTGGAGGATCGGACATCAGGAAAACAGAAGTTCCACCTTTGAAAACCATATCGAGACCTGATTTGTTGAGTTGTTCGAGTAATGCAAAAGCATATATGATTTTTTCGACCAACTTGGGGTCGCCACGTTTGCCGACAGCTTTAGAAATTTGCTGTATCCACGAAGCTTCAAATGAGCCCTTTAAAATCATTTATAATACCTTTAAGTTTAGCGTATTTATTTTATTATCGAATTCGGTAAGCTGATTTCTTCGCCTTGCATACCGTCTTATTTTATTCATATTTATGAAATATTTATCAAAAACAGACTGGTAAATATTATCAAGTTCATCCTGCTGAGCAGCAAAAAGATCAGTATCAATGATGCTATCGATTAAAAGCTTTTCAATACATGGGACTTTAATATTATCAAATTCCAGCAAAGGCGATTCACTAATCAATGGCTTTACAATTATTACTTCTTGATGATTTATGATATAACGGCGAAAAACTTCTGCATCAGGTTTGAGAAATACATTTTTGTTAGAATCTGTTATTACATTGAACACTGAATCCGCTGCATCTTTTTCCGTTTCTACCACAATATGATATTTAAATATCTGATGTATCATAAACTCGTTAAGCCAGCGGCTGTCCCAAATGCAGAGATTGATAAATGGCAATTCTTTTTTTACTTTATTGAAAATCCGTTTCAAATTAGGTGAAAGATCAGGAACAAAGGTTGTTTTTTTACTCAATGAATATGAACCCCTGCTTAAATGAGATAAAATTCCTTTAGATTTCAGCTGATTTATTTTCCAATGAATAGTCTTGTCCGCTAAATCAGGAAAATCCTTTTTTATGAAATCAAATAGCTCTTTTATTGAGAAGACCTCAGAGCCATCAAAGTTTGAATGGAGTCTATTTAAAAAATTGTCTGTCAATGCTTTTTTAATTTAACAATACAAATGTAAAAAAGAAAAACGAATACACAAAACAATGGCAATAAATATATTATTTTGCCAAAGTTTTGAGTTGCTAAAATCAGTAAGACAGGCGATTGTGGTTTAGATGATAAAATATTAGCCTTGCATGATTGCGGTAGGTATTCAAAGCGGATTATCAGAGGGAAAAGGAAAGAAAAATGTTTTTACCCATTTTTGAAAGATATTTTGAGAAAATAAAGATTTTATCAAAAATGAGTTTTAATATTACCTTTTGCCCTATTTTACAGGTGTTGTAATGCCGATCATGAAATCGTTGGAGTCCATTTTTCTGGACTACTACGAATTCAGTATCGGTATTATAATATATTATCATTTTAACCCGAATTAATCATTAGAGGTTGTTTAAATTTTAAAACATGAAATTATTATGCCCCTATTCTCGATACTTTTTCTATCGTCACTTCGAGTCCGCTCCCAAAAAATAATCAATTACAAAAATGTATGCGGGTATCGAGAAGCGACGATAGAAAAA
>JBBQSF010000203.1:0-3621 GCA_038214085.1 Bacteroidales bacterium | reverse complement strand
TATCGCTCGCTTAAAAGTGCTTGGTTCAAACAATTCCTTCTTTTATGAAATTATTCCCTTGTTGAAAAAAGACAAAACAGTATTGGATTTAATTCATGCTTTTACTTTCGAAAACGAGCCCGGCGCTGAAAAATGGAGTTTGCCATTGGTAAACAGAATAAACAAAAGAATTGTAATCAATCAAAAAACAAAACAAGATATTTTTAACCAATATATTGAACACAAAATCAACAAAGATCTGATTGATCGAATTGTATTGATAAACAATAAAGTTTCTGTATCAAACTGTTTTCCTGAAAAAGAAAACCGAACAATATTGAATGTGCTGTATGTAGGGCGAAACGGCGAGGAGAAAAGGGTAAATCTGGTTGCAAAAATTGCAGAAAGGTGCTATTTAAAAAATATCGACACTTGTTTTTATCTAGTGGGCGAAAATTTAGAAAGTGTGGTTTCTGATTCGCTTAAAAAATATTGTGTTTTTACAGGTAACATCTCTTATGAAGATGAATTAATTAAAACTTACAGAAATGCTGACATTTTACTGATAACCTCCACGCGCGAAGGCTTTCCAATGACAATAATGGAGGCAATGGCGAATGGCGTTGTACCTGTTTCAACAAATGTGGGCGGCATTTCTCATCATATTGCACATGGAGAAAACGGCTTTTTAATTGAATCTGTTTTTGACGAAGAAAAGCTGATAGAAGAGGCTCTAAGCTATATTGAAATCTTAAACCAAGATAGAATAATCTTAAAAAAACTCAGTAATTCAGTATATATTTATGCAAAGAATAATTTTTCGGAAAAAGAATTTAATGACAGATATAGAGAATTGTTGAAATAGTGAAATGGGCGCTTCGGCTACGCTCAGCGCCCGAATGATTGTACCCTGAGCGCAGCCGAAGGGCACAATGGAGTCGGTGGCTGAGCGTAACCCGGTGGCTGAGCCGGTCATCGAGCGAAGTCGAGATGAAGCCGAAGCCACCGCAGCCGAGATGAAGTCGAAACCACCCTCCCCAAAATTAAAAAAAAATCGTATTTTTGAACTTCATTAAGAATAATAGATTAAATGCACCAAAACCCATTAGTATCAATTGTAATTCCATGTTACAATCATGGGGATTACTTATTGGACGCTATAAATTCAGTTCTTGAACAATCCTTTCGTAATATTGAAATTATTGTTGTAAACGACGGTTCTGATGATAAAGAAACCCTTGAAATTTTAAATTCAATTAACAATCCATTAATAAAAATTCTGAGTCAAGAAAACGCAGGCCCAGTTATAGCACGCAATAATGCGTTAAAAATTGCAAAAGGTAAATATTTCATACCACTGGATGCCGATGATTTAATATGCCATGATACAATTGAAAATGCAGTTAAGGCCATTGAAAGGGATCCCGAAATTGCAGTCGTTCATGGTGATTGCCAATACTTTGGTGAAAAAAATCATCTGTTTGTCCCCGACAAGGTAAATGCTAAAAACATTTTAATCGGTCGCTCCATTCCGCTTTGTACTTTAATCCGAAAAGAAGCCTTCGATCAGGTGGGTGGTTTTGATGAATTCCTTAGTAGAAAAGGCCTTGAAGATTGGGATTTATGGCTGACTTTACTCGAAAAAGGATGGAAGTTCGAATATCTTAGTGGAATTCAGTTTAAAATCAGAGACATAAATTCATCCCGAACCTATCAGGTGGCCAACAAAAACCTACCGGAACTGAAATCGTACATTTATAAAAAACACTCCGATTTATTGGCGAAGGAATTTGAGCTTTTTTACCACGAAAACAAAAATTTGAAAAATACTCAGGATTACCAAATCGGAAATATGATTTTGAAGCCCTTCAGGTGGATCAAAAAACGTTTTTAAATTTCACAATAAGAAAAAACAATCGCAACGAATTTTTAAAAAGATTATTAATTTAGCATAAATATCATTTTTCATGAACAAACAAGAAATAAAACAAATAATTCAGGATTCTTTTGATGGTTTATTTAATTCAGGAATGATTCCTGAAAAAATCAATATAACGGACGACACAATAATTATTGGAAAGGGATCATTACTTGATTCCATTTCCTTTATCACGTTATTTTCGGATATTGAAGACAGGCTAAGCGAAGAAACAGGACAAGAACTTTTTTTGGTACTTGGCGATATTCATGAGTTTAACGAAGATAAACATGTTTTAACAATTCGCATATTATCCGATTATATTCAAACATTAATAAAATAACCCATTTTGAGTCCAAAGGAATCCATCGTAATTATTAGCGGAACAAGTCGTGGCATTGGAAAATCGCTGGCGGAATATTATTTAACCAAAGGGTATTTGGTTTATGGATGCAGTCATACTCATTGCTCCATTACTCATGAGAGATATTTCCACGAAACTCTAGATATTTCAAACGAACAGGAAACTGTTTTGTGGATACGGAAAATAAAGAGAACAGGAAAGAAGGTTGAAATACTGATCTGCAATGCAGGTATTGCTCCTGCAAATGTCCTTGGAATTATGGCAGATGGACACGCTGCGCGTGAATCGTTTGCTATTAATTATTTGGGAAGTTTTTATTTAATGCGCGAAACATCTAAAGTAATGCTTCAGCAAAAATACGGAAGAGTCGTCACTTTTTCTTCAATGGCCGAAGGTCTTCATGATGTGGGTTCCTCAATTTACAGTTCTGCTAAAAGTGCGTTGGTGGAAACTACAAAAATATTTGCAAAAGAACTTGCTGTCCATGGCGTCACGTTCAACACAATCGCGCCATCAGTGGTTGAAACTCAAATGACGGAGAAATTAGGCTCCGAAATAATTGAAAAGGCAATTTCGCGCTTAACTATTCAAAGAGCAATAACAATGGAAGAAATTTGTTTTGCTGTTGATTTTTTCACAAAACCTGAGAGTGGATTCATTACAGGACAGGTATTATATCTGGGTCTGGTATGTTAAATAATATTTCTATTTCCGAAAGCATTGCTGGTAGTTTTACCATTCAGAAAATTACCCGTAATAATTATTACCACCAAAATACCTACATACTAATTGACAACAAAAACAGCAAACAAATTATTATAGACCCGGGCGATAACGCTGAAGAAATTGAGGAAATATTAATAAAAAACAAATATAAATTGTCGGCTATTCTATTTACCCATGGACATTTTGATCATGTTGGAGCTTCCAACTATCTGAGCGAAAAATTCAATGTAGATTGTTATGTACATGCAGCAGATTTACGACTGGTTAAAAAGGCACCCAACTATGCACTTTTGTTTGAAAATAAAAACATCAAATCTCCAATAAAATTAAAACCTTTTACTGGAGATTTTAATGAAATACCGCTGGAAATTATTCACACACCTGGACACACCGAAGGAAGCTGCTGTTTTTTGCTCGAAAATATTGTTTTTACTGGAGACACTTTATTGTTAAATGAATCAGGGCGAACTGATTTGCCAGGCGGTTCAGAAGAAAAGTTAAAGAATTCGCTTTCAATATTGTTTGCTTTATGCAATAACGATACACTCATTTATCCCGGACATGGAGAAATATTTAAATTTACAGAACTAAAACCTGACCTAAACAAATGAATGTAATCATTAAAGACATCGCA
>JBBQSF010000202.1:0-3680 GCA_038214085.1 Bacteroidales bacterium | reverse complement strand
GCTTTTTTATTTCATTGTCTTTACCCGCAATTTCGTTGAATTGAGAGTTTAAATGAAAAATATCAAGAGCTGCAATCATTGCAACAAATGCCCAAAATGGAACAGAAAGTTTATCTGAATCTAAAAAATTATTCATTGTACCATGAATATAATAAGTAATCAAACCCAGAAGTGCAAGTAAAACCAGATTCCGAATATGCGCATTGTTACTTCTTTTATACACCCTGAGCGCTGTGATTAAAGTAGCAATAACAATGAATAAGAATGCCATAGTACCAAGCACTCCCTGTTCAGCAAGCGGACCAATATATTCGCTGTGTGCATTTCCCAAATCACCGGTATTTGTACTAATTATAGTTTTTTCTTTGGAATACTGATATGGAGCATATTTAAACTGATATGTTCCTGGCCCCCAACCAAAAAATGGGCGTTCATTAAACATTCTGAATGCTGATTGCCATCGGTTAATTCGTTCAAGATTTGAAGCATCAGTAGAAATATTAGAGATTGACTCAATATGTTCAATATAATCTTTAGAAGTATCCTGCTTGTTTTTTTCGAGCATCATGATTATTTCAGAACTATAAATCAGCAAAAAGGCTGAAGCCCCAACTATTCCGACAAGTACAATTTTATAATTTATCCTTAATTTAAGAATTAAAAATACGCCAAAAGCAACTGCAAGGCTTACCCATGCTGCACGACAATAACTAAGAGCTATTGCAACAGTTAGAATTACAAATAAAATAAAAGCAAACAAGCGTAGTGTTTTGGAAATATTTTTGTCAAGTGCAAATCCAAAAACAAAAGGAATAAACATAGCAAGTGCTGCACCATAAGCAGTATGATCGTTGTAAAACGGACTCATGATCCAATGCCCAATTTTTTCATCGAAGTTAAATTGCCAATGACTATATATTGTGTATAATGCAACAATAGCAAGCGCAACAGCATACAACCAAACAAATTGTTTAATCTTCTTAAGGTTTCGGAAAAGCAAGATTGCCAGAAAATAAAATGGAATCACAAACCAAAGTTTTGATAAAAAGAATTTCAACGATACGTATGGTAAGGAGCTGGTTAACGAAGTAAACAACATCCAAGAAAGGTAAATGAATACCGAGACTGTTATCAGGTGTTTTGTAATAATTTTCGGATAATCACGAACATAAAAACTTCTTATCAGGAACAAAACCATGGCTCCAAACAATAAGGGTTCTGTTGGCAATGCCAATCCTAAATTTAAATCTTTATCCGTTAACTTAATTGATAGTGGCGTTAAAAATGCAATTATTAAAACATAGATATCCAGCTTAAATAAAAAAATGATCAATATTAATAAAAACAAAGGCAGTAAGCTCAACCAATAAAATTCATTAAGTATCAACACGGTATTTATCGCAATAAATGCAACACTAATGCCGTAAACCCACTTTATTTTAAGTTTTTCAAGCACCTGTTACAGCTTCCTTTTTTTCCTTAATGTTTTCCATCACAATAATAGTTAGTATTGAGAGTACAATTGACGTTACAGCCACCACCAATACAACGAGCCAACGAATGGGATATGATTTTTTATCAGCCGGAACTGGACTACTCACGTAATTAGAGTATGTTAACTCTTTTGATACATCTTTTACAGCATTGTCATAATCTTCTTTAGCTGCATTATAGGAAGCCATAGCTGCTGACAAAAGATTTGTAAGTTCAATTGACTCTCCACCTTTTTTCTCAAGGTTATTTATATCAGCAACAATAGAAGAAGTGTTAGCAGAAGAACGACCTCCCATAACCCGATAATAATTCTTCATGGTTTCCTTAGTTTGAATACCATAATCTAATATTCCGAATTCTTCGCGTATCACACTAAGTTTTGACTGAATGGTATCAATCTGCTCCTTTTTATAATCCATTTGTCTTTCGGAAATTTTGAGTACTTCCATTGATTTATCACGCTGTAAACCCCGTGCTTTAAAATTAAATTGCTTTACCATTTCTTTTACCATAGCACACGCCTGATCTGGATCAGTATCATATACTTCAATTACTACCGATTCGTATTCTGTTTTTTTAACCTTGATATTATCTTCATACTCCCTCACAACTTTTGTATAATAATATTTGTCGGTTGGGTTAATATTGTAATGAGAAACAAGTTTGAACTTATTTACAATACTGTCCCTGATATCGTCGGAATTAAAAAGCTGCAACATAAGTTCCGTAGGTGTTTCATCGGAGTATGGTATTAAATTGGAAGGATATAAAGTCGCAGACGACTTGTACTTTGGTTTAATAAAATATGGTCCTGAAAAAAGAGAAGCCAAACCCACAGTAATTACAAGAATTACAATGAGATGCATCTTCCACTTGAGTATCAGTTTCATCAAGTTGATATTTGAAAAGGCATTATCCATATCGAAATAATATTTTGATTCTTTATAAGTTAATTTTATAATTGGTCGGGGTAAATTATACCATTTACTAGGGCTGCTGAAAGTTCAGCTGAAAGTAAATTTTTGTTTTTTAAGGTTTTCAATAATTATAATGACTAATACCGCGAGTAATAGTGCGGCAAGTGTTGAGACTGCAGTAATAAGCCAGCGTACAGGGTATGATTTTTTCTCAGCTTTGTAAGCAGAATTAACAATAAATTTATTAGGCAATTCTTCTTCAGCATCAACTTTGGCCTCATCATACTTTGTCTTCAGCATGCTCAATTGCTTTTTTTCATATTCGAGCGCATCACGAAGCGAAACATAAGCGCCACCATATTCAGATAAGTTTTTGAGTTTTTCTTCCAGTGCTCTGGCACCAGAAGCATTATTCTGAGCCAAGGCAATAGCAAGCTGAGTGTTGTATGCCTCGGCCTGAGTTTCGTAATCATTTACCCCCAACTTACGCAAAACAGTTAGGGAGTCTTCCATTTCGCTGATTTCCTTTTTTAGCCTGTTGTATTCTGTCTCAACAATTTTGTATCCTTTTATTGCCCGTTCTTTTTGCATTTTATTCTTGGTGGAGTCGAGTAATGATGCAATGTCATTAGCAATATCAGCAGCAGTTTGAGGATCTTTATCAAGAACAGAAATTTCAACAGCCATGTACTCCGTCCGACGGAATGAAATATTGCTTTCGTATTCTTTAAACAGGTTGGTATATTTAAAATCTGATTCGGGATCAACGTCGTAATGGGTCATCAAATTATATTTCTGAATAATCCGTGCTCTGATTTTGTTTGAATTTAAAATCTGCAACAATTGTTCCGCCTGTTCTTCTGCGCCAAACTGCATAATATCCTGATTCCCGCCTGCATTATCCGTAAGCAAAGCTTTAGAAATTGAGCTGGTGGTTGTTGGAAACATTATCACCGTTGATTTGTACTTTGGAGTAATAAAAAACGAAGATGAAAAAATAACCGATGCAACAATAGCTATTCCTGCAATAATCAACAAAAGTTTTCTCCACCTGAACAGGAAAACAATAAAATTTGTTGAATCAAAATCACGCATTTCATTTGATTTATTCATGTTTCTGAATTGTTTTTTGAAATTGAAATTAAAAGGTCAAAAATAGGAATTTTTTTTTAATGTATTCATGTATTTAAGTTTCTGCTAAGTCTTCAATATCTTGAACATAGAACGGAAACTTATGATACGCAATGCCAATGCTAAAATAAAGCTCAG
>JBBQSF010000201.1:0-3757 GCA_038214085.1 Bacteroidales bacterium | reverse complement strand
AAAACAAAGAACTTCTTTAAAATCAAATTTAAAAACAATGTACATTTTATCAAATTCAATTGATGATGTTGTAAAGGCGCTGTTGTTGAAAAATCCTTCTGAAAATAAAGATTTATTGGAACGTGGAGTTAAGCAGGCTTCTGCATTATGGACTGCGACAGACGGAGATGCTGATGCATTCAAAACTTTTTGTCTCACGAATTACGTTAAACAAGGCGATGATAAGCTTGCACTTTTCAACAGGCTCAGTACAAATTTTGAAATTCTAATTGGGCATTTCAATAAGATGAGCCTTGATTTAAAAAAGCCATTGCATCTTGATGAAGGAGAAATTCTTCCTATAGATGAAGTTTTTGGAAGCTATGATCCTTATGCGCATTTAAATGATGATTTTTTCGACAATCAAATCGCTTTTGCAATAGTTTTAAATTTTCCTTTTTACACTCTCGAAGAAAAAAAAGCACTTGGTGTGAACTGGACACGTTCCGAATGGGCTTATGCAAAAATAGGGGACATTTTTACGTCAAGGGTTCCGGCTAAATACAATCAACTGGCTTCGGAAGCTTCAACCGCTTCTGAAACCTACATTTCGGAATATAATATTTATATGGGAAATCTGATTGACGCAAAAAACAAAACGTATTTTCCTGCTGATCTTAAACTTATAACGCATTGGGGATTGCGCGATGAGCTAAAATCGCATTATGCCGATGCCGACGCTTTAGACAAACAAAATATGATTTATGCCGTAATGAAAAATATCATTACTCAGGATATTCCCGTTGAAGTGATTAATAAAAACGATTATTTGTGGAATCCCTATACAAATAAGATTTATAAAGATTCAAAAGAAATTGCTTCGGTACCTGAAAAAAATAAAAGGTATCAGGTGTTGCTCGACAACTTTAATGCAATGAAAGCTATTGATACGTATAGTCCACAACTTCCAACATTTATAAAAAGGAAATTTGATGGCGAAATGCAGCTAACACAAGAGGAGGTTGAAAAGTTGTTTATTGATTTTCTTTCTTCGCCTGTGATTAAAAACGTTGCAAAACTTATAAGCACAAGATTAAAACGCAAGCTTCAGCCTTATGATATATGGTACGACGGGTTTAAAGCCAGAAGTACTATCAGCAGTGCCGATCTCGACAAAGCCGTAAAAGCAAAATATCCAACCAAAGAAGCATTTGTGAAAAATCTTCCTGAAATACTGGCCAAAGTTGGATTTGCAAAAGAAAAAGCGGCTTACATAACCTCGAAAATTGAAGTGGATGCTTCCCGTGGCGCAGGACACGCTTGGGGTGCAGAAATGAAAACGGAAAAAGCACATTTGCGCACACGTGTTGGAAAAGATGGAATGGATTATAAAGGATACAATATTGCAGTTCATGAATTTGGCCACAATGTGGAACAAACGCTAACCTTGTATGATATTGATTACTATATGCTGCGTGGTGTTCCGAATACCGCATTTACCGAAGCCATTGCATTTATGTTTCAGCAGAAAGATTTAGAACTGCTTGGAATTGCCAATACTGATGTGAATAAAAAGCACCTTGAAGCCTTAGATAATTTTTGGTCGTGCTATGAAATCATGGGTGTATCGCTGGTTGACATGGCTGTATGGAAATGGCTGTACGCGCATCCTGAAGCTAAAGCAGATGAACTGAAAGTTGCAGTTATCAGTATTTCTAAAGAAGTTTGGAATAAATATTATGCCGATGTTTTTGGGGTGAAGGATGAACCTATTCTTGCAATTTATTCTCACATGATTAATTCTCCTCTTTATTTATCCGCTTATCCTGTGGGTCACCTCATCGACTTTCAAATAAGCCGTTATGTGGAGGGCAAAGTATTTGCCGATGAAATTCAACGTATGCTTGCCGCAGGAAGTATTGTTCCACAATTATGGATGAAAAATGCTGTAGGAAGCGAAATTTCTGCTGCTCCAATGATTTCAGCTGCTGAAGAAGCATTAAAAGTGATAAAGAAATAATTTATTATTGCATTCTTCCGATATTAAGAATGAAAAGCCCACGGAAATTCGTGGGTTTTTTTTGTTAAAAGGTGAAATAATAGCTTGGTTGAAGCAGGGGCAAAAATGGTTTAAAACAAATAAGTCGTTAAAATCAAGGAATTGAAAAGTAAAAAATATTAATTGATTTTTAGCTTTTCATATATTATCTTTGTTTCTTTTTTAAATAATTAAAACCAGCTATTATGATCAAAAAAATTATTTTTCTAATCTGTATGTTATTTACGACTACAGTAGGCCTTATGGCTCAAAATCTCTATAATTGGGATGCTACAGGAGCATATTATGGTAAAGACAATACCAGCGATGGTTCAAATATCTATTCATGGGATGGAACAGGCTTGTACTACACTAAACTAAACACCGACAATGGTGTGAATATTTATAGTTGGAGCGGAACAGGCTTGTATTACACTAAGCCGAATACTGATGGAGGTGTTAATATTTACGATTGGGATGGAAATGGTATTTTGTACACAAAACCTCATACTGAAAAAGGGGATAACCTATATTTATGGGGCGGTACAGGTTTATATTATTCTAAAGTAAATTCCGATGGTGGATTGAATATTTACCTTTGGAGCGGTACAGGAATTTATTACTCTGTTCCTAACACAAGTGGAAATGATGCCGGAAATCCGATGTTTTATCTAATTGGCTTAGGTGTGCTTTACTAGCATAAAAAATTAAGAACAAAAAAAGCGGGATTTAATTCAAATCCCGCTTTTTTTAGTTGAACATCTTCCTATACGAACGCTTACGCTTATGCTGTTCGTGTGGATAATTTTTCCAAGTTGTTATTGCTTTTTGATTTGTTTCGAAAATTCCTGTTGTTTCTACAAAATAAACTTTATAGTCAACCAGAACCTGCTGTAATTCGTTTATCAGTAGTGCTGGAATTCCCAGCCCCTGAAGTTTTGGATCAACACCTGTTAAAAAAAGATCCATTTCTGTTGGATGTTTCAGCGCCTTCATGATATGGTAAAATCCAAAAGGAAATAATTTACCGTTGGCTTTTTGCAAAGCAATTGAAAGGGAAGGGACACCAATAATGAATCCTGCAAGCTCGCCATCCTTTTCAATCAGTTTAACAAAATCAGGATTAAGGAGTTTCAGATACTTGTTAATATAAAAATCCATCATTTTTGTGTCAAAAGCCACAACACTGAATAATTCTTCAAATGCAAGGTTTAAAAGCCCGAATATTTTATGACCGTAGGGCAATAATTCTGATGTTTTAGAAAAGGTGATGACTTTCAGATCATACCGTTTTTTTATCAGTTCTGCAAGCTTGGCGGCCTTTTCGTTGACCTGTTCGGCCATTTGAAGACGAAATTCAACCCAGTCGATTTCTTTAGTATAACCAAATTTTTCAAAATGAATTTGATAATAAGGATGATGATAAACAGAAGCTGAGGACTGCAACCTGTCAAAACCTTCAACCAGTAAGCCTTGTGTGTCGAGATTTGTGAAGCCAAGTGGACCCTGAACGCCAGACATTCCTTGTGATTTAAGCCAAGTTTCTGCAGTTGTAAATAACAATTCAGAAACCTTGAAATTGTCGATGAATTCTGCTCTTGAAATGCGGCCTAATTTTTCTCCGGTTTTTTCAATATGCTTTCTATTAATAATTGCGCCGATTCTGCCAACGCATTTTTCATTTTCCAATACGATCCAGAAATTTGCATCACAAAAATCAAATGCAGGATTGGTTTCGGG
>JBBQSF010000200.1:0-3786 GCA_038214085.1 Bacteroidales bacterium | reverse complement strand
CAGTATTCTGGTAAAAAAATAAACCATCAAACCTATTCCGAAAAAAAGCAACCCTTCTTTTAAAACACCTGATCCCCAGAATATAACTGATGGCAGTAAAAAAATACCTATAACAAGCTCCATTTCTTTTCCGGGAATGTTTTTTACAGCTGCTTTGTAAAGCGCAACTAAGCCAGTGAAAGATAAAAAACACATAAAAACGGTATGTACATTGTAATAACCAAATGAAAAAATCCGAAATACAGCATTAAGTCTTATAATGGTGTGACTTTCATTGTAAAGATTACTTTCATAAACCCTGAACCAGTTGTTCATTGCTTTATAATAATGATCAAAATATGGTGTATCGTTGGCATAACCAAAAAGCATTTTAAAATAATCCAAAGGTTTTGAAAACAAAGAATCGTACATAATTTTACTGTCGTCGAAATATTTAAATACATCGGCAGTGGAGCGTTCTTTGTAATAAAGTGTATATATCAGTCCAAGTGAAATTCCGGCCAGAATTTTTAGAACAAACAACATGCTCAATGTTTTGAACGAAATATTGCTGTTCTTGAAAAAAGGTAATTTTCTTATTAAAAACAAGAAAAGTAGTGTGTAAAATATTACAAGTGTGAATTCCATAAATAAGGTCTGGCAAATATAATAATGATTTTTAAACAATATTTTTTTTTAGAATAATAACTTCTTGCTTTATGAAAACATATAATAATATACTCTATACATGTTTGTTGATAAATAAGTAAAAAATGAAAATAGAATAAAAAAAATACTTGATTACTTTTGCCACCAAACACAGGGAAATATGGAAACAACAACTTCGCAAATTGCCGTAAATGATGAAACTGTCAAAAAGTTAGGATTATTACCGGAAGAATTTGAAAAAATTAAGCAAGTTCTGGGGCGAACCCCTAATTATACCGAACTGAGTCTGTATTCTGTAATGTGGTCGGAACACTGTTCTTACAAGAACTCTATTTTCTGGTTAAAAACTTTGCCAAAAGACGGTCCGCACATGCTTGCAAAAGCAGGCGAGGAAAATGCGGGACTGGTTGATATTGGTGATGGATTGGGCTGTTGTTTTAAAATAGAATCGCACAATCATCCTTCTGCACTTGAGCCATATCAGGGCGCAGCAACAGGAGTGGGAGGGATTAACCGCGATATTTTCACCATGGGAGCAAGACCAATTGCTCAATTAAATTCCCTCCGTTTTGGAAATATTGAATCAGAGCGCACAAAATGGCTTGTAAAAGGCGTGGTAAAAGGTATCGGTGATTATGGAAATGCCTTTGGCGTTCCTGTTGTGGGTGGCGAAGTTTATTTTGACGATTGTTACAATACCAATCCATTGGTAAATGCAATGTCCGTTGGAATTATGAAAGAAGGCGGCATGTGTTCTGCCACTTCAAAAGGTGTTGGCAACCCAGTGTTTATTGTAGGTTCATCCACGGGTAAGGATGGAATACATGGTGCTACTTTTGCTTCGGAAGATATTTCTGAAGCCACTTCTGAAAAATTACCATCTGTTCAGGTTGGCGATCCATTTCAGGAAAAATTATTGCTGGAAGCATCTCTTGAAGTTATTAAAACTGGCGCTGTTGTCGGAATGCAGGATATGGGCGCAGCGGGAATCATTTGCTCCACTTCCGAAATGTCGGCAAAAGGGGAACATGGTATGATTATCTGGTTAGATAAAGTTCCATTGCGTCAGCAAAATATGCAACCTTTCGAAATTTTGCTTTCAGAATCGCAAGAACGTATGCTCGTAGTGGTTGAAAAAGGTAGAGAACCTGAAGTTCAAGCGGTTTTTGACAAGTGGGATTTGAATTGTGTTCAGATTGGTGAAGTAACTTCCGGCGACCGTTTAAAATATTTTACGCATGGCGAATTGGTTGCTGATGTTCCTGCGGAATCGCTTGTTTTGGGTGGTGGTGCGCCAATTTATCAGCGCGAAACAAAAGAGCCTGCATATTATTCAAAAGCAAAAGAATTCAATATTGATAGTATTTCTGAACCAATTGATTTGAAATCAGTTGCGGAATTCCTTCTTGCACTGCCATCCATTGCTTCAAAAAAATGGATCATTGAACAGTATGATACCATGGTGGGAACAAAAAACTTAAGCACGAATGCGCCCTCTGATGGGGCTGTGGTGAATGTAAAAGGAACAGATAAAGCACTTGTGTTGTCTACTGATTGCAATTCGCGTTATGTTTATGCTGATCCTGTTATAGGGACAGAAATAGCCGTTTCGGAAGCAGCAAGAAATATTGTATGTTCAGGCGGCGTTCCATCGGCAATTACCAATTGTTTGAATTTTGGAAATCCATATAACCCCGAAGTTTATTGGCAATTTGTTGGTGCAATAAAAGGAATGAGTAATGCCTGTATTAAATTTGAAACGCCTGTAACTGGTGGAAATGTGAGTTTTTATAATCAGGCAGCAATGGTTGATTCCATTGAGCCCGTTTTCCCGACTCCGGTAATTGGAATGCTCGGAATTCTTGACAACAAAAAGAATAGAATGACTTTGGATTTTAAAAACGCTGGTGATCTGATTTATCTTATAGGGAGTTCACATAATGATATCAATTGTTCCGACTATTTATATCACTTCCACAAAGTGAAATTATCTCCTCCTCCATATTTTAAACTCGACGAAGAAATTGAAACTCAGGATTCGCTGAAACTTATTATTCGCGATAAACTTATTGCTTCGGCCCACGACATTTCTGAAGGCGGTTTGTTTGTTGCATTGTTTGAATCTGCAATGCACCGAAATCTAGGATTTGATATTTCTACTGATTATGAAATCCGCAAGGATGCATTTCTTTTTGGCGAATCGCAAGGCAGAATTGTTGTTTCAGTAACTGCTGAAAAGGAAGAAGATTTTATTGAGTTCATGGCACAATCAGATACTGATTTTTGTTTCATTGGCGAAGTTACTTCGGGTGAAATGCTGATTGATGAAACGTCATTTGGTACTATTGATCTGGCAAAAGAAATTTACGACAATTCACTCGCGAAATATCTGAAATAATTTTTTAAATTACGCATAAGAGTAATTCTGAAGACGACACCCTACCTTGTAGTTGGTAAACAAAAAAGTTGATACTTTTAACATTTCAATTTATTTTCAGGTTGGTATGCTACGTTTTTATGTGTTTTAATATTAACAAAAAAAACGCCTCCGATTGGTAGCGTTTTTAAATTTTGTTTCTTATGTTTATTGATTTTCAACGTGGTTTTGAAATTCCTAATTGTCTGCTTATAATATCGCACATTAAATCCGATAGTTCTTTATGGCGAGGCACAGTGGATTGTTTTCTTGTAGTATTGTTTATCCAAACGGAATGTTTGCTTCCTTCACGTAAAAGAGAGCAATCATGATTATTAAGATGCTTAATAAAACTTGCTAATTTCATGCAAATTGAAGTTTCCTTTTCAGTATTTTTTTATTGCTATATGCTTTTGTAAGCATTGATTTTTGGGTTTCCAAAAATAGCTTTAGCGCATCAATAAGGTTTTCCTTTAATGCATCAATGGTTTCACCTTGCGAAATTGCTTCAGGAAATTCCTCAATTTGCCCAACATACATACCGTTTTTATCTTTCTGTATTATTATTGATAATTCTGCTTTTTTCATCCTTCAAGTTTTTTACAAAGATACATCATTTCTCTTCAAACTGCTAAGGGATAGAAAGAATTGTTTTTCTTTTACTGTTTAAAAGTGATGATTCTGATGTATGATGAAACACCCCAAAATCAAAAACAGCACTT
>JBBQSF010000199.1:0-3806 GCA_038214085.1 Bacteroidales bacterium | reverse complement strand
ACGAACGAATTGAAAAACATGGCATTCAATGGCCCTGCCCCAACAAGGAACATCCCGGAACGGGCACATTGTTTCTAGATAAATTTAATACCCCAACAGGAAAAGCTAAAATTTATCCGGTTGAATATTTTCCGCAGAACGAAAGAACTTCTGCTGAGTTTCCGTTTATTTTAAATTCGGGAAGAATTCTTTATCATTACCACAGCGCCACTATGAGCCGGCGCACCGAAGTGCTGAATGCATTTGTTTCAGAACCTTATGTGCTAATTAATCCCGACGATTCGCAAAAGCTTGGTATTGCTGAAAGTGAGAACGTAAAAATAATTTCGAAGCAAGGTGTTTTAAATGTAAAAGCTGTAATTAGCGAAGAAGTAGCGCAAGGCGAACTTTTTATGCCTTGGCATTTCGCTGAATCGCGAGTAAATAGGCTAACGCGAGACGAACTAGATCCAATGTCGAAAATTCCTGCTTTTAAATTGACTGCTTGCAGGGTGGAAAGGGTTTAAAATTAACATATTTCCAAGAAAAATGCGAATGTAATTACTCCATATTTTCCGAAGGGCCTGCAATTCTTTCAAATTCAATGTCCGCAGAAGGCATTATCACATTTTTAGAGGATATTTCCTTTTCAAAGCGCAGTTTCAGTTTACTTTTGGTTAATTCCTGAATGCTAAAAACCAACAATAGAGAATTTTCTTTGGTTTCTTTAAGAATCAAAATGGGTTTATCGAAGCCTTCAGTAGAATCTTGAACCTTGAATGCAAAATAATTTCTCGATTCATTTTTGCCATTTTTTATTGTTATTTGGCATGTAAATTCATCGCTGGAGAAATACCATTGATATATTTGGTAATTTTTCTTTAAAAAATCATTTTGTTCAGCATTTTCGCTTATTTGCCAGCAACCCACAATTAAATGTGGAGATTTTGTTTTTCCGGAAAATGATAAAAAGAAGATTGAAAAAAATATTGTTACTAAAAGCGATATGGATTTGTTTTTAAATAAAGTATTAACGTATTTCATGATTTAATTTTCCTTATCGAAACGCTGCAGCGTCTTTGGTTTCACAATCTTAAAAAATACTTTCAGCAGATAGATGACGTGCACTATGGTGAACAGTCAAAACATCAATCTTTTTTGATGAAATAATTCGATAAACAATTCGGTAATTTCCACGAATTAATTCCCTAATTGAGGAATCTTTAAATTCAGGTACAATTCTTCCAATTCGAGGTGTGTCAATTAATACATCAACAGCATTAAACAATCGATAAATAGTTAATCTAGCGTACTTATGCGAACCTTTTGAAATGTAAATTGCAATATTTTCTAAGTCATCTAATGAACGTGGTGTCCAATTTATTTCAACCATTTTTCTAATTTCTTTTCGGCTTGAATTTTTGAAAAGGTTTTACCTTTAACTGATTGAAGTAAACCCTCATTTACTTTATCAATAAATATTAGCTTATCCAAAAGCTGATCAATTGTAAAACTATTAGGCATTTTATCAAGAATTTGCTGCAGAGATTGCTTATTCAACATATATTTAACCTTTAGAAATTACTTTATACAAAAATAATATTTTTTAAGGAATTAAAAAAATGTTTTTAAAGAAAACGAACAAAAAAAGGAGCTCAATTCAGAACTCCTTTCTCCAATAAATACAATTGATATTATTTCATAATTGCCTTAGAAATTACAATACGCTGAACCTGATTGGTTCCTTCGTAAATCTGGCAAAGTTTAACATCGCGCATAATTTTTTCTACACCAAATTCGCGTGAATAGCCGTCGCCACCCATTACCTGAACTGCATCGGTTGCTACTCTCATAGCGATATCAGAAGCTACAAGCTTTGACATAGCAGAATACAACGAAGCATTCTTTTGTCCTGAATCATAAGCCCATGCTGCTCTCCATGTAATTAAACGCGCAAGTTCCACATCGGTGGCCATATCGGCAAGCATAAACCCAATGGCCTGATTTGCTGCAATAGGTTTACCAAACTGAATGCGTTTTGCAGCCCAGTCTCTTGATGTTTGGTAAGCGGTACGTGCAGCGCCCACACTCAATGCGGCAACACCTGTACGTGTACGGTCGAATGTTTTCATGGCAATTAAAAAGCCCATTCCTTCGTCGCCCAAACGGTTTTCGACAGGAATTTCAACATCGGTATAAATAATTTCATTCTGAACCGAAGCCTTCTGCCCCATTTTTTGCAAACGCGGTTTAATGTCAACGCCCGGAAGATCGGTAGGAACAATAAAAGCAGTGAGACTGCGCGAACCTTTTTCCGGATCGGTTTGTGCAAAAACAGTATGAAAGCTAGCCACTTCGCCGTTTGTGATGAAACGCTTGTGTCCGTTTAAAATATATTTGTCGCCTTTGCGCACCGCCAACGATTTAATTCCCTGTACATCAGAACCTGCATTGGGCTCAGTGAGGCAATACGCTGCAACACCTTTGCTTTCGATAAGTGTATGCAGGAATTTTTTTTGTTGATCTTCGGTTCCCACCAATAAAAGTGGTGTAAGCGCAAGTGTGTTGGCATCAATGGAAATACCCATTCCAATGCAACCTGCTCCAAGTTCTTCAGAAGCAAGCGCTCCTTCAAAAAGAGAATAACCGTTTCCACCAAACTTAACAGGCAAAGGTCCGTTCATCAATCCTGCTTTGTATGCTTCTTTAACTACATCCCACGGAAACTCTGCAAGTTCATCGTATTTCAGAGCATTAGGTGTAATAAATTGTTGTGTAAAACTTTTATACTTCTCAATAATTTCTTTATGATTATTCTCAAGTGAAAAATCTAACATATTTCCTCCTTATTTTTAGTTTAACTTTTTATTTTATGAGTGCAATATACAAAATGGAAGCTAAAGACTGCAAGTTTTTTTTATTTTTCGTATCTTTGTAGAAACTTTAAATAATTGAATTATGTGCGATACATGCGGATGCAGTAACCCTGACGAAAAATATACCATCACCAAACACGGTGATCACAACCATGATCAAGAACACGAATATGACCATACTCATAAATACAAACATGAGCACGATCATGACCACGATGGCGAACAACATGTTCACAAACACAAACATTATTACAACCATGCCCACACGCATACCGATCACGACCACGAGCATGACAATGAACAAGAAAATCAAAATCATGAACACGACCATGAACATGAGCACAAACATAATGATGAGCATGAGCATCACGATCACGAACATGGACACAGTCATTCGAGGGAAGTAAAATTAGAACTTGATGTTTTGGGTAAAAATAATTTATTGGCAGAACGTAATCGTGGCTACTTTGAAGCAAAAAATATTTTTGCAATCAATTTGGTAAGTTCTCCGGGATCAGGAAAGACAAGTCTTCTGGAACGAACTATTAAGGAATTGAAAGACAGCATTTCGTTTAACGTAATTGAAGGCGACCAGCAAACCATGAACGATGCCGACCGCATTGCTTCCACCGGTGCACCTGTGGTACAGATAAATACCGGCAATGGCTGTCATTTGGATGCAGAAATGATAAACAGTGCCATGAAAAAACTTGATGTTAAAGAAAATTCGGTGCTGGTTATTGAAAATGTTGGAAACCTGGTATGCCCTTCGTTATTCGATCTTGGCGAGTCAAAAAGAGTTGTAGTAATTAGTGTAACTGAAGGCGACGACAAACCGATAAAATATCCAACCATGTTTCATTCGGCGGATGTTTGTATAATTAATAAAACCGACCTTTTGCCCTATGTTGATTTTAGTGTTGAAAAAGCAAAAGAATATGCATTAAGAGT
>JBBQSF010000198.1:0-3823 GCA_038214085.1 Bacteroidales bacterium | reverse complement strand
TTCGGAATAGATACTCCAAAATTATCATACAATGGGTGTTCACAAAAAATACGAGGTTTTTGTTTGTCGAAAAAATCTAAATCATTAAGAACAGAGCGGGACATGGCAACAAAACCATCAACAGGTTTTACAAAATACTTTGAAAATTGTTTATCGAAAAAACGTTTTTCATGTGGAATGATATTGTCGAGAATAGAAACGATTTTAGTGTATTTATTTTTTTTCACCTTTCGGGCAATAGTTCCAAAACACGGAGCCATAAAGGGAATCCAGTATTTAATAATAAGAACATCAGGTTTCATTTTCCTGATTTCATTGCCAATTTTACACCAATTAAAAGGATTAATTGAATTTACTTTTACCCTTATATCAAGTTCTGTAGGCGCAGGAGCATCAGAATACTGTGTTTTTCCAGGAAAAAGAAAACCCGGGTATTGCAATGAAAAAGTATAAATAATTACCTCATTCCCTTGAAGAATGTATTCCTTCGCAAGTCTTTCATTGTATGTAGCCAGACCACCACGCAAAGGATGTGCTGAGCCAAGAATAACTATTTTTTTTGCCTGAGTCAAAAGGAAATTACTTTTGAGTTAAACTGTTATTTTCGCGAAGGTACTTGCTTTCGTCCATGAACATAGTGTCCTTATCAATTTTCAAAGCATAAGTGCCACCCAACGACAAAGTAAGTTTTTTATCTTTGATTTTCCAAGAGCCTTTAAATTCAGCCCTTCCATCGTATCCACTGTAATTCCCTGAAGTATCAAATACCAGAACTTCGCCCCGGACGGTTTCAACAGCATTCCATGCACCAACAATCTGAGTACTTAATTCTTTATCAGTATCATGCTTAATTACATCATGAATTTCGCTCTGCAAATCAGAACTTACAGGCTTGGGGCTATTAGAACAGCCATCAATTAACCCAGCAATAATACTTAAATATATAATGATTTTAATTCTTTTCATTTTATTGTTTTTATAAATGATTTATCCCTAATCGCTTTTCAATTAGATAGTTGTTGCGATCGGAGGAATTGCGAGAAACGAGTTCGGCAAGAAATCCTGTTAAAAAAAGTTGTGCACCAATAATCAGGCAAATAATAGCAAGATAAAATAGTGGTCGTTCAGTCATTTTAAATTCATTCAGAAATATTTTTCCATATGCAAGAAATGCAGAAATACCAAATCCAATCAAAAACAACAAAGAGCCGAGCAAACCGAAAAAGTGCATTGGACGTTTGCCAAATTTTCCTACAAAAAATATGGTTAAAAGATCGAGGAATCCATTAACAAAGCGGCTCATCCCAAATTTGGTTTTTCCGTATTTGCGTTTTTGATGTATGACAACTTTTTCGCCAATTTTTTTAAAGCCAGCCCATTTGGCAATTACAGGAATATAGCGGTGCATTTCGCCATAAACTTCAATAGATTTTATAACATCGTGGCGGTAAGCCTTTAGTCCGCAATTAAAATCATGTAGTTTGATCCCCGACATTTTACGTGTTGCCCAGTTAAAAAGCTTTGTAGGCAATGTTTTTGTAACTGGGTCGTATCGCTTTTTCTTCCAACCGGAAACCACATCAAGTTTATTTTCCATTATCATGTTGAACAAACCCGGAATTTCATCAGGCGAATCCTGTAAATCAGCATCCATAGTAATTACAACATCGCCTTGAGTCACTTCAAATGCAGAATTAAGTGCTGCCGATTTTCCGTAATTTCTTCTGAATTTAATGCCTTTTACGTTCACATTTTTTTGTGACAATTCCTGTATAACGCGCCATGAATTGTCAGTGCTACCATCGTCTACAAAAATAATTTCGTACGAATAATTATTCGCAATCATAACTTTTTCAATCCATCCGGAAAGTTCGGGAAGGGATTCATCTTCGTTTAAAAGCGGAATTACAACAGAAATATTCATTTAAAATAATTTATCTGATTTCGGAAATAATCTTCGATTTGTCTGTTTTTTTTGTAAAAGCCGCAACAATCAGCGAAAAAATAAGCGACCAGAAAGCCATACCTAAAACAGTCCAAATCATCATAGCAATTGGGGTCATAAACATGGATGAATATTTCATTGCCATTTCAATTTGTTCGTCAGTCATATCCGGATTTTTAGCAAGCATTTTTTCTTCAGCTGTTGCCATAATTTTAGCGATCATACCCGGATCGATGTATTTAAAAAACACAAATGTATAAATAGCAAGAACCACTGAAGCAAAAAGTCCAACAAGAAAACCGACACCAAGTCCGCGGCCGTATGACATAAACCCGCCTTTTACTGTGTTTCGGTATTGAATCCCTGCATAGGCCATAGCACCTATCAAAAGCAAGATGTTTAGATAACTCAGAAAGCTACTGGGATCCACATCAATAACATAAAAAATGAGTGATATCATTATCAGTATAACACCAGTAATTCCACCATAAATCATGGTAAATTTACCTAAAGAAATTTTATTTGTATTTTCTTCGAATGGATTTTCCATATTGTAGTTTTTTTGTTGCCTTGCAAAATTAACAAATTAACGTTAAAATTCACATTTTATAATAAAATCAAGTTGATGAATTAAAAATGAAAATAGTAAAAAGAGTCATAGACCATTTATTGTTAAAAAAAATCCATACTACAATATAAAAAATTTGTATTTTTGCAGTGGGTAAGTCTTATACGACCAGCTCCTGTTGAACTCCCCCAGGTCCGGAAGGAAGCAAGGGTAAATGGTTGTAGCGGTGCGATATAAGTTGCTTACCCATTTTTTATTGGATATTATTGAACAAAATTAATATTTACACGCCATGCTGATCAGGATTTACGAAGAAAACCCCAATGCACGCGACATACGGGCAGTGGCAGACTGCCTTCGTAGCGGTGGCATCATTATTTACCCCACGGATACTGTTTATGGTATTGGATGCGACATTATGCAGCAAAAAGCTGTTGAACGTATCTGCCAGATAAAGGGCATTCGCCCCGACAAAGCAAACTTTTCGTTTATTTGTCACGATCTGAGCCATATTTCTGATTTTACCAAACAAATCAGCACTTCGGTTTACAAGTTGATGAAAAAAGCTTTGCCTGGACCTTTCACATTTATCCTGAACTCAAACAACAATGTTCCCAAGCTTTTTCAAAGCAAAAAGAAAACGGTTGGTATTCGTGTTCCAGACAACAATATCATTAGGGAAATAGTAAAAGAACTCGGAAACCCAATAATGACAACTTCTATCAAGGATGAAGACGAAGTTATTGAATACACTACCGATCCTGAATTGATTTATGAAAAATTTCGCGACATTGTAGATATTGTAATTGACGGCGGTTTCGGCGATAACGAAGCATCAACTGTGGTGGATTGCACCAGCGACGAATTTGAAATTCTCCGCCAGGGCAAAGGAATTTTAGAAGATTATATCTGATGATTTCCGTTGAAAATATTTTTTCACTTTCTGAATTACCCGTCAATTCGAGGAACGAAATAATTGACACTTTAGTTAATGCTGCTAATGTAAGAGTTGAGCGCATTGTTTCGTGCGGACAAAAATCGCCTGAAGGATTTTGGTACGATCAGCAGGAAAATGAATGGGTAATTCTGTTAAAAGGAAATGCCATTCTAGAATTTGAAGTTTCCGGCAGCATTGAGTTGCAAGCAGGCGATTATTTAAATATTCCAGCACATCAAAAACACAGGATTTTGTCAACATCAGAAAATCCGGAATGTGTGTGGATTGCGGTGTTTTATTAGTAATTATTCCACATCATCAGTTTGCTCCTGCTCTTGTGATTTATCATCATCAAGATAATCAAATTCTTCGC
>JBBQSF010000197.1:0-3828 GCA_038214085.1 Bacteroidales bacterium | reverse complement strand
TTTCTTTCAAGTCTAACTTGTTTAATCATGTCTCCTAAAACCTCAAGTTGCAATTCTTGCTCGTATAAGTCTCGTTTTGAAGTACCGCGTTTACCAATAAACTCGTCTTTTATTTCGTCGAGTGTATATAGTTTCATTTTGTTTTTTGGTGCCATGACTATTTGTTCTTTAAATTAAAATATTTTTGTCTTAATAGTTCTACTCTTTCAATTTCTTTTTCGGGAACCTTGTCCGTCTTTTTTATTATTCCATGAGTTGAAATTACTAATGTTTCGCTTTTGTCTGATTTGTCCCAGAATGCAAAAAGTCTGTAATAAGTCTTGTTAAATAAAGTTCGAAATTCCCAAATTTCACCTTTTAGCTTTTTGAACAAATCCTTGTCATTATGAAGCTTTGCTCTGTCAATGTTGAAAATTATTTTGTCCTTAGATTTCTGGTCTACACTGGCGAGAAATTCTCTCACGTCTTCCATAAATAGCACGTCAAATTTTTGTGTCATGTAGGTCTCAATAATGTTTCCATACAAAGATACATTAAAGGTTTCAATAAATGGAAACTATTTTTAGAATTATTTTTTCGAGAAGTAGGTTTCTGGCTATTACCACTAACGTTTTGGCGGTATGTTTTTATTGCCGATTTCGAAGCACAAAACTGTCTGCCAGCACAAAATTTAACACGAAGCACAAAGCTTCATTTAACCACTGAACCGCCAATTTTTTGTAGGTGCTGTTACCAGCTGGCGTTCTGTCCACCGAGCTTGCAAACCATTGTCACTATTGAGTTTCTGTGGCATTGTCGTGTCGGCTGTGCGTTGCGTTTCGATTAATTTTTGAATAATGGCATGTTTTTCAGCTTCGCCAAAATTCTTTTGTGATTTTTGAATTGGTTTTTATGTTTCATTTTTTGTCCTGTTTTTTAGTTTACAAATTGTAAACTAAAAAACAGGACAACACAGTTTGGATTTTGTTTGATGTGGGTTGCTATTGAGCGAAGTGATCGCTGACGGTAAACCCATTCCAACGGTGACGCATATGTCAATCAACGGGTTTTTGATGAGTGCAAACAAAAAAAGTCCTGCATTTCTGTAGGACTCTTTTCCGATATTAAACTCCATTTTTTTAATCCTTGTTGTCCTTACCTAAGTTTTCAAAGGCTTTACCAAGTGCTTCCATGTCATGATTAAATTCACGTTCAAATGTTTCCCAGTCAGAGTTTTCTTTTTCATAAGCATCTAACTTTCTTCTTAAACTGGCATTTTGTTGCTCCAGTTCATCAATCCTTTTTTTGCGTAGTTCATCAAAGGGTGCTTTGCCGGGCTTGTTCAATTTTACCCACAGTTCTTCAATGCGTTTTTCGTTCGCAATAATTTTTACTTCGGCATCAGTTTTAAATGAAGGGTATTCCGCATTCAGTTCGCGCTGTGCTTCTTTTAATTCCTCCTTTGCTTCTACAACGTTTTCCTTTTTATTTTCTACTTTCTACTTTCTTTGCGTTTGATTCGCACGAAGAGAAAATTGCACCCGCTGCTATTGCAACAAAGGCAGTATATATAAGTGTCTTTCTCATGATTGTTTTTAAAGTTTTGAAATTATTTCGTGAAGTTCCTCTTTTGTTTTACCCAGTTTGATCTGCAATTTTCCCAGCATTTCTTCTTTCTTGCCTTCAGCGAACAACAAATCGTCATCCGTTAATGTTGCAAATTTTTGTTTGAGCTTACCTTTTAGTTCAGCCCAATTTCCTTTTAATTCTGTAGTGTTCATATCTTTTATTTTAGGTGTGAAAGAATATTCACACTGCAAAGGTGCGCACATCGAGTTGTTAAAACGTTACACAATTTTAAGATTAAGTTACATTATTCACTCATTGCTGAAAGCAGCCTATCCAAAGCCAGCTCGGTCAAGTTTATGTTTGTCGTGTCGGTCTTTACGCTTGCTGGTAACTCTGGTGTTGCTGCATTACTGCAATATCTACTTTAATCCATTTTAATAAAAAAATCGTCATTTTGCTGAATAAAATATTTAGATTATTTCGAACCCGATTACAAACGATTAAAATCAAATAATCAATTATATCCTACAAATATAAATATTTTGCAAACAAACACTAACTTATTTAAGATAATTTTTTTAGGACCAAACTGCCCTTACTATTTTTTCGCAATGATCCGTTTTGTATACACCAAATGATTATCAACAGTGGCTTTCAGCAAAAACATACCCGAAGGAAGTGTTCCACAATTCAGTTCAATTAAATTACAATTGCTGTAATTGCCCTCCAACAGGAGCTTCCCTTGCAGGTTATACAATTCCATTCGTATGGATTTATACGGTTTATCAAATTTTATTTCAGCCTTATCGCTAAAAGGATTTGGACTAATTGTAAATGTATTTTCGGTTTTAGCAAAATCATTTATTCCGCTTCCAAGGTCAAGAGAAAAAAGGCGAATGTCATCAATCATCCAGCCTTCATAAGGGTTATCGATAGCGTCGGAAATAAAATTAAATCGCACAATCATGGTATCCGGAGGAAACGTTTGTTTTACAGGAATCATGTGCCATGCAAGAGTGGTGTGCTTCCACCCACCCGATGAACCCGAAAACCCAAATTCACCGTTAAAAAGAGTATCTGCATCCGTATACAATTCGGGAAAGGGCACCAAATAGGACCAACCGGGTGTCATTCCGTATAAATACGAGGTGTCGTGTATTACATTGGTGAAATGCTGGCCATTATCCCATGATACAGTTATGTAGCCACCGTCGTGCAAAGTATCTGTATCGAATTTATGTTTAAAATCAATGAAGATATCGGAAATATAAAGCCCGTCGTAATTAAAATTACCAATATACAAATCAAACCAAGAATGATTGGTTGCTGGGTAAGGATTTATAGTATCGGTAACCATTGCCCTTGATGGCGAATAGGAGGCATTAAATATTGGCTTTTGCGGAACACCCACCTGCCAGAGATTTTGCGATGATGTATCAATATGAATAAAATTATAAGTGGTATCAAAATTTATTTTGGCCCAAATACCCATTGTATCTCCAGGGTTAAGAGTATTTTGAGAAAATCCGTGAATTGCTAAAAAAGCAAAAACGAAATAAATAAATAACTTTTTCATATTAACTGGTGTTAGGTAATAATGAATATGCCGTAGGCATAATCGCTTGGTAAGAAGAAAACAACTAATGGTAATAATGTGCCGTAGGTACAACCCATTATTCAAGTTCTTTGAAAATATATTGTTCATTATAATCAATTTCAAAATTTTTCAAAATTTCCTTATATTCTTCCCTGAAAATTTCTTTTCGGTGATGCTCTTCCTGATTAAGAATATATTTAACCACTGCGTCTGTTTGTGATTTTGAATATGAAAAAGCCCCATATCCCTGCCTACCGGCAGGCAGGCCTCTTGCCATCGAAATTTTCCCAAAACCAACTTTTGTTTATTAATCCATTCGGAAGAATCCCCTTTTACCAATCGCATCAAATCTGACAATGACTGTTTGGGGCGCAAACCAAAAAACAAATGTAAATGATCGGACATACTGTTTATTGCGAGTGCCCTATGTCCGTTGTTGTTTACAATGGCAATAATATATTTATGTAATCTTTCTTTCCACGAACGATTAATCACAGCATCCCTATATTTGACAGCGAAGATGCATTGTATGTGAATTTGAGTATATGTATTTGACATGCTATTTTATGATTGATAAGCTTTAGTGCCTAAGGCACATATAGATTTATAGTGATTTCTTTTTTTACCAAGCGATTGTCCCGAAGGGACAATCTCGTAATATTAGATATTAATTATTTTTTTTA
>JBBQSF010000196.1:0-3856 GCA_038214085.1 Bacteroidales bacterium | reverse complement strand
ATTCTTCAATTTTTGATTCTCTGCTTACTCAGGTTATCGGCGGAAATATGATCAAAGTGGTTTCATGGTACGATAACGAAATGGGTTATTCAAGCCGTGTAGTGGATCTTGCAGAAAAAATGAGCAATATCTAATCTCTTGGAATTTATTTTCCTACCGCTTAACGGCGGTTGTTTATAAGGAAACCGACGGGATAACCCGTCGGTTTTTATTTTGTACTCTGAGGCGGGGAGCTTTAACCCAAATTCAGGATTAGAAAATGCTGAATCGCAAAAGCATTTATAATCAAAGATTTATTGAATAATATTTGAACAAATGCTAAGCAGGATTACCCTCATGAAATCATTAGTTCATTTTTTCAAAATTCCTAATTATTAATTCGGATTTAATCAAACTTTTTCAGTCCAAGGCTTTCCCCATTCCACTCAGCATACGTAAAATGGGAAACCCAATCACCAAGATTTATATATCGGGCATTGCTTACTTCTAAGTCAAGTGGTAAATGTCTGTGTCCGAAAATATAGAAATCGAATGAATTTTTTGTTTGTTCTTCTTTTACAAATTGTATTAGGCGCTCTTTTTCTTCGCCTAAATATTTTTCATCAGAAACACCATTGGCAACACGGCTTTTACGAGAAAAGTAATTGGCCAAACCAATTCCAAAATTGGGATGCAATCGGGCAAATAGCCATTGACACACACGATTTGAAAACACTTTTTTGATAAATTTATATCCGTGGTCGGCAGGTCCTATACCATCGCCATGACCGATAAAAAATTGTTTGCCGTTTATCTCACGAACAACCGGTTTGCGGTAAATTTGAATATTCAACTCCTTAGGAAAATAGCCAAACATCCACATATCATGATTTCCGGTAAAATAATGTATTTCTATGCCCATGTCGGTAAGTTCTGCAAGTTTACCAAGCAAACGGACATAACCTTTTGGAACTACCGTTTTATACTCGAACCAAAAATCAAAGATATCACCTAAGAGATAAATTTCTTTTGCATCGTGTTTAATTTCATCGAGCCATTTAACGAATTTTTTTTCTCTTTCCAGACTGCGCACATGATCCGGAACGCCCAAATGACAATCGGAGGCAAAGTATATTTTTTTATTATCTGTTAAAATTCCCGTCATTATTTTATGCTTTTTACAAGAGAAAACGGATTTAGTTTTTCAATGTTTAATGTGAAACGAATCTTTTCGGCGAAAGTTATATTATTAAGATCGAAATTTGACTTTATTTCACTGGAATATAATAGTGGAATATAAATATCAAAAATATTTTTAATTATCGAAAGTTGAACGCCAGCATCCATATAAAATATAGCATTTTCTCCATTGTTTTTGTAACCTTTGACTGTTCCCATATCAACAAAAATCTTTAATGGAAGTATTCCTGGCAAGGAAGATTTAAGATTTAAAGCCAACATCCAGTCGCTGGTTTGACCTAAAATTGTTGGCGATTTGAATGCTCCATCATTTTCCGCAAACTGCTGCGAAAGTAATCCGCTACCTTCGGAACGACCTATAAAATATGAGGAAAACAAATAATCTTTTGTTCCAGGTGTACCACTTAAGCGAAAGCGATAATCGTACAATGAATTTGCTTCAGAATAAATAAAGCTTCCAGCAAACAAACGGATATCCAGTGATTTTCTTGGTTTTGAATAATTAATTTTCTGGTTTAATACCACAAAACATTTCATGAAATCTTTGTTCTGTTCGGCGGTAAACTCGGCAGAATAGGGATTTATAACTCGTTGATCTTCTATTTTAAATTTGAATTGATTAACTGTATAATTTTTTGTTTCTCGAACTGGAATATTTTCTGTACCTGTTTTTACGTAAGCCGCAATTTGCTTGTTGATTATATAATGTGTGATTGATGCAGTTGTTGAGACCGAACTTCTGCTGTTTACAGGACGAAAACTTACATCTGCCCCAAAATAGTTTCTAAAAAAACTAAGCTGCATCGGGCTTTCAGAATAGGAAAAAGTTGAAATACCAGTATTAACAGTAATTTTTTGCAGCAAAAAGTTTCTTAAATATATTGAATAATCGGCATGGGCAATACCTGTGAGTTTCTTGTCGGCTACTCCATACATAGGAATAATATAATACTGCACCTTTTTTGCCGGAATAAAACCATTATAAAAGGCTGCTCCCGCCATAAACCCGTTATATTTGTTATAGGCTATTGCCGGCGAATAAAACACTTGTGTGTGCTCGGGATCTTCTAGATTTATTATTGGTTGGAATCTTATTGGTTCGATTTTCGGAAAAAGTTTTCGCTGATAAGTATTGTTTTTTCTTGATATTTCCGGCATATTGTTATCAGGATTGATTCTCACAACATCAAAAGAACCAGTACTTAGTTTAATTTTCTTTTTCCCGTTAAATCCATCATACCATTGTGAGGAAATTTTATTTTTGTTTTCATAAACACACAGTTCAAAAGGCGCTTGGATACTACCTTTATTTTTAATGCTAATATTAAAACTATCTTCTGTTTCTGATTTTATTCGCGAAATTCCATTAACAGAATAATCAATTTTCCCAGTTGAACCAAGCAGTCCATTAAAAAACCAATCGGTATTTTTTGTAGTGCATTTCTTGAAAATATTTTTCAAATCACCAGGTTGAGGATGTTTAAATTTCCATGTTTCAAAATAAATTTTCATGATGCTGTCAAATGTGCTCTCGCCAAGGTACTCCATAAGTGAGTAAAAAGAGACAGCCGACTTTTCGTATACAATTCCACCGTAATTTATTGTTGAGTACAAAGGTGCTGAAAGTGTTGCTGCCTGATCACTTTTGGTTCGTGCTGTAATGAGATAAAGCAATTCTCTTTCAACTCGTTCAATATGTTCAGGAAGTTTTAAAACTTTTTTCAGTTTACCTAGATACATCGTACTTCCCAGATACTTAGTCTGTAAATACCGGTATTCGTAAAACGAATTTATTCCCTCGTCCAACCATGGATTTTTGCGCTCATTGCTTCCAAGCATTCCATAAAACCAGTTATGCCCTACTTCGTGCATCACCACAGTTTCAAGCGCAAGTGAATCGCCCGATGCACTAATTACAGTAATGTTAGGATATTCCATTCCGCCACCGGCAGAAAGTGCACCCTCTGCAGCTGTTGCCTGATTATAGGGGTATTCACCGATCCATTTGGAATAATAAAAAATCGCATCGTTAACATATTCATTTGCATTTTTCCATTGTTCAGCATGCCGGTTCGTAAACATCACCCAAGTAGTAACATTTCTTCCTGAATAAGGCAGAACAACATTGCTTTTTAAAACATGATAGCGTTTGTCGGCAAACCATGCAAAATCGTGTACATTTTTCTGGAAATAATGCAGTGTTTTCAGTTCATTTGAGGATGCCGGAAAGGATTTGTCATTTTTGTTGTACGTTTTTATCTGACTTGTTTCCACTGATTTTTGATTCAGCCATTGTTCTTCCGCTGGGTTGTCAACCAGATCGCCAGTAGCACCTACAACATAGTTTGCAGGAAGAGTAATGTACACATCAAAACTTCCGAATTCAGAATAAAACTCTCCCTGGTCAAGGTAGGGCATTTCATTCCACCCATTTGCATCGTAAACAGCAGGTTTCGGAAACCACTGCGTTATCTGGTACGACTGTCCATCGTGACCTAAACGCGAAATGCGAGCGTCTGGAATTTTTACAAAAAATGGAGTAGAAATAGTTACTGAATCATCCGGTATTAGCGCATTTTTAAGAAATATTTTGCAGATATCAATATTTAGAGAATCATATTTCCATGGAAGCGAAACCTTTTCGGAAGTAAAATTAAGGCTGTCGATGAATCCTTGC
>JBBQSF010000195.1:0-3908 GCA_038214085.1 Bacteroidales bacterium | reverse complement strand
AACTTTACTTCCAATTGGGTCCTATACCGATCATGAAATAAGAAGAATAAATACCTCATTTTTTTTCCGAATACTTTCTGGAAATTCTGAAAATATTTAGTTATTGTTTCGTTTTACTGATAAAAAATCATCTGCGAACAGCATAAACCAATTCATCCAGAAGTACTCCATTCTTTAACAATGTTTTTTCAAATCGGCCTTCGAGAACAAATCCGGCCTTTTCCAGAACTTTCTGCGATGCAATATTTGTCCCGAAAGGTCGTGCAAACACTCTGTTTATATCATAGGTTTTGAATGCAAATTCAAGCACTTGAATTATGGCTTTAGTAACAATTCCATGACCCCAAAATTCCTCGCCAAGCCAATATCCGAGTTCAGCGTTTTTACAGTGAATATCACTTTGAGGATAAATACCTATACCACCAACAGCTTCACCATTAACATCAATTGCAAAAATATGCACTGGCTCATCTTTTATTGAATTTTCAATGAATTTTTTTCCTGCATCACTTGAATATGGGTATGGAAATCCATCAGTTAAAAATCTGGCAATTTTTATATTGTTTGCGTGTTTTACCAAACTCGACAAATCAGAAATTACCCATGGCCGTAATATAAAGTCCATATTATTTATTGTTTTTTAAACTTTTTTACCAAATGAATTGCATAGGCACTCATGGTTAGAAGTTTATTTTTTAATTCGAGCAAGAACTGCAAGGTTATTAAGTTCCCTTAGGGCATCTGTAGCAATCCACCGCGCAGGTTTTGAATCAATTATTGCAATTTTTTCAGCACATTGAATTGAAAGAGAATTCATAAATTTACTACGCTTTCCAATCTGACGCAATGCCCAGTTAACGGCTTTTTTAACGAAGTTTCTTTCATCTGTTGATTCGCCTATAATTCTGTCGAGAAATGGTAAAAAATTTTCATCATCCATTTTTTTATCGCCAATTGCAAGTGCAGCCATAAGAGCAAATCCGGCTCTTTTCACAAATTCTTCTTTTCGAAAAGTCCATTCAATGGCTTTTTTTGAAGCAAAAGATGTTTTTTTAAACAAATTCATACAACATTGGTCACAGATATCCCATGAATTAAAATCTTTTACCCAATCTTCCATTTGTTTTTCTGTCACTATTTTAGGATCATCAATAATACTTGCAAGAATGCGCAATTCATGATATCCGGTTTTCCACAATTCCAATGCTAGGATATGGTTCTGTTTGAATTTTTTGCCAAAACTGCGTATTACGGGCATGCTTACACCAAATGCTTTTTCGGTATTGATTCCAAAGCGGGCCATGCCCAGAATGTTTTTCGAATTTCTTAACAATTCAAAATCAGAAATTATCTGTTTACAAATTGTTAATTCCGTACTTTCTTTTTGCATTATGGCGTTAATTTTATCAGTCCGTTTTGAGTTGCAATCCAGATTTCATTGTTGATGCCTAAAGCAACCTTGTTGACAAAATAATCGGAAATTACCGAATTTGCTGGTGTGTACGATTTCCAGGTTTCACCATCATAACTGTACAGTCCCATATTGGTTGATACCCATAGAACATTGCTGTTGACGCTAAGAATATACTCAGCAAAATCGGGCAATATGGAGTTTTTGGGAGTAAATAAATTCCATGAGTTATTGTTGTATTTAACAATCCCGCCCCAACTTGATATCCAAATATTTCGGGAGTTATCAATAATTACCTGATGGATCATATCATCTGGAAGCACTGAATTTGTGGTGTTGTAAATCAAAGCAGCAACATTTGATATTTGCAATAATGTTGCAATAGAATAGCAATATAAAAGTCCTTTATCTGTAGCAACCCAGAATGCTTTCGAGCCTTTTTCAAAAGCAATTGAATTAACATTATTCGAAGGAAGTGCAGAGTTGCTTTTATTATAAGTTTTCCATTCATCATTTGTGAACTGTGCAAGACCCTTATCTGTACAAATCCAGATTCCAGTGGCGGAATCTGAAATAATTTTTTTAACATGATTGTCAGGAATCGTCGAATTTAATGTAGTGAAATTCTGCCAACTTTTACCGTCGAATTTCCAAACGCCTTTATATCTTGATCCAAGCCAAACATTGCCCTCCACATCAAAAGCTATATCTGTTACAAACCTGTCGTTAAGATCCGAATCAGCAGAATCGTAAACTAAAAAATCTTTTCCATTGTATTTAACAACGTTACCTCCGTAAAAACAATCTCCGGTAACAAGCCAAAGATTGCCTGATTTATCAACTGCAAGGGTTTTAATTACATTTTCAGGTATTTTTGAATTCTCTTTTGTGAAAACTGACCAGTTTTGAGCAAATAGGTTAGCCGATACCAATAAAAAAAGAAGTACAAGGCTTTCTTTGATTGCGATTGATTTATTCATATATCTAATAATGTATAATTTGGTTATATTTTTTCATTAATGTCCGATAAAAAAACGTTTAAGCTAAAAGGATGTAAATTTATTATTTTCTTCCTTTGCCTCAATCCTGAAGGATGAATTGATTTTTAGCAATTTACATCCTTTAGGATTGAGGCAAAATGAATTGATAAAAATCAATTCATCAAAACTATTAAAACCAACCCTTTGTTTTTACAAAATCCATAGATACCTTATTTAACTTGATATTTCACACATTTCCATTTTTTTTATCGGACAACAGTGATTTAAAATTAAAACAGTTTGTATTTTTTTCGTTATTTTGTTTACCATTAAAACAAAAAATGCTTTTAAGTCAGCGTCATCCATTTCTATATTTTATTTCTGTTTGGGAAAAGCGTTTTAAAAGATATGCAACATGGTATCTTGGTGCTGAGAAATATGCGTCGCAACGTACTGTTGAAAAATTGCCTGTTCGAGTTCTTAAGCATCAGTCGGTATTAATCCGTAAACTTGGTGTTTCGGACATGCGATTGCAATACAATAAAGTAACAAATTTAAAAAAAGCCATCGCTAAAATTGATGGAATAATTGTAAAACCAGGAGACACATTTTCGTTTTGCAAACTAGTAGGCCTTACTTCGAAAAGAAAGGGCTATTTGGAAGGTATGGAACTGTCGTTTGGGAAAGCGAAACCAGGTATTGGCGGTGGTTTGTGCCAGATATCAAACCTGATTAACTGGCTGGTGTTGCACAGTCCGCTCACTGTTACCGAAATTCACCATCATAGCTTTGATCCCTTCACTGATGAAGGTCGGGTATTGCCTTTTGGCAGCGGGGCAACCGTGTTTTTCAATTACCTTGACTTTTGTTTTAAAAACAACACGGAGAACATATTTCAGATCAATTTATGGCTATCAGAAAAATGCCTTGAAGGCGAACTTCGCATTGATAGCGAACTTGATCAGGCATACCATATTTTTGAAAAGGAGCACGAATTTCTGAAATGCGGAACTGAGTTTTTTAGGAAGAATGAGATTTGGCGCGAAAAATATTTAAAATTTAAGGGAGGAGCTGTTCAGGAAACAGAGTTGCTAAAAAAGAATTTTGCTAAAGTGATGTACGAACCGGAAACCTTTAGAGAAATAAATCCAGAAGATTTGAATGAATTGAGGCAGAATTAAGGGGTATAGTCTCTATTCCCTGCCTACCGGACAGGCTGGCGCTCGACAAACCAATACGACTTCCTGCCTACCGGACAGGCAGGCGCTCGACAAAACTTATTCACAGAGTGAACCATCAAAAATAAAAGAACAAAAAAACTTTTCAGTCAAAAAAAAATCCGAACCTCAAAAGATCCGGATTTTCGTATAAAAATCGATGAATTTTATTTGGCATATTTAAAATTAGATCCCCAGAACTGTGCATTCTTTCCAAGGGCTTCTTCGATACGCATGAGTTGGTTATATTTCGCAATACGTTCAGAGCGGCATGCGCTTCCGGTTTTAATCATTCCGGTT
>JBBQSF010000194.1:0-3935 GCA_038214085.1 Bacteroidales bacterium | reverse complement strand
GAACGAAGGGCCTCACCGCTTGGCAACATAATTACCTTGCCGTCGGTCATCACACCATCATAATCAAAAAACAGTGTAGTAATATGTTTTAGTTTCTCTTTATAATTAATCATTTGCGTGATATTTTTTTATGATGTGTTTACTTATCAGCGCATAAATTTCCCTGAATTCTTCTTCATCAATCATTTTTAAATGTTCATTTATTGTTTGGGTGTCATTTCGCCGGGCAGGACCAGTCTGCATTGCCGATGGACTAATAGTTCCTGTTCGCTGAGCTGTTTCAACAATTAAAGGTTTTAAAAGATCAAATGATAAATGATATTTTGTAAGAATTGTTTCCGCAATGGAATACATATAATTAGAGAAATTGCAAGCAAAAACGGCTGCAAGATGAAGCTGTATTCTTTTTTGCGAATCGATATATCTTATGGTATAACTGACTTTTCGGGCAAATTGTTCAAGTAATTCAAGGTCGCTAGGGTTTTCACTTTCAATACAGAATGGAACATCTCTGAGCTCAATCATTCTGGCTTTTATAAATGATTGAAGGGGATACAAAACACCATATCTTTCTGAAGTATTTTGCAATATATTCATTCCTAAGAAACCCGAAGTGTGAACAACAAGGTTCCCTTTCAGTTGCAATGATTCCGCAATTAACTGAACAGATGAATCGTTAACGGAAATAATTACCAAGTCAGCAGTGGTATTGATTTCTGACAGCTGATCGGTAAAATCTGCTTTCACGCATTTTGCAAGCACTTCAGCGTTAGAGATATTTCTACTTATTATCTGAAGAATTTTCAGACCTTTAGAATAATAGGAACATGCAAGATTGGTGGCTACGTTACCGGAACCAATAAACACAATTGATTTTATTTCATTTTGCATGATGCGAAATTAATTAATTATCCCAATATCTTTTTTATCATGATAAGCATTTTTCTTTCTTCGAATAAAAGAAATTATAAAGCCTGCCAGTACTAGCATTGCGCCTATCCATACGAGAATGATATAAGGAAAAATAATCGTTTTTATAATAATATAATCTGATTTAATGCCGTAAATTCCGCAAACAATGGTTTTCGGAGTTTGTGCAATTTTTTCAAAACGAATTTTGTACGCTGTGGAATCCAGAAATGCATCAATATGTTTTACAATGGAATTATTAACCTGATAAATAGGGTTTGCTTGATATACATTGGAATCTGGCGTTATAATGTTTAGTTGTGCAGTAATGCTTGCATTCTTTTCAGAAACTTCTTCTTTCTGAAGGTTTAATTTAAGTTTGTTGAGAACGATTGTGAAATTATTTGTTTTAACGGTATCATTGATTTTAATGTTAAATTCTTTCAACAATTCATATTCGTTTTCGGCATCAAATTCAGTTTTTTCTGCATAAGCAATATATGTAAAAATATCTTTGACTGGATAATGACGGGTATCAGGAATATAAACATTGCCCATGGTATTGTTGAGCAATATTGAAGGTGTGAGCGAAAACACTTTATAATATTGTCCTTCACCATTTTTTTTAAGAAAATCAACTTGATAAAACCGTTTATCAATTTTTTCAGAATGCTCAGAATAACTCAAATAATAAGGATCAGCTTTGTAAATTTTATCTTTTTGAAGATAGATATACATTTTATTGTCAAAGCGTTTACTGGAAACAGACGAGTAGTCTGATCTTGAAACAACAAAATTGTTGTAGAATGCAAGCACAATACCCAGAATAAAAATGCCCAGACCAAAATGACTTATCATTGCTGATTTATTGGCAAAACGAAAATCATACATAAAAATGCAGTCCAGAACGGAAACCGATACAAAAACTGCTGCAAAAACAAGTATAATAATTTTAAATTCATGCAGATCAGAAAAGAAAATTATGAAATAAGAAATAGCTATTGAAAGAAAAAATGTGAATAAGATTTTTTTAATAAAGTAGCGTACTGGAGTTTTCCCGATTAGTAAAAATTGTGCAATGGCAGCAGTAAAGAGTAATATTACTGTAAAAGGCAATTGCCAGTTGTTGTAATAATTTTTAATGCTTTCGGCACCAGAGCCCGATAACGTTAAATTTAAATTGAACAATTTGTTGATAACAGGCAACGATGTGGAAAATAAAATTTGAAAAGCTGCCAGTAAAACAGCCAAGACACCTAAAAACATCCAGAATTCCTGCGAGAAGAAAGGATCGTTTCCTGATTTTGGAAATTTTTTAATGTTCAGAAAAAGAAAAACAAACGACACCAGAACCAAAACAATTAAATAAATAAGTATGGATGCAGACATTCCGCTTCCTGCAAAAGCATGAACCGATGTGCTGCTCAGAATTCCGCTCCGGGTTAAAAACGAACTGTACAATACTAAAATATAGGAAAGAAAAACTACAGAATAGGTGAGGGAAAGCGAACTTCCTTTGCGTTTAGAAATAAGAATAAGATGCAGCGCTGCAATGGTAAACATCCATGGAACAAGCGATGAATTTTCAACAGAATCCCAAGCCCAGAAACCGCCAAAGGTAAGATCTTCGTAAGCCCATACGCCGCCAAGCAACAATCCAGCTCCTAAAAAACATGCAGAAAAAGAAACCCAGGGCAATACTGGTTTTAGCCAACCTGTATAGTCTTTTCGCATCAGCGATGCCAGCGCAAAAGCAAAAGGGACAATCAATGCAGCAAATCCAAGAAACAGGATCGGCGGATGTATTTTCATCCAGAAGTTCATCAGTAGCGGATTCAGCCCCAATCCATCGGTAATGGAACTCAGGTAATCTGCGCTTGCAAAAAATGCACTGCCAATGTTTTCGGGCATTTCCCGTAATAAAATAAATGGAGAATTTCCTATGGTGAGCGAACCCAGTTTAAAGCCCGACAATGCGACAATAAGAAACAATTGTGCAAAAGAAATTACGGTCATAACTGGCATTTCCCAGTTTCTGGCGCGTTTGAGTACAATTACACCTATCAAACCTTGAAAAAATGCCCAGAGTAAAAAGCTGCCTTCCTGTCCGGCCCAAAGCGCAGACAAGAGATAACCTGAGCCCAGTTCGTTAGCCGAATATTGCCATACATAGCGGTATTCGTAATAATGATACCAGATCATGTGCAAAAGCAATGCGAGGGAAACCAGAAGAGTCAATGTATGCAAGCGGAAAGCGCTGCGCCCGTAAAAGCGCCACATCCGGTAATTTTTTAGTTTTTGGTTGCAAGCAATTCCATAACTCAACATCGAAAATAAAGCAAGGAAAAATGCAGCCCAGATAGAAATTTTTCCGGCCAGCCCAATCCAAATATGTTCTCCTATAAATTCCATTTACGATTGTGTATAAAATACAAACCTAACATTTTTTCTGGTATCGGCAAAATACATAGAGGAATAGTTATTTTACCGATGCTTTAAAGGGGTTTGAAGAAATAAGAAAAAATATATATAATTTAGATTAATTTTGTACGTTAATAAATGTCAAAACCAGCATTATGAAATATAAATTTTTTCCAGCCATAGTAATTTTTATCTCCATTTTTATTTTAGGAAATTCAATTACAGCCACAGCACAAAAAAATAATTTTGAAAGCGATACAAAAAAAATGGCGGCAGCACTTCAAATCATCGACCTTTTTTATGTGGATACCGTGAGCAACAACAAACTTGTTGAAACAGCTATAATTAATATGCTCAAGGAACTCGATCCGCATTCTTCATACATGGATTTGAAAGAAATAAAAGAAGCCAATGAACCTTTACAGGGAAATTTTGAAGGAATTGGCGTTCAGTTCAGCCTTGTAAAAGATACTATAATGGTTGTAACTCCAACTCAGGGCGGTCCATCGGAAAAACTCGGAATTATGCCCGGAGATCGCATTGTGAAAATTGACAACGAGGATGCAACAGGAAGTAAAATAAATAATGCATGGGTGTTTAAACAT
>JBBQSF010000193.1:0-3938 GCA_038214085.1 Bacteroidales bacterium | reverse complement strand
CGATTCGCTTGGAATAAAGGTATCAGAGAATTTTAAGCTGGTTTTAAAAATATCCTGAAGTGTTGCAAAGTCATATTTATTTCCAGTGTAATGAACCTGCGCTTCGTATTGTGTTGCCTTATTAAACAATGCAAGAAGTGTATCAACATTAAGCCCCTTGATTTCCTTCATGCTCAACCTGCTGATAAACGAAGACTTTTCGCCTTTGCGGATGTATTGAACTAGCGCTTTTGAAACACCTGATGGATCAGCATTTTCCAGTTTTCGTTCGGATTGCGTTCCCTGAATAAGGTTTTTAATTTTTGATTTATCAACAACTGGTGTTGCCATAAGGTCTTTTAAAAGATTCAGCCCTGCTTTTAAATCGCTTTCAATTCCTGTAAGTTCAACAATCATGTAGTTTTCATCGCAGTAGAAACTGTAAGTGCAACCAGTTTGTTGAAAAGCAGCTTTGGTCTGATCGAGGGTTTTTCCCTTAATTGAAGCATAGTTCATGAGGTCGGCAGCATAATATAATTTGGGATTTTTAATTGTACCGATCCCGAACTTGATTTTTAAAGAATAAATATCATTCAATGGGTTTTTAACATAATAAAGTGTGGCTCCTTTAGAAATGGATGCTACACTAATGTCTTCAGAAAAATTCACAAAATTTTCTTTTGCATCTTCAGCCTTCATTTCATTAAATGCCTTTGCGTAGGGCGAAACAGCATCCTTTTTAGGGCTTACAGGCTCATAACCGGGTTTTTCAAGTTTTTGTTTTTTCGGGAAACCCATTTTTGAGAACAAAGCCAGATAATTTTGATTGTAGTATTTTTCGGCAACTTTAATTATATCGTCTTTAGTAATTGCCATAATTTGTTTGGAATAGTTGAGGTAGTCATCGATATCGCGGTTTTGTGTAAATGCCTGTGCCAGCAAAACCGTGCGGTCGTCGAGTTTTTCGAGCGAAGTTTCAAATTCTTTGTACAAATCTTTTTTAACACCTTCAAGAATTGTATCGCTGAATTCGCCCTTCCGTAATTTCTCAAACTGTGCCTGAATAATTTGTTCTGCATTTTCGAGCGACTGACCCAAAATTTTCGGAACAAATAAGAAAACGGAAGCACCGTAATCGTTGTTTTGTCCCAATGGAATGTATTGGGCTGCAAGAATTTTATTGTCGAGAACAAGTTTGTCTAGCAATCCAGTTTGTCCGGCATTGCTTAAAATCCCATTGGCAACAGCAATAGCTATTTCATCTTTGTCTCCGTTTGGAACGGTGCGATAGCCCAGTATTCCAAGTTTTATCGGTGACATTTTTACGTTAACTACTTCGCGACCGTTAAAAGGAAGTTCAACATATTTTGGATATTGAGGAACTTCTGCATTTTTCCATTTTCCGAATTTATCAGTAATTATTGGAATAATTTTCTCGGTATCAAAATCACCACACAACACCAAAGCCATATTGTTTGCTACATAATATTTATTGTAAAACTCATACATGGCTTTAAGCGAAGGGTTTTTAAGGTGTTCGATGGTGCCAATGGTTGTTTGTTGTCCGTAAGGATGAACCTTGTATAAATTCTTCATGAACGTTTCGATAAGTGGCCCTACAAAATTGTCCATAGAAATGTTTTTTTCTTCATAAACCACTTCCAGCTCGGACTGAAACAACCGGAAGACAGGCTTATCAAAGCGGTGGCTGTATAAATCGAGCCATTTTTCTATTTGGTTGGGAGGGAAGGCATTGTGGAAAAAAGTAATTTCTTCGCCTGTAAATGCATTCATGCCGGTACCACCAATGCTGGTAATCAATTTGTCAATTTCAGTAGGAACAGCATATTCTCCAGCTTTTAGAGATTGGGCATTGATCAATTTCTGAATATCTTTTCGCTTTACAGCATCGGTAGTTTTAGCCAGCGTTTCGTAAAGTGTAAAAATAGAATCGAGATATACTTTTTCGGAAGCATAATCCGTGGTTCCCATTTCCTGCGTGCCTTTAAAAAGCATGTGTTCGAGGTAATGAGCAATTCCTGTATGATCAGCCGGATCGTTCTTACTGCCAGCTTTTGTACATACACCTCCAAATACTAGTGGTTTGGTGTGATCCTCATTCAGAAAAACAGTAAGTCCGTTGTCGAGAACAAGCTTTGTTATTTTAAGTTTGGAAGATTTAAGGTTTTTAACCTGTGCATTTGTTTGAAAGAAAAATATTCCTGAAAGAACAAAAGCAATAATTACAGATCGAAAAAGTTTCATGCTACAGCGTTTAAATTTAGTGGTAAAAGTAAAAAATATTTGTCATTATTGTCAAAAGCAAGTGCACAAAAAATAACGTTGAATTTATAAGATAAATATCTGATGACACTGTTGTCCGATAAAAAAAATGGAAATGTGTGAAATATCAAGTTAAATAAGGTATCTATGGATTTTGTAAAAACAAAGGGTTGGTTTTAATAGTTTTGATGAATTGATTTTTATCAATTCATTTTGCCTAAACCCTAAAGGATGTAAATTGCTAAAAATCAATTCATCCTTCAGGATTGAGGCAAAGGAAGAAAATAATAAATTTACATCCTTTTAGCTTAAATGTTTTTTTTATCGGACATTAATGATCTGCTGAATTATTTTAGATGTATTTACTCTGCCTTTTGAACTTTTAAATTGATTATTCGGTTAAAAAGTCGTTTTTTTGCAAAAAAAATAGTTATGGATCATTTTAAACGCGCAAGAATAAAAGAATTGCTAAAGTCCCCTGAAAAATACGGAATAGGCAAGAGTGTAACTGTTAAAGGATGGGTAAGAACAAAACGTGGGAATAAAAATGTAGCATTCATTGCATTAAACGATGGATCGATTATTCATAACATTCAGATAGTAGTTGACTTACAGGAAATTTCGGAAGAATCTCTTAAAACGGTAACTACAGGCGCTTGTATTTCAGCTACTGGCATACTCGTGGAATCATTGGCCGCCGGGCAAAGTGTGGAAATTCAGGCCAAAAGCATAGAAGTTTATGGAGCTGCGGATCCTGAAATATATCCGCTTCAGAAAAAAGGCCATACACTCGAGTTTCTGCGCGAAATTGCGCATTTACGTCCTCGTACAAATACTTTTGGCGCAGTTCTTCGCATTCGTCATGCCATGGCATTTGCCATACACAAATATTTTAACGACAACGGTTTTTACTACTTGCATTCACCAATTATAACGGGTTCTGATGCCGAAGGTGCCGGAGCAATGTTCCGTGTTTCAACACTTGATGCCAAAACGCCTCCGCTTACCCCTGAAGGAACAATTGATTATTCGCAAGATTTCTTTGGAAAAGCAACAAATCTAACGGTTTCCGGGCAGCTTGAAGCCGAACTCGGGGCTATGGCATTGTCGCTTGTTTATACATTTGGACCTACTTTTAGAGCAGAAAACTCAAATACTACCAGGCATTTAGCGGAATTCTGGATGATTGAACCTGAAATGGCATTTTACGAAATTCAGGACGATATGGATCTGGCTGAAGATTTTCTGAAATACCTGATCAATTATGCGCTGGAAAATTGTTCTGACGACCTTGAATTTTTAAACAAAATGTACGACAATGAACTTATTGAACGTTTAAAAATGATTGTTTCTAACGATTTCATCCGATTGACATATACCGAAGCCATTGAAATCCTTAATAAATCTGGACAAAAATTTGAATTTCCAAACCAGTGGGGAAGCGACTTGCAGGCAGAGCACGAAAGATACCTTGTAGAAAAACACTTTAAAAAACCAGTTATTCTTACCGATTATCCAAGAGATATAAAAGCGTTCTACATGAAGCAGAACAGCGATGGAAAGACCGTAAGGGCCATGGATGTTTTGTTTCCGCAAATAGGCGAAATTATAGGTGGCTCACAGCGTGAAGAAGATTATGACAAACTAAGCGCCAGAATAAAGGAAATGAATATTCA
>JBBQSF010000192.1:0-3940 GCA_038214085.1 Bacteroidales bacterium | reverse complement strand
ACACTTCTTGCATTGTTTAATAAGGCAACACAATACGAAGCGCAGGTTCATTACACTGGAAATAAATATGACTTTGCAACACTTCAGGATATTTTTAAAACCAGCTTAAAATTCTCTGATACCTTTATTCCAAGCGAATCGCCAATTGTGCTGGATGATAAATCATATACCGAAAACACCATTTATTTTGTAAACCGAAAGGATGCCATTCAGAGCCAGATTTATTTTCTGGTGAACGGTGAAAATTATGCTACAGAAAAAGAACCTTTTATTGATGCATTTAATGATTATTTTGGTGGTGGTTTCTCTGGATTAGTAATACAGGAAATTCGCGAATATCGTTCTATGGCTTACAGTGCAGGGGCAAGATATTCTATTCCTTTGCTCGCAGGAAAAAAATCGATATTTGTGGGTTATATCGGAACTCAGGCTGACAAAACAATTGATGCCATAGGCGTATTTGAAGATTTACTTCTGAGTCTTCCGCAAAAGACCGAAAGAATCAATACAATCAGAACTTCACTTGTGCAGGAAGCTTTTGCAAGTAAACCAGATTTCCGCGACCTGAGCGAAAAAATGGTGACATGGAAATATCAAGGTTTTTATGAAGACCCAGCCAAATTCAAACTGGAATCGTATAAAAATCTCACCTTCGACGACCTGAATACCTTTTATACAAAATCGCTGCAAGGTAAGCCAATTGTGATTTGTCTGGTTGGTGACAAAAAAACTGTGGATATGAAAAAACTTGCAACTTATGGTAAAATAGTTGAAGTTAAAGAAAGTATCCTTTTCAAAAAATAAGACATTAGTTTCGGCTATTCAACAATTGCCATTCATATTGAAAAGTGAGTATTGGTATAAAGTCAAGACCTCTAAGATTTGTTTTTAATATCTGTACAAGGCGTTAATACCGATCATGAATTCGTAGTAGTCCGAAAAAACGGACTCCAACGATTTCATGATCGGCCTGCCCGTCCGGTCAGGCGGGCATTTACCATACTAAGCAAGAAATAGTCTTTGGTCTATTTCTTACTAAGTATTGGTATAAGTTCCTTTTTGTATGGGGATAATTGTTCAGCGCACTGATTTATCACATATTCCTTCTATACTCTCCTCCCACTTCAAACAAAGCATGGGTTATCTGACCAATGGAACAATATTTTGTAACTTCCATAAGTTTTTCAAACACATTTTTGTTTCGTACTGCGGTCAGTCTAAGTTCTTCCAGCAAACGTCCTGTTTTATCGGAATGAGTATTATGCAATTGTTCAATCATTGCAATCTGATATTGTTTTTCTTCTTCGGTAGCCCGAATCACTTCGCCAGGAGTAACGGTTGGCGAACCTTTTGACGAAAGAAAAGTATTAACCCCGATTATCGGTAATTCTCCCGAATGTTTTAGTGTTTCGTAATACAATGATTCTTCCTGTATTTTACTGCGCTGGTAACAGGTTTCCATTGCTCCAAGCACTCCGCCACGTTCAGTAATACGGTCGAATTCGGCCATTACAGCTTCTTCTACAAGTTCGGTAAGTTCTTCAATAATAAATGAACCTTGGTTGGGATTTTGGTTTTTTGCAAGACCAAGTTCTGTGTTAATAATCATTTGAATTGCTATTGCTCGGCGAACCGATTCTTCTGTTGGTGTAGTGATCGCTTCATCGTAAGCATTGGTGTGCAATGAATTGCAGTTGTCGTAAATACCATAAAGTGCCTGCAATGTAGTTCGAATATCGTTGAAGTCAATTTCTTGTGCATGGAGCGAACGCCCTGATGTTTGAATATGATATTTCAACTGCTGCGAACGCATATTTGCTTTGTATTTCAGTTTCATAGCCTTGGCCCATATAATTCGTGCTACACGGCCAATAACCGAAAACTCGATATCGGTTCCGTTTGAGAAAAAGAACGAAAGATTGGGCGCAAATTTATCAATATCCATTCCCCTCGAAAGATAGTATTCAACGTATGTAAATCCGTTGGAAAGCGTGAATGCCAATTGAGATATAGGATTTGCTCCTGCTTCGGCAATATGGTATCCGGAAATGGAAACAGAATAAAAATTACGGATATTATTATTGATAAAGTATTCCTGAACATCGCCCATAAGTTTGAGCGAAAAATCAGTAGAAAAAATACAGGTATTCTGCCCCTGATCTTCTTTAAGGATATCGGCTTGAATGGTTCCACGTACAGCAGCAATGGTGCAAGTTTTGATATTTTCATAAACATCGGCAGGCAATACCTGATCGCCGGTAACACCAAGAAGCATTAAACCAAGCCCGTTGTTCCCTTCGGGAAGTTCGCCCTGATATGCTGGTCTTTTTGTCCCTTTTTCTTTATAAATTGCTTTAATCTTTTTTTCAACGGCTTCTGTTAACCCGTTTTCCTTTATATATATTTCGCATTGCTGGTCAATGGCTGCATTCATAAAAAAGCCAACCATCATGGGTGCAGGTCCGTTAATGGTCATTGAAACCGAAGTCATTGGATCGGCAAGATTGAAACCGGAATAAAGTTTTTTTGCATCATCAAGACAGCAAATAGAAACCCCCGAATTGCCGATTTTTCCATAAATATCAGGACGAGTTCCTGGGTCATTTCCATAAAGGGTAACAGAATCAAACGCAGTGGAAAGCCTTTTTGCAGGCATTCCCTTCGAAACATAATGAAACCGCTTGTTTGTACGTTCCGGACCACCTTCACCAGCAAACATTCTGGTTGGGTCTTCACCTTCACGTTTAAAAGGAAAAACACCTGCGGCATAAGGAAATTCGCCTGGAACATTTTCTATCAAATTCCATTTCAAGATGTCGCCCCATGCTTTATATTTTGGCAGAGAAATCTTTGGGATCTTTGTGTGGGAAAGGGTTTCAGTATGGGTTTGGATTTTTATTTCCTTATCCCTAACCTTAAAAACAAAATATTCCTGCTTGTATGCATCTACCTTCTTTTCCCAGTTGTCAAGAATTTTCTGGTTTGGTATATCCAGTTTTTCTAAAATTTCTTTTTGAATATTTTCCATCGTTACCAGCAAATCAGGACTTGAATTGCTGCTTTTCAATTCTTCTATAGTAATTTTTAAGCTGTATAACTTCTGGGCAATCTGAGCTTGTTCGTCAACCCAATGGTTATAATTTCTAATGGTATCGGTAATTTCAGATAAATAACGAATTCGATGCGGTGGAATAATATGAATTTTTTCAGGAATTTCTTCGGAAAACGGCAGATTGGAAAGGAACAACTCGCCAAATTTTTCATTTGATTTATTTATTATTGCCCTGAACAACTGATTTACGCCCGGATCATTGAATTGTGAAGCAATCGTCCCAAAAACAGGCATTGAATCGGGATGATCATTAAACAATTTGTGATTGCGCTGGTATTGTTTTTTAACATCACGGAGCGCATCAAGTCCGCCTCGTTTATCAAATTTATTTAGTGCAATGATATCAGCAAAATCGAGCATATCAATTTTCTCTAACTGAGAAGCCGCGCCATATTCAGGAGTCATCACATAAAGCGAAATGCTACTGTGTTCAATAATTTCAGTGTCCGACTGCCCGATTCCAGATGTTTCCAAAATAATAAGATCAAAGTTGGCAACTTTTAAAATATTGAGCGCATCTTTAACATATTTCGATAATGCAAGATTGGACTGGCGCGTAGCCATTGAACGCATGTAAACTCGGGGATTGTTGATGGAGTTCATTCGGATACGATCACCTAGTAATGCCCCACCAGATCTGCGTTTTGAAGGATCAACACATACAATTGCAATTTGTTTATCTGGATATTCAGTTAAAAACCTGCGAACAAATTCATCAACAAGTGAGGATTTTCCTGAGCCACCTGTACCGGTAATTCCAAGAACCGGTATCTTTTTTTCGTCAGCTTTTTTTGTAATTAAATTAATCTCATTTTCAACTTCAGCCGG
>JBBQSF010000191.1:0-3942 GCA_038214085.1 Bacteroidales bacterium | reverse complement strand
AAAAATATTATTTTACTCTTGTTCTGATTATCTGACCAACTTTATTTTTTGCAATGCGAAGGTTATCTAAAAGTGGGCGACCTGAAGGGCAGGTAAATGCACAGGAACCACATTCAATACAATCCATTACTCTTAAACTTTCTGCCATTTCTTCGTTACCGGTTTCCGATGTTTGAGCTATTAAATAGGGTGATAAGCCCATTGGACATACTGAAACACATTTTGCACATCGAATACAATTATAAACTTTAACGCGTTTGGCTTCATTTTCGGGCATCAGCACTATTCCTGACATACCTTTTACTACCGGTATTTCGAGCGAATTTACTGCTTTACCCATCATAGGACCGCCATTGATAATTTTTCCTGTATTTTCTGGTACATTTCCAGCTTCTTCTAAAAGCATCGAAATTGGAGTTCCTATACGTGCCAGCACATTAATTGAATTTTTAACAGATTTACCAGTAACAGTAATAACACGTTCAATCAATGGTTTGTTCTTTTGAACGGCTTCATAAACGGCATAGGCTGTTCCAACATTCTGAACTACGCATCCTACTTCAATAGGAAGTTTACCTGATGGCACTTCTCGCCCTGTAATGGCTTTTATAAGCTGTTTTTCACCACCCTGTGGATATTTAACTTTTAATGGGGTGACTTCAATACCTTGGTATTTTTGAGAAAGTTTGGTGAGATGTTCAATCGCATCGGGTTTGTTGTTTTCTATGCCGATAAATGCTTTAGAAACCTCGAGGGCTTTCATCAGAATTTGTACTCCGATAATCATTTCTTCGCCCTTTTCGAGCATTACCCTGTGATCCGATGTGAGATAAGGCTCACATTCCACACCATTAATTATAAGATATGTTGCTTTTTTTCCTTCAGGAACCATTAGTTTTACGTGAGTTGGAAATGTTGCGCCTCCAAGCCCAACCAATCCTGATTCTTTTATTTTTGCTATGATTTCCTGTTTCGAAAGAATGATTTCTGGTTTTATTGAAGCACTTTTGTCAATGGTTTCAAGCCATTCGTCACCTTCTGTTTCTATAAAAATTGATTTCCGTTTGTATCCGCTGGAATCAATAGCATCATCAATTTTACTTACTGTTCCAGAAACTGGAGCATGAATATTTGATGAAATAAATGAAGTGCCTTCAGCAATAAGCTGACCTACTTTTACTTTATCACCTTTATTAACTAACGGATTTGACGGCGCTCCAAGGTTTTGTGATAATAGGACAATGGCAGTCTTAGGAAGAGGCAGAACCTTTATCGGGCTGTTTTCGGAAATCTTGTTTTCTTCCGGATGAACACCACCTAATTTGAATGTTTTCAAAAGTAAATTCTCCTATTTGGGTTTATATATATATTAATTAATTTGCAACAGTTTCTTCAGCTTCTGATTCGGCTGCTTTCTTTTTTCGCTCAGGGAAATTAACCTCCCATATAGCATTAGTAGGACACGATTCAACACATTTGCGACACAAAGTACATTTCTCAAAATTGATATACGCCAAATTATTTTCCATGGTTATGGCATCAAACTTACATTCTTTAACACATTTACCACAACCAATACAAGCAACAACACAATTTTTCTTAGCGGGTCCGCCTTTTTCTTTATTCATACAGGAAACAAAGATTCTACGGTCCTTTTTCCCTTTTAATCGAAGCTCAATAATATTGCGTGGACAAGCTTTTACACAAGCACCACATGCAATACAGTTTTCCTGACTGATGACAGGAAGTCCTGTTTCCTTGTCCATGTACATTGCATCAAACTTGCAGGATTCAACACAGTCGCCACATCCTAAGCAACCATTAGGACATCCGCCTTCGCCTGAAAATAAATTATGGGCAAAAAAACAAGATGATAAACCATCGTAATTGGCTTTTGCGGGTGAATTTGTTTTTGTTCCGTTGCATCGCAATACTGCAATCATTGGATCTCTTTCTACCGCAATTTGTCCAATAATAGGGCCAATGGCTTTCATAACATCATTACCACCCGGAGGGCAGATAATGTTGTCGATGCTTTCGTTTTTTACGATATATTCAGCCAAATTTCTGCAACCAGCAAATCCGCAACCACCGCAATTGGCGCCAGCAAGTTTATCGGCAACTAGGTCAATTCGTGGATCTTCAATAACTTTGAATTTTTGTGCAATAAAATAAAGAATTATTGCAGAAAGAATTCCGATTACACTTAATGTGATTACTGCGTAAATAATAACTGTGTTCACTTTTTATGTGCTTTAAGTTTACAATTTGTTTATTCTGTACCTGATAAATGTTTCATATATTGTGCCCTGTGATACATAACAGGATTTTCAGCTTTTCCTAGGCTCAGTTTGCCTCTGAAATCATCAATGGTTTTGTAGTTTTTATTTTCCATCCAAACAGTAAGCTCATCAATTATCTGAGCAATACGATCGGAACCATTTAAGTACAAGGTAGAGCATAGCTGAGTGGTTTTAGCCCCAACAAGCAATTGTTTAATCACAGCGTCTGAATCATGAATGCCGGTTGATGCAGAAATGTCACATTTTACACGGTCACTTAACATTGCAATCCAGCGAAGTGAAATGCCTAATTCGGCAGGCGAACTGAAAATATTCGTGGGATGCAGTTTGAAATCGTTTATATTGATATCGGGAGTATAAAACCGGTTGAACAATACCAGCGCATTGATACCTGTCCACGATAATTTTTGAATAGTATTAACCAAACCGCTGAAATAATAACCGATTTTTAACGCAACTGGTATAGAAATAGTTTTTTTGATTTTTTCAATGATATCAAAATATACTTGCTCATGCTCAGCACTATTCATATTGATATCGTAAGGCATAATAAAGATATTCAACTCCAAGGCATCGGCTCCGGCTTTTTCAATGTCCTTTGCAATTGTGATCCATTCATTCATTGAAACACAGTTGATGCTTGCAAATACTGGAATTTTTACTTCTTTTTTGCAATCGCGAATTAGTTTCATGTATTCCTCCACCGAGTTTGATTTGGTGAAATTTTGAATATAATCAAGCGCTTCAGGATAGGCATTATACGCCTCAGGATAGTCATAAATTTTATTGGTGTCAGCCATTATCTGTTCTTCGAACAATGATTTTAGCACAACAGCTCCTGCACCTTTCAACTCAAATTCTCTGACTTTTTCAGGTGATTTACATAAACCGGAACTGCCTGCTATTATTGGGTTTTTTAGATTGAAACCCATGTAATTTGTGGAAAGATCTACCATATATGGTTTCGTTAATTTTTGGCGAATTTATGGTATTTTTCTAAAACCAAATGTTATTTCTAAAATTTGTAATCTCTCTAAATAAGACATGATAAAAATTTGTAATTTTGTAATTTATATTATCTTATTATGAATTCACAACATATAAAACATCAGGGAATTGTTCAGGGATTTGATAGGGACACTGTTAATGTTATGATTCTTGCTCAAAGCGCATGTGCTTCTTGCCATTCCAAGACATCTTGCGGTTTATCCGAAATGAAAGAAAAAATAATTCAAGTACCATTATCAATCGAACATTTTGAAAAAGGTGAAAAGGTAAATGTAATTATGGGCGAATCGCTTGGTATGTTTGCTGTTCTGTTATCGTATGTTTTTCCAATTATTCTTTTTATTGCATTAATGATTATCGTGTTTAATTATACTGCAAGTGAGCCTATGGCAGGTTTGGTAAGTGTTTTAGCGCTAACAGCTTATTATTTTGTACTTTTTTCTTTTAGAAAAAAACTTAAGAAAAAGTTTTCGTTTAAAATAGAAAAAATATAACTGTTGTCCGATAAAAAAAATGGAAATGCGTGAAATATCAAGTTAAATAAGGTATCTATGGGTTTTGTGAAAACAAGGGGTTGGTTTTAATAGTTTTGATGAATTGATTTTTATCAATTCATTTTGCCTCAATCCTA
>JBBQSF010000190.1:0-4058 GCA_038214085.1 Bacteroidales bacterium | reverse complement strand
GGGCTTCACCCCAATGAAGCGCTTCAAAACGATTGGAAACAGTTTGGTGCCGAAAGTTTTGCTTATGAAATACTGGAAGAAATCAAACAAGTTGATGATTCTGGAATAAACTATTTTAAAGAGGTAAAAGCACTCGAAGATATGATCATTGACGATCGCCAGCCTTTCGATATAAAGGGATATAACAAAAAGCCTAAAGTATGATTGGTTGCGGTATTTTGTATTTCAACAAATAATGAGTTTCTGGAAGTTGGTATGCTTAAATTAGCGGCAATTCAACCCGCTTCACAGATATACATATGCAAAATGTAGAATAATTGTTTTATTGGTCTTTTTATTTTTTACTTTTACCCTCCAAAATAACAAAATTCATTACTTTATTATGGTGAAGATGCTCTCACAGAAAACAAACACGCCACAGAATAATTTGTTCCGTTGAAATTCAGCGAATTCCTTGAGCACAAAACAAAAGGAGTTAATAAAATTATAAATTAAAACAATTTAAGCATGAAAAAGATTAAACTATTATTTGTTTCGCTTGTCCTCGGAATTGTACTTTGTTCAAATTCTCAAGCGCAATACAGCACTGTTGATTCCCTGAACCAGAAGTATGTTAACTGGCATAACAAAGACATTAAAGCGGATAAAATTCCCGGAGTGAGTGTGGACAAAGCATACAAAGAATTGCTTGTCGGTAAAACTTCAAAGAAAAAAATTATTGTAGCTGTTATTGATGGTGGCGTTGATACTGCTCATGTTGATCTAAAAGGAAAAATCTGGAAAAATACCGACGAAATAGCCGGCAATGGAAAAGATGATGACAATAACGGTTATGTGGACGATGTGTTTGGATGGAATTTCTTAGGCAATGCAAAAGGAGAAAATCTGAAAGCAGAAAACCTTGAGGTAACAAGGGTTATAAAAAAGTACGGACCGGTATTTAAAAGTATTAAATCAGAAATCGATGTTCCGGCCAATCAAAAATCTGATTACAAAATGTATGTTTATGCTAAGGAAAAATACGACAAGCAACTTAAACAATACACTGATGAAGCCACGCAAATAGAAGCATTTGAAAAGAAACTTGATGATGCTGAACAAGCAGTGAAAACTTTTTTGAAAAAGGAAGAATACACAAAGGAAGATCTCGAAGGAATTACTTCAACAGATGAAACAATTATTAAAGCAAAAAAATATTTGCTGAACCTCAATGCGAAAGGTTTTACAAGGGCAGATATGGCGGAAATCAAAGACCACAACACCCTGTACCTTGACAAATACCTGAATTTAGATTTCGAAGCCCGTTCGCTTGTTGGTGATGATCCCGAAAATATTGCAGATACAAAATACGGCAATGGAAATGTAAAAGGTCCTGATGCTGGTCATGGAACGCTTTGCGCCGGGCTTATTGCTGCCAACCGGAACAACGGGATTGGTATCGACGGAATTGCGGATAATGTGCTTATCATGGCAATCCGCGTTGTTCCCGATGGCGACGAACGCGATAAAGATGTTGCTCTGGCAATAAAATATGCTGTGGATAATGGCGCAAATGTTATCAACATGAGTTTTGGAAAAGCCGTTTCTCCTCAGAAAAAATTTGTGGATGATGCCATAAAATATGCGGCGGCTCATAATGTTCTTTTAGTACATGCTGCCGGTAACGATGGCGAAAATAACGACTCCATTGAACATTATCCTTCAAAATTTATGAACGATGGAACTGTTGCTCAGAATATGATTACTGCTGGTGCATCTAATTTTACACTTGATAATAATTATGCAGCTGTCTTCACCAATTACGGCATGAGTGTAGATTTATTTGCACCCGGAGTAAATATTTCTTCAACTTCGCCCGAAAATAAATATTCACTTACAAACGGTACAAGTTTTTCTTGCCCCATCACTTCTGGGGTTGCTGCATTGGTTTGGTCGTATTACCCTGATTTAACTGCGGTTCAATTGAAAGATGTTTTGTTGAAATCAGTTTCCTCACAAGCCAAACTTAAAGTGTATAAACCCGGTCGTGGCAGTAAAGTTCGTACAGAAATGAAGTTCAGCAAACTTTGTAAAACCGGTGGAACAGTGAATGCCTACAATGCACTGAAACTTGCTGCAAAAGTTTCGAAAGTTAAAAAATAGAAGCAATATTTTAAAAATATAACCCCGATAAAAGTGCCGGGGTTTTTTTATGACAATTCTTTCAGGCTTTGATCATAATTTCGCAGCTCAAAACCAAAAATATCCTTAATAACTGAAGTATCGTAAGTTATTCCGTATTTTAAACCGCGGATATTTTCTTTGGATATAGGTAATTTTATATGAAGAAAATTAGCAACCGACAGGATTAAAAATCCAATAGAATAAGGAATAGAAATGAATTTTATTTTTTTGCCCGACATGCCAGCAATAGCCTTATTCAGTTCTTTCATAGTAAGTGGTTTTTTTTCTCCAAGGGGAAAAGTTCCTGATATATTTTTCTCGAAAGCGATCTCTATAAGCCGCATCAAATCATTAATGTAAACGGTTTGAACTTTTTGTTTGCCTCCAGCAAAAACTGGAATAATGCTGCTGCCGCTTATCAGGTTTCGAATGGCATTAAACAGTCCTCCTTTTCCCAATACCAATCCGGGTTTCAGAACTATATGTTTTGTGATGTCGATTGTTTTTTCTATTTCAAGTTTTGAAAGTCCGTATTGTGAGTGTGCACCCTCATGTGCTGAAAAGGAAGAAAAATACACGAACTTTTTAATGTTATATTTCTCCGATAGTTCAAGTAATTGCTGTGTCCCTTTTAAATTTATCGAAGAAGCATTTTTCGTTTTTGTAGAGAATATCTGAAATGCAGTATGAATAACATAATCAGCATGCATGAATGGTTCTTCGGGTGGCGGCTGCGAGAGATCGTAGTTGAAAAACTCAACACCATCAGGCATTTCTTCATGTTTTTGTCGTGCAAAGGCCATTACTTTATTTCCTTTGCTGTGGAAATAATTTACAAGTTCGTTGCCAATAAAGCCGTTTGCACCCGTAATAATAATTGTTGCCATCAAGATTATTTTAAACTGTTTGTGGCAACCAAATGTGCATTTGCCATTAGGGTAAAGGTAATTCCTTTTGCCGGAAGGTACGTAAATGCTGATGCATCTGCAATAAATACATTCTTAAAGCCATTGAGTTGGCCGTTAGCGCTGGTTGTTCCGGGTTCATTATTGCTAGAAAAAGGAAGCGTGCCTGCATAATGTATGCTAGAGCCGAAGCCCGGATCGATGCGCTGAATGGGATAACAACCCAATGATCGCAGTACTTTGCGAAGATACTTTTCGTTGTCCTTAACTTTTTTATCCTCCTGCGCATTCAAACTGAAACTGGCATAAAGAACATCACCAGTAATTTGTGCAGGATCGTTAAGCATTTCAAGGTATTTAGCAGCCGAAGGCATGTCGGGGTGATGGATTCCTGCAATTACAAAGGCTGATTGAAGATAATTCATAATCACACGACCGTCAGCATAGCCAAGCGGAGCTTCCTTTATAAGTTTGTAAAGCATTAGCGAACGGTATGTGTATAACGAAACCGTTACAGCATCTTCCGGAACATTTCCCTTATCGAAAATCATAACTGCCTGCCCCATGCTGGTTTTAAATCGGTCGAGCGGTGTACCAAGCATACTCAGGTTTATGCAAGGCACATAAGCGTAAGGGTTGCACAAAATGGGCAAACGCTTTAACTTTTCACCAAACGAACGCATTACAATACGTGCATTTCCAAGTGGTCCGGTTGCGAGTATGAGCTTATTGCAAATTATTTTTTCTTTTTCGAGCGACTCAATGTTGATAACATGAAGAATGGTTTTGTTATCTTGTTCTGAAATGCTTAATAAAAGAAGGCCATTAATGTAAGTGAAATTGGGTTTGTGTTTCAGGTCGTCCACGGTCATCCATGCGCGGTAAGCGGATTTGCCTTGGTCGGTGTAAAAATCCATGTCGAGGTATTTGGTTTTTTTACGACCCTTATAATCTTCCGAAAGCATTGCCATGGGCGCTGATCCAAGAAAT
>JBBQSF010000189.1:0-4070 GCA_038214085.1 Bacteroidales bacterium | reverse complement strand
GATTGGACCGCCTTTAAAAGTTCCATCTTCCATTTGAATTCCATTAATGATGAAGTCTTTGAGCGGAAGTTCAAATTTAGGATACGTTTTACATTTCACTTTTTCATCTTCGAGGTAAAGCATATCTTTAGGCAAGAATTTAGTTCTTACAACAAGGTCGAAAATTTGTTCACGCGCGGCAATGGCGGCTTTGCGAACGGCATTTCCACAACTCCATGTTATGTGTGATGCTACAGTCTGCCATTCGTAAGGGTTACGGTCGGTATCCGGATTTTCAGTTCGAATTTTTGAAGTTGGAACAGAAAGAATTTCCGAAGCAATCTGAGCCATAACCGTCAGAAAGCCTTGTCCGATATCCATTCCAGAAACAAGCAAATTAATACTTGCATCTTCATTAAATTTTAAAAAGCAAGAAGACGAAGCATTTGGTGGCATTGCCGGGGCTTTCCAAAATAAAGAAAATCCTTTTCCAATAGCAATATTCGGGTCTTTAGAAACAATTTTTTCACCCCATTTGATTTCTTTTGCCACGCTGTCGATGCATTGTAGTAAACCATTAGGATTCATATGAGCTCCGTAAGCCGTAAGATCACCTTCTTTGATGGCATTTCTTTTTCGTATTTCAACGGCATCAATTCCTAGATGTTTAGCAATGCGATTCATATGTGATTCTAAACCAAATAAAAATTCTGAATAGCCAAAACCTCTGTAAGGCCCGCCGGGAGGGAGGTTTTTGTATATGCAATAAGAATCTATTGAAGCATTTGGAATATTGTATGGGCCAATTGACGAAAGACCTACAGCATTTACAACGTTTGCAGCATATTCAACATAAGCACCGGCATCCCAATACATATCATGTTTTAATGCGGTAATGCGTCCGTCTTTTTTTACACCGATCTTTAATTTTGCTACAACACCAAGTCTTTGATACGTATTGTAAAATTCGCGTTCACGATTCCATAAAACTTTTACAGGATGCCCCTGAACTTTCATTGCAATGGCTGCGGCAATAATTTCCATAGTTACGCCGGCCTTAGAGCCAAAACCGCCACCAACATGCGGGGCAATAACACGAACATCGTTATGACGGATTCCAAGCGGCGCCAAAGCGTTTGCAAATAAATTTCGTTGTGTATGCGGCGATTGCGAAGAGGCCCATACAGTAAGTCTTCCAGAGTGATCGTATTTGGCAACTGCAGCGTGAAATTCAATGGCGCAGTGTGAATACCTAGGAACTTCATAGGTGTCATCAAGCACATAGTCAGCTTCAGCAAAAGCTTTTTCAGTATCACCTTTTCTGATCTTACGGTGATGCGCGATATTAGAACCTGCTTTTGGAAAAAACCATGGAACATGGTCGTAGTCTTTTAAAGCGGGATGAATTATTTCCGCATCTTCTTTAATAGCGTCCAACGGACTAAGAACCTTTGGTAAAGGAGTATAATTCACTTTAACAAGTTTTGCGGCTTTCATTGCTGCTTGTGGTGTTCGTGCAACAACAGCGGCAATTTGTTCGCCAAAAAATCGAACCCTATCCTGAGCAAAAATATATCGGTCCTTCATGTAAAGGCCGAATTGATAAGGAAAATCCTTGCCTGTAACTACTGCCAGTACACCGGGAATTTTTTCAGCTTCAGAAGTATCAATACTTTTAATCATGGCATGAGCGTGAGGGCCTTCAACAACTTCTGCATACAGCAGATCAGGGCCAAATTCAAGGTCGTCGGTATATAATGCGGCACCTGAAACTTTTTCTTTGCCATCCACTTTAATGGCCGAATGTCCGATAGATGTATATTTTTCCATGATTATACTTTTTTGGAAACTTCAAGAATTGCTTCAATAATTGGAGTGTAACCCGTGCATCTGCATAAATTACCTGCAATAGCTTCTTTTATTTCATGTTCTGTTGGATGCGGATTATTAGCTAAAAGCTCTGTGGCCGCCAGTATCATGCCTGGAGCGCAATACCCACATTGAAAAGAGTTGTGTTCTAGAAAAGCTTGTTGAAGTGGCGTGAGTCCGCTTTTTGAAAGCCCTTCAAGGGTAATGATTTCCTGTCCATCAATTTCGATTGCAAAAATAAGACAACTGCGTACTGTTTTTCTATCAATCATAACAGTACATGCGCCGCAATCGCCATTGTCGCATCCACATTTCGGACTTTTTACGCCAAGTTTATCGCGAAGCACATCGAGCAATAATTCATTTGGTTCGACGATAACACTGCGTGTTTCACCATTCAATATAAATGTGATCTTTTTCATTTTTTTTTATTATTTCGTAATCAATGTTGGTTTTGAATAACGTTCGAGAGCAGTATTTAAGGCTCGTTCAAACATTACTTTGGTCATGTGCATCCGGTATTCCTTGGTAGCCCTTACGTCTGAGATGGGAGCAATAACTGTTTCAATCATTTGTTTTGCTTCATCAATGGTTTCTTTTGAAACACCTTTTGTATTTAAAAGATTTTCAAGTTTGAGAGAATGCTTTGGTGTTGGTCCAACAGCGCCGAAGGCAACTTTGAATTGCTTTCCGTCAATCACAAGTATTCCCACGTTTGATTGTGATAAATCTTCACCGGAATAGCGCATCATTTTCTGGTAGGCACCTGCATATTTTTTTGAAGGCAATTTTACAGAAATGTGAGTAACCAATTCATTGTCATTAATAGCTGTTTTGCGGTTATCAACAAACCACTGTTGAACAGGAATCTGCCTTTCGCCATCAGCGCTTATGGTGTGAATAATTGCATCGTGCACCAGCAGTGGTGAAGCGCTATCCATACAAGCCACAGCTGAGCAAATATTTCCTACCATGGTTGCCCGGTTACGCACACCGTTTGAAGCCACTAAACCAGCGGCTTCCCAAAGAATATACATTTTTTCCTGCATCAGTGCAGATTCTCTGATATCGTTAAAGGTAACCAAGGCACCTATTTTAAGCGTGTTTTCTGAAAAATCGATTTTTTTAAGTTCTTCAACTCCTTTAATATCAATTATTACAGAAGGAACTCGAAAGCCCTGTTTCATCTCGTTGGCGACATCAGTGCCGCCAGCAAGCAATCGGGCTTCTTTACCATATTTGCTTTTGAGTCCAACCGCCTCTGCGAGTGTCAATGGTTTTTCGTATTGGAATTCATAAGGAATAGCCATACTGTTGATTTTAGATTAATAGATTTTAGAATTCAAATTTTCAGAATATCCGAAAATTAAATTAAAATAGGTAATTGTTCGTTTGAAATATTATTTTGCTTCAATAGCAATAACGCGACACATCGACGATTCAAGTTCGATACCTCTGAGAGGGAACAATCCAACCCAAACACGTTTATTGTTTACTTTGTCGATATCTCCACCAATATTTTCGGCGTGAACCAATCCGCTAGGGAAAAGTTTAATATGCATTACCTGATAATATTCTTTTGGAGGGAAAAGTTCGTCCCATGTTTTGCCATAGTTTTTTATTATTTTTTCTTCGGCTTCTTTGAACTTTTTAGGATGCCAGTCACGAATAATAGTATTCATTGGGTGATCAGCGCTACCACAATCCACGCCAATCCATTTTATTTTCATTTTCAACGCCCATTTATGAAATTCGGGGCTTGGGCCAGGATGGTTTACAAAATAGCGCAATTCGTCTGATTTGGGCTGATCCCATGCATATCTGTGATATCCTGTATTGATAATTAAAATATCTCCTTTTTTAATTTCTGCTTTGCTCATAAGCATTTCAGGAGTATAAAGATCGTAATCGCCAACCTGATCCGAAATATCAACAACTACACCGGGTCCGTACCAAAAATCGAGTGGAGTATCGCCAATGGTGCGGCCACTTGAATGAAAATGGATTTCCCCATCGATATGAGTACCTACGTGGTTACTTGTTTTAATGATTTGTCCGTTGGCTCCTTGTCCCATGTGAGCACCTGCAATGCGTTTGAAATACTGCAGCTGAAGTGGCATATAGCTTGGCCATGGCGGGGTGTGAATACTTAAGCGTTGAGTAAGATCATAGATATTTGCATTACTCATCATTTTGAAAAATTCGTCCTGTTTCATGATTTT
>JBBQSF010000188.1:0-4086 GCA_038214085.1 Bacteroidales bacterium | reverse complement strand
AATTCAAAAAGAGACAAAATTTATATTGATTCCTTAACAACCCTGAATTTGACTAGTGATTTTTCGACCATTAATATTTATAACCTAAAAAAGGATGCCACAGCCCAAACAACATTTGGCGACCTTAGCATTAGCAATCTTCCAAAAACTTTTTCGTCTCTTAGCATTACTTCTAGTTATACCGATGTGGCATTGGGAATTGATAAAAATGCCTCTTTTGATGCTGATTTAACAATAAAGAAAACCACCACAACTTTGCCCCAGACAATTAATTCGTTGCAATACTTGATTGTGAATCAAAACGAATATAAGTTGTACGGGAAAGTGAATCCTACTGGCGAAAGTTTCTCATCCATCATGCTGAACACAAGTTCAGGAAGCCTGACCATAGGTCTGAAATAATTTGTGGTATATCCAATAAAGTGTATAATGCATATTATGTGAATATTACGCATTATTTGTATTATTTTTGTATTATGGCTGATTTGCCATTTTATTGAAATTTAATGATGATTTCTGGCATTTTATGCGATATATTTGCGTTCCATATTTTTTCGTAATCGTTATTCTGGTATTGTGATAAAAAAATTAGGAATATTATTTCTGTCTGTTTTGCTGTCATTATCTGTTTTTTCGGAGGGAAAGCCACTTTCGGATAGCTTGTTGGCTAAAATAGAGAAAACAAATTCGCAGCGAGAGAAAATATTCCTTTACAATGAACTGGCCGTTTACTACTGGTACAACAGGCCATCCAAAACAATTGAGTATGGGAAAAAAGCTCTGGAATTAGCAGAAGAACTCGAAAATGATTCATTAATTATTAATTCAAGAATAAATTTGGGAATTGGTTATTCCTACATTGCCGATTATAAAAATGCAATGAATCAGTTCATTCAGAGCCTTTCGCTGTCAGATAAAATTAACTCCAAATCTGGTGTTTCTAACTCATTGTCGAACATAGCAATAATATTTGATTACCTTGGAAATTATGAAAAAGCTGAAGCCTTCTATGTGAAATCTATTAAAATTAGCAAGGAAATTAAGGACGGAAAAGGGACGATAGGGGGTTTGAATAATTTGGGAATTCTTTACTCAAAAACAAAGAAATATAAAAAGGCACTGGATTGTTATAACGAGGCACTGGTTTTGGAGAAAGTATTAAAGGATAAGCAAATGATAGCTATAACGCTCTCAAATATTGGAGATGTATACGAAGCCAATGGGGAAGTGGATAAAGCACTTGAATACTTTAACAACAGTCTTAGTGCAGGAAAGGAACTTAAAAACAATACACTTGTAATTGCCTCAATGATCAATATTGGCAAAATATATTTCTCCAAAAACAACTATACGCTTGCTTTGGAGTATTACCAAAAAAGTCTGAGTCTTTCTACTGAATTTGGTTTTATCAGTTTTACTACAGATATTTACAAATACATTTCTGAACTTTACGAAAAGCTCAATAACAGCAATAAAGCACTTGAGTACTTTAAAAAATACGATTCGTTAAAAAGCACGGCGCTCAGCAAGGAAAGTAGTAGTAAAATTGCTGAATTGCAGATTAAATATGAAACAGATGCTAAAGAAATTGAAAATAAATTATTGCAGAAGGAAAATAATTACCAGCGGGGTTTGCGAAATTTTTTACTAATCATTACTACTTTAGTATTGATTGTTGCATTTCTTTTCTTCAGAGGATATCTTCATAAAAAGAATGCGGCCAGGGTTTTGTTTGAGAAAAATAAAATCATTACTGAGCAGAAAGAACAATTGCAGTTGTCAATGAACAAGCTTCAGCAAAGCGAAGAAATGTATCGTTCCTTAATCACAACATCTCCCGATGGAATTTTCATTACAGACCTTAATGCGAAAATTCAGTATGTTTCACCCTATTTTCTTCAAATTTTGGGATATGCTGATCGAGAGGACTTGATTGGGAAAAATGCAACGGTATTTATAACCGAAAAAGATAATTCCAAAACTTTAGAATATTTCAAGCAAGTAACGGAAGAAAAATATACCAATGCCATTGAATTTGTATTAGTGCGGTACGACGGTAAATTGGTTGAGGTAGAAGCCAATGGCGGTGTGTTGAGAAATCCAGAAGGAAGGATATCCAAATTGTTCTTTATGGTAAGGGATGTCACTGTACGGAAAAAAATTGAAAACGAACACAGCGCTCAACAGGAAATGATTTTTACTCAGAAGCAGGAAATTTCAAAACTGGAGCTGCTGAAGAAAGAACAGGAAAACTATATGCTGCGCGGTGATCTGGAATATAAAAACAAGGAACTTGCATCTAAAGCTATGTATATTATTCAAAACAATGAACTGATTGATTCAATAGTTGAGAAACTCAAACTTCTTGAAATGAAAGCAGATGAAAATGAACGGATAAGTTCAGGGGAGATCAGGGCACTTGTGAATAATCTTAGATCTACGATACGTCGCGACAGCTGGAAAGAATTTGAAACTCATTTTACTCAAGTTCATAGTGATTTTTATTCGAATCTGCACACAAGATTTCCTGAACTTACTGCAAATGAGAAAAAACTTTGTGCCTTTCTTCGTCTGAACCTTTCTACAAAGGAAATTTCAGAAATTACAAGTAAAAGTATTCATAGCCTTAATGTGGCACGTACGCGACTGCGCCAGAAATTGGGTATGACCAATACCGACGACAATCTTTCTGCATTCCTTTCGCAATTCTAATTTCTTTAATTACTCATTTTTAAGCAGATACATCTATTTGTATCATTGTTGTATCAGCAATTCAATGATAATGTATTATGGATGTAGTTGCCAAATAATTCTTAGACCAGTGTATTGAAATTATCTTTGCAAAAAATAATCAATACTACAATGCAGGGAAAATTGTCGATAAAAGGCAAAACAAATAATCCGGATGATTTGCCACCGTTTACTGCAGAAAACAGATGGCGAAAATTGCAAAATTTCACCACCGTAAATAAAATTCATATAAGCATTCTACTATGTGGAATTCTTGTTTTCTTATCACCCGACATCAAGGCTGTTGGAGGTAGCTCCTGTACAACAGCAACAGCCTTGACGTTTAATGGTTGTCTTGCAATCGAGGCAAGTCAAACTTGGAATCCATCTGCTGATGGCGTTTCACCTGTTCCATGCGCAGTAACAGGAACCCGAGATTCTTGGTATAAATTTACCGCAACAGCTACAACAAATTATTTCATGTATTACACTAGTTTTGATGGCGTTTTAGCTGTCTATTCTGGCGCTTGTGGAGGTCTTACTCAAATGTTTTGCAGTGATATTGCTGGTACTGGCGGCACGGAATATAAAACTCAGGCAGGGTTTATCATAGGAAACACTTATTTCGTTCAAATTTTACCATATTCCGGTGCAGGTTTTGGAACATATAGTGTTGGCATTGCTGACGATCCTTATTGCTGGACAGGATGGAATGGAGCAGTAATTACAACTGCTTCTAATTATGCCAATTATACTTCAAGTCCTGGAGTGGATACATCGGTTAAAGTACCTGCTAATGCATTTAATGCCTTTGCAATTACCTCAAATAGTAATTATGATATAGGTTCTCTTACGGTTCAGACCGGCGCCAATGTAAGTATTGCAATTGCTTCTCAAACAGCACTCAGGACAATTGATATTGATAATCTTACCCTTGAATCTTCGGCAACATTCGTTGTTAATCATTCTCATGCAACTTTCGGGCTAAATTTGGATGTGCAGGATTTTACTGCAAATTCTTCTTCGGCCCTTAGCATTTCTAATTGTAATAATAATTTTAATTTTACTGCAAGAGACATTAACATCATCGCAAATGCGAATATCACTTTTCCAAATTTAGGAAGCACAAAAAAATATCAGCTTACATCATCCGGAAATACAACTATTGCTGCAAGTGGCGAACTCACCATTCAGGATTATGTAACTTTTATTGCGGGAAATGTTACCGTAAACGGAGCAATGCGATTTGATGCCCAAAATGGAGATAATCCGGTAATCAACGGAAATTTAACCGTAAATGGAATATTAAATCATCAGGGACACCGCTATTTATATCTTGATGGTGCTGGAAAAACA
>JBBQSF010000187.1:0-4151 GCA_038214085.1 Bacteroidales bacterium | reverse complement strand
ACTTTATATCCGTTGTATTCCTTTGGGTTATGCGAGGCTGTAATTACAACCCCAGTCTGACAATTCAAATGTCGAATTGCAAAAGAAAGTTCAGGAGTTGGCCGAAGTTCATCAAACAAATAAACCGTGAATCCATTTGCTGCAAGAACATCGGCAGTTATTTTAGCAAAAAACGCACTATTTGTGCGAGAATCATAAGCAATAGCAGCCTTGAGTCCACTTTTTTCAGGGAAAGAGTTTTTAACATAATTCGCCAGTCCCTGTGTTGCCATTGCCACGGTATATTTATTCATGCGGTTGGTACCAGCGCCCATAATGCCTCTTAGTCCTCCGGTTCCAAATTCAAGATCGCGGTAAAACGCATCTACAATTGCATTTGGGTCTTCTCGAAGCAAAAGTTCTATTTCACTTTTTGTTGCTTCATCATAATTACCATTCAACCATTTATTTACGCGGTCAAGTATTGCATCGTCCATTTGAGCCATAATTATTTGATTTTAGAAATACACGTTTGCAGACTCTCTTTCCAATATGGAATTGAAATATTAAATTCTTTTTTAATTTTAGATTTGTTCAAAACGCTATAATGTGGACGAGCTGCAGGAGTTGGATATTCTTTTGTATCCACCGGAATTATCTTCGCTTTGAGCCCTGCACACGTTACAATTTCATTTGCAAAATCGTACCAACTGCAGGCACCTTCATTCGCATAGTTGTAAATTTCGAATTTACTTTTTGGTTTAATTTTAGGAATAATTTCTAGAATTGTTTTGGCGAGATCAGCTGCATATGTAGGCGTTCCTATCTGATCAGAAACCACACTCGCCTCACCTTTTTCCTTTGAAATTTTCATAATAGTTTTCACAAAGTTGTGCCCAAAAGAGGAATACAACCATGAAGTTCTGATAACAACAGCCCAAAATGCATTGAAAAGAATTTCAACTTCACCATCAAGTTTTGTTTTGCCGTAAATACATCTTGGATTTGTCAAATCTGTTTCCAAATAAGGCTTATAGTTCTTTCCATCAAAAACATAATCGGTTGAAATGTGTATCAGTAGTGCTTTTTGTGCGGCAGCAAATTCGGTAAGATGCTTAACTGCTGTTGAATTCAGAGCCACTGCTTTTTCCTTTTCTGTTTCGGCTTTGTCAACTGCGGTGTAAGCTGCACAATTTATAATTACTTCAAATTTATTTTTCTTAAAATAGGTTTCAAGTGCTTTTTGATTGCAAATATCAAGATCATCCAAGTCGGTAAACGTGAATGAATAATTCTTATACTCGCCCGAAAGTTCACGAATTTCGCTTCCAAGCTGCCCATTTGCTCCTGTTACCAGTATTTTCATAAAAATAAATTTACATTGTTTTTTTAAAAAAATCAATAGTATGGATTAGTCCTTCTTCTAAAGAAATTTTTGGCTCCCATCCAAGTTTTTCTTTTGCAACTGTAATATCAGGCTGACGCTGCATTGGATCGTCTTCAGGAAGCGGCATATAAATCAGCTTCGACTTAGAATCGGTGAGTTTAAGAACCAGCTCAGCAAGTTGTGCAATGGTGAATTCATTTGGGTTTCCAATGTTTACAGGACCTGTATAATTGTCTTCTGTGTTCATCATCCGAATCATACCATCTATTAAATCATCGCGATAGCAAAAACTTCTTGTCTGGTTTCCGCTTCCATAAATTGTAATATCCTCGCCTTTTAATGCTTGTATGATAAAATTTGAAACAACCCTCCCATCGTGAGGATGCATGCGCGGACCGTAGGTATTGAAAATTCTTATGATTTTTATATTTACATCGTTCTGCCTATAATAATTCATGAACAAGGCTTCTGCACAACGCTTGCCTTCATCGTAACAGGCTCTGATACCAATAGGATTAACATTTCCCCAGTAACTTTCTGTTTGCGGATGTATACTCGGATCGCCATAGACTTCGCTTGTAGAAGCCTGAAGTATTTTTGCCTTGATTCGCTTTGCCAGTCCGAGCATATTTATAGCACCCATAACTGAGGTTTTAATCGTTTTTATGGGATTAAACTGGTAATGAATGGGCGATGCAGGACAAGCCAGATTATAAATTTCGTCAACTTCAATAAAAAAAGGCATGGTAACATCGTGCCGAATCAGTTCAAAGTAAGGATGATCTAGCAAATGAACTACATTTTGTTTCTGTCCGGTAAAATAATTATCCAAACAAATTACTTCGTTTCCTTCATTTAAAAGGCGTTCGCAAAGATGGGAGCCTAAAAAGCCTGCACCTCCAGTTACCAATATTTTCTTTTTAATCATATTCTATTTTGTTTTTACGCCTATGCAGAAATAATCAAATCCGGCAATTGCCATATCTTTTTGATTGTAAATATTTCTTCCATCAAAAACAACCAAGGTATTTAATTTCTTTTTTAAAATATCCAGATCAGGGAAACGGAATTCAGACCATTCAGTGACAATTAAAAGACAATCGGCATTCTCAACTGCCACATACGGATCGGAAGCATATTCAATTGTATCACCAATTTTACGTTTGCATTCGTGCATTGCAACTGGATCGTAGGCCGACACCTTACAACCGGATTCTATAAACTTTTCAATCAGCACCAGCGCAGGAGCTTCACGCATATCATCAGTTTGAGGTTTAAAGGACAAACCCCACATAGCAATTTTTTTTCCGGCCAAATTGCCTTGGAAATAACTGTTCACTTTGTTAAATAAAACAGATTTCTGATCGTCGTTTACCTCTTCAACGCTCTTTAATACGCGCATTTCATAGCCATTTTCTGATGCAGTTTTAATCAATGCCTTCACATCTTTTGGAAAACATGAACCGCCATAACCGATACCGGGATAAATAAATTTTGTCCCGATACGCGAATCACTGCCAATACCGCGACGGACCATATTTACATCTGCACCCATTATTTCGCAAAGGTTTGCAACATCATTCATAAAGCTGATTTTTGTTGCAAGCATTGAATTTGCAGCATATTTAGTCATTTCAGCTGAAGGAATGTCCATAAAAATTATTGGATGTCCGTTTAATGTAAATGGCTTGTAAAGACGCGACATTATCTCTTCTGCTTTGTGCGATTCCACACCAACAACAATACGATCGGGTTTCATGAAATCGTCAATAGCGGCTCCTTCCTTAAGAAATTCAGGATTTGAAGCCACATCAAATTCAATAGAAAGTCCACGTTTGTCTAGTTCTGCCTGAACTGCACCTCTAACCTTTTTAGCCGTTCCAACCGGCACAGTGCTTTTTGTAACTAAAAGCATATGCTTATCCATATTGCGACCAACTTCGGCGGCAACTGATAAAACATATTGTAAATCGGCACTACCGTCTTCGTCGGGTGGTGTGCCCACGGCAATAAATATTACATCCGCGGTATTTACAATTCCGGATAAATCAGTAGAAAAGTGGATTCTGTTTTTGGCGATATTCCGCTCAATCATTTCATCCAAGCCCGGTTCGTAAATAGGGCTGATGCCTTTTTTTAGGTTTTCAATTTTATTAATGTCAATGTCAACACATGTAACATCAATTCCAACGTCGGCAAAACAAATGCCTGTAACCAGACCAACGTATCCGGTTCCAACGATAACAATATGCATAGTCAATTAAGTTTATTAATTATTGAACAAAAATAAGAATTTTATTGAAATATTGAGACAATGTTAAATTGAAATACGAAATTGATTTTTAAACCAATTTTGTCAAGGTTTTGCTAAAACTAAAAATTAAATATTCTGATTTTTTTCTTATTTTTGTTAAAATTTATCGCAATTATGAGGAAATTATATTTTTTATTATCTGCGCTTCTTATTGCTTCTGTGTCAATTGCACAGGTTTCTATAACCTATAAGAACAATGGCTTGCTTGCAGGCGATTCCATCTCCTCGAAAGAAATTAATTTCATAAACCCTGGTGCATCTGGTTCTAATCAGATTTGGGATTTCTCAAAATTACAACTTAGCGGAAAATCGCAAACAAATCAAATTTGTTTAACACCTGCTAAAGTCCTCAATGGCGTTGGCGATTATTCTGTACTGCTTACTGAAAATGGCAATGAGAATTATTACAACAACACAGAAAACAGTTTAGAGTATATGGGATTTACCACGAATGAAATCGCTTTGGTTTAC
>JBBQSF010000186.1:0-4201 GCA_038214085.1 Bacteroidales bacterium | reverse complement strand
AATTGGCTGATGAAAAATTAAAGAAGGAAAAAGAAAATGCGGTAAATGACTTGAAAAATAAAATTAAGTTTTAGTTATTTATGTCTAAAAAGACAGCCAACGGTGTAAATTAGGATTATTCGTATCCGCTTTTTATAATAGTAGAAATCATTTTAAACCGTTTGTTTGCTTTTACAATATTTTATGAATGAGCAGGAATTATTATTGACTGTCCTGCTTCAAGCAAGTTGGTTTTTCCATCAATAATAATTTTTGCCTTACCCTCAATTATTTGTGCAAAAGTGTCGAATGGTGATATTTTTTCCGCTAACTCTTCGCCATTATCAAATGCCGATTCGCTTATGTTCCCCGTCGACTTTCTAATTATTGTTTTACTGGCAACAGTATTCAGAACATACTCATGCGAATCAAGGGTTGAATTTAAGAAAAAATATGAGTTATTAACTATTTGATTGTTAGTTAATTACGAAAATAAATATTGTTTAATACCTTGTCGAGCAAAAGACACCAAGAACCCAAATTCTTGTTACAGGTTAAATCAAATACTAAAGTCCCTATCAAAGGGACTTTAGTAAGTGTTTTATTAATTCAGAAACTTACCAATTGATATTGTCAAAAAGGAAGTTTAATCAATGAATATTAGATTGGAACTTTCCTGATTCTTTGTTTCTATAACAATTCGTTGCAGAAACCACATTCCCATTCATGGCAATGAACACTCCGATATCAAGGCTAAGCAATGCTCCTATCGCAAAACCAATATTAAAATCAGCATCCGAATCTTTAAATCTTTCGGGTAAAAAAGCGCCGGTAATTACTACGGTTTTATCCTGAATTTCTTTAAGAAACAATCCCGTTTCAATCATGGTATCGGTTCCATGTGTAATTAATATTTTTGGGCAATCGCTTTGCAAGCATTTATTTTTTATCAGCTCCCGGTCGGAATCTGTTATTTCACTGCTGTCTTTTTTTAAAAGAGAAATGATTTCAAATTCAAAAGAAGGATTGATTTTCGAAAGTACTCTTTGCACTGCCGGTGAAGTAATTTCAAAAGCGTATCCCAATTGCGTTCTAGGGTAATCCTTGTCAATGGTGCCACCGGTTTGGATAATGAGGAGTTTTTCCATTAAAGGTTAATAATTAATAAACTCAAATGTCAAAAATCAAAATTACAGCCGAGAAACTTTCTATTTTAAATTGGGAATATTCAACAATTTTAATTCTGCTCAATAACCTTTAAAAGCTCATCGAGTTTTGGAGTAAGAATAATTTCGGTACGGCGGTTCTTCGCTTTTCCCTCTTTGGTGGTATTGTCCGATACTGGCAAATATTCGCTCCTGCCAGCAGCAGTAATTTGCGAAGGAACAACAGAACTGTTACTTGTAATGATTTTAGCTACAGCTGTTGCTCTTAGTACGCTTAAATCCCAATTGTCTTTAATAGCGCCTGTTCCAACATAAGGAACATTGTCTGTATGGCCTTCAATTAAAACATTTACGTCGGTATTGCTTTCAAGAACTTTGGAAAGTTTTTTCAAAGCATCTACTCCTTTAGCATCCACAGTAAAACTCCCTGATGCAAACAATAGTTTTTCATCGAGGGATACATACACTTTTCCGTTTTTTTGTACTACAGTTAATCCGTTTCCTTCAAATCCTAGCAAAGCGGCAGAAACCTTTTCTTTCAAAGCTTTTACCAACGAATCCTTTTTATTTAAAATTGCCTGAAGTTCATTCACTTTTAATTCCTTTTTAGCTAAATCAGCTTTTGATGTTTCAAGTTCAGTTTTTGATGTTTCGAGCGCTGCACTTAGGGCGTCAAGGTTTTTCTTTTTTGCAGCCAAGTCATCAGATAGTTTTTTTAGCGCATCTTCTTTGTTCTGCAAACTGTCCTGTGAAACTTGAAGTTGGTTGATAATTTTCTGTGTTTCGCTGGTGTTGCCGGCAAGCAGATCTTTATAATTAAACAGCAATTGTTGGTAGGTCTTGTTCAACTGATCGTAATTTGTAGTCATTGTGCGCAAAGATGTTCCCCTTACAGAAGAATCGAGTTCGAGACCATAAATTCTTTTATTTACAATATCCAAAACCGATTTTAATTCAGTGCTCTTTGTGATGAGCGCTTCGTTTTGCGATTTAATTTGTGCATTAAGGGTATCACACTCCGCTTTTTTCTTTTTTGCGTCTTCGTACTGACGGGCAGGAACGCATGAAAACATTACAAGTGCAATTAACGAAAGAAGTGAAATAGATATTAACGTATTCTTTTTCATGATGGTTGTGGATTTATTTGCTACAAAAATAAGGAATAATACGATACAAATTTTTGTTCTTTTTGATTATTATTAAGTTACCCATTATTTGTCGACCCAATTATTCTGGAAATTGAGTTAAAATGCTTTGCTGATAATACCGATGCTGTATCTGAAATTGTCAATATATTTGGGCTAATCGGCTTGTCTATCAGCTTTAACTTCTTCCTTTTAGGATATAATACAAAATAGTTTTGGCAGTAATTTATGTTATAACGTATCTTAAAGATCTATTCCTTATGCGCTTCGTAAATTTTTACCTAAACTGACTTTTATATGGAAATTAATTTCATTGGTATTGCCTAAATTTAAGCGGACTTCCGCACGCAGGTCACCTTCATACTTTCAACACTCTAAATTCTGCATTTTTAGCTGCCGTAGGTAGTCTAAATTCCACACTCTAAATTCTGCATTCCACACTCTGCATTCCTAATTCTGCACTCTAAATTCTGAATTCTACATTCTGAATTCTGCATTCCTAATTCCACACTTCACAATTTATTTTTTGTTTTCTTTGCAACCCTCAGTATTTTTGTTTGTCTTTATTATTGAATTTGATCAATTTTTATTTTGACTGCAGTTGTAACGGATATACATAAACAAGTTATTATTGATTGTATTGGCGGCAATCGTAAGGCCCAGTATAAGCTTTACAGTTTATATGCTAAAGCAATGTTTAATGTTTGTCTGCGAATGCTAAATGTCAGAGAAACAGCCGAGGATGTGCTTCAGGAATCTTTTGCAGACGCATTTAAAAAAATGGAAACATTCCGCTTCGATTCCACATTTGGCGCATGGTTTAAGCAGATTGTAGTAAATAAATGTATTAATGAATTAAATAAAAAACACAATACAACTGATTTTATTGAAGAAATTGGTTCTTATGATTTGAAAGAAGAAACAGTGAATACTGACGAAATGGAATACGAACTGGCAATGAGTGTTCAAAATGTTAAATCGGCCATGCAAAACCTTCCTGCTGGCAGCCGCACCATTTTCTCACTTTATTTATTCGAAGGATATGATCATGTTGAAATTGCCGAAATTATGAAAATCAGTGAATCAACTTCAAAATCGCAGTATATGCGGGCAAGGCAAAAAGTAAAGGAAATACTAATATCGCAAGGTTATGGAAAAGGATAAACTTGAAAAATATATATCAGACCATCGGAACGAATTCGATGATCAGGATGTGTCGCCGGAAATGTGGAGCAAAATCGATAAGAATTTGAATCAGGCAAATTCGTTTTCAATTTTCAGATCGAAGTTTTGGAAAGTTGCTGCTGTTATTCTGCTTTTTGTGTCTTCATATTTTTTATTCGAAATTATAAACCATGGGAAAAGCTATACTGCTCAAATGGCTTATTCCGGCGAAAAAATGGTATTTTTTCAAAAACGAGCCATCACTATTGAAAACGAAATAAAGCCTGAAAATACTATTCCAGCGTTAACTACTTCTGGCAATGATAATCATCAAAATTTTGCTATTGATTCAAAAAATGATTCACTTAACAATGAACTTAGTCAGCTTAAAGCTTATTATTCATCACGCATTGAACAAAGGAAAAATGAGATTTTTATATTTACTGCAGGCAACCCAAAAATTGAAAAGGATATTTCTGTAGAAATGAATCAGCTCGATAGTGCTTACAAAGTGCTGAGGATTGATTTAAAAGACAATATCGACAACAGCGAAGTAGTTTCTGCCATGATTCAAAATTACCGCATTCGCCTCGAAATTCTTGAAAGTATTTTAGAACAGCTTAAAAAAGCAGACAGCCATGAAAAAAAGAATAAACAATTTGAGATATAGTTTTGCCGCAACCTTAATTGTTGTAGCTATTTTACTGCCTTTTGCCGGAAATTCACAAAATGTAGTAAAAACAAAAA
>JBBQSF010000185.1:0-4336 GCA_038214085.1 Bacteroidales bacterium | reverse complement strand
AGCTACATCCACCATTTTAGGGCTGCAAATATACAAATAAAACCATTTTCAAAAAATTTATTTTAAATAATTTCGTTTTTTGATTTCATTGCAGGTTTCAAATTCATATTAACAAACCATTATTCATATATTTGCTTCATGGTAGCTCTTGTCCAAAATTCAAAAAAGCCAAACATCCTTTTTCTTTCTGCATGGTATCCGAATAAATACGACTCCATGCCCGGATTGTTTGTAAAATACCATGCCATAGCCGTTTCGGAATATTGTAACGTAAGTGTTATTTATTTGCATCCCGATAAAACATTAAAGGAAAAATATAAAATTGAAAATATTACGGCAAATGGAATAAATGAAATTATTGTTTATTACAAAGTTGTTAACTCAGACTTTCCTCTAATTTCGCAGCTTTCAAAAGTTAATCTGTATTTCAAAGCATTTTTACAGGGCTACAAATTTCTATTGAAATCAAGCCAAAAGCCCGATTTAGTTCATGTTAATATTCTAACACGTACTGCAGTTCCTGCATTATACTTAAAAAGAAAATATAATATTCCTTTTATTATTACCGAACACTGGTCGAGATACCTGCCCGGAAGACAAGGATACAAAGGATTTTTAAGGAAATATCTTACAAAAAAAGCAGTAAAAAATGCATTTGCAATTACAACAGTAACTGAAAATCTAAGAAATGCAATGATCAACTGCGGGCTCGTACACGATAATTACCATGTGGTTCCGAATGTTGTTGACACCTCACGTTTTGTGCCCAGATTACAAGTTAATTTTGGAAAAAAGATCATAACCCACATTTCCTGCTTTGATGAGGCTGCAAAAAATGTGAAAGCAATTGTAAGATTGGCAAAAAAACTTTCCGAATTACGAAATGATTTTGAGATCCACCTTATTGGCGATGGCCACGACAAGGAAATGATTTTCCAATATGCAAAAGCATCGGGGGTGTTGGATTCCACAGTATTTTTCAAAGGACTACTTGAGAACAACAATTTGGTGGATGCAATAAATTCTTCAGCAATTACAATACTTTTCAGCAATTACGAGAATTTCCCTGTAGTGATTCCAGAAAGTCTTTCATGCGGAATTCCAGTTTTATCATCAAATGTGGGTGGTATTGCAGAACATCTGACTTCTGATCTTGGAGCACTTGTTCCAGCGGGAAATGAAGAATTGCTTTTTGAGAAAACAAATTATTTACTCGACCATTTTCAGGAATTTGACAAAGAACATTTGCGAAAATACGCTGAAACATATTTCGGCTACTCTAGGGTGGGAAAGGATTTTCTCAACATTTATCAGCAGGCAATGCAAACGAAAAAAACATGAGCACAGCTGTAAATAGGAAGCTTAGGTTTGCCATAATGTGCAATGATTTGCAACTTAAACAATGGCAACATGATGTTATTACACACCTTGTAAACAGTGGAATTGCAGAGCCTGTACTGCTGATTACAAATTCTCACAACGAAAAAAATACTTCACTCACCAAAAAAATTCTAAATTATCCATATAGCAAATTTTTGTGGAATCGCTATTTGCGGAAACTTTCCAGAACACCAATGCAGCAATTAACGGCACTTCCAGAATATTTAAAAAAGACTGAAATATTAAATTGCACAGTTATAAAAAAAGGATATTCAGAATATTTTTCGGATACGGATGTTGCAAAAATAAAATTCTTAGATATTGATTTTATGTTGCGTTTTGGCTTTAACATTATTCGAGGTGAAATTCTGAATGCTGCCAGATACGGAATATGGTCGTATCACCACGACGATGAGCAGAAATATCGTGGCGGTCCGTTTGGATTTTGGGAAATATATAAAAATGCCTATGTAAATGGTGTTATCCTGCAACGCCTCACCGAAAAGTTGGATGCAGGAATTGTTCTTAAAAAATATTTTTTTAAAACAACCTTACACAGCTTCAAGGAACATACCAACAATCTGCTTTGCGATTCAACTGAAATGCCTCTTCAGGTTTGTCGTGATATTTTAAACAACTGCTCCGAATATTTCCTTAAAGAACCAACCGTAACTAAGGCTCCAATATACAAGGCTCCACGAAATTTCGTCCTGTTTATTTTTTTAGTTAAACTTTTCCGAAATCGACTTCTTTTTCATTACAAAGAGCTTTTCCGATCAGAAAAATGGTTTATAGGAATTTCAAAAAAACCTATAAAAGAAATAATATTCAACAATATTGATCCGGAATTTGAATTCATAAAACCCCTAAAAAAATCTGAATTTTATGCCGATTCATTTATTTATAATGAAAATGGTGTAGCTAAAATAATTTTTGAAGACTATAATTATAAAACAAAAAAAGGAGTTATTGCTTCCATTCCTGTTAATGATTTTGCGCAAGCAGAAATAATGCTGAGTGAGGAAACACACCTCGCCTATCCATTCATTTTTCATGAGGCTAGAAACACATATTGCATTCCCGAAGAAAGTGAAATAAACAGAATTGCATTGTATAAATTAAATGAAATAAATCACTGCTTCGAATTTCAGAAAATATTAATAGAAAACATTGATGCCGTTGATTCGACACTTTTTAAATACAGTGATTGTTTCTGGCTTTTTTTTACAAGAAAATCAGCCGGAACAAATTCCAAACTTTTTGCATATTATTCACAAAGCCTTGCCGGACCTTATATAGAGCATCACAACAACCCTATAAAAGTGGACATCAGATCGTCTCGACCAGCAGGAACACCATTTTTAATGGATGGGGATTTATACCGTCCAGCTCAGAATTCCGCAAAACATTATGGCTCCAGAATAAGCATAAATAAAATAGTCAAATTAACTCCTGATGAATTTTTTGAAGAATTGGTTTCGGAAATTCGACCTGAGAAATATTCAAAAAAGTATTGCGGAACACATACTGTTGCTGTTTCAGAATCCTTTATTGTAATTGATTTTAAAAAACACGGATTTATTTTTCAATCGTTTAAAAATCAATTTTCACGCAAGTTTAGAAAAATACGTTCAAAATAAATTCTACTTTTGAAGCTGAATTGGCTTTATGACAAAAAAAATTTTCGGAACAATTATATCCCGTTTTCTGTCAGCAATAATTACTTTACTCATTGTAATTCTTGCCTCCAATTCATTCGGCCCTGCGGGAATGGGAGATATAAGCCTGATTATTTTATCCATCACAATTATTCTAATGGTAAGCAATTTTGTTGGAGGTGGCGCTCTGGTTTATCTTATTCCCAGGCACAATGTTACTTCTATCTTTATTTTATCATATATATGGGCAGTATTTGCATGTGTCGCCACTTCTTTCATAATGCAGTTTTTTCATCTTCTCCCTGAAAATTATTTTATTGAAATTCTACTTCTTTCGCTATTGTTTGCCTTTACATCAATAAACACAACGATATTTATTGCAAAAGAAAAAATAAATCTTGCCAATATCATAACAATTTTACAAGTAATTCTGCAGATTGTTTCTCTTTATTTTTTGTTGCAAAATATGGGCACTGGCAGCATCAAACCTTACATTATTGCTCTTTATATTTCATGGGGAATATCCTTTGTTATCAGCATTATTTTGGTTTTTTCACTTCTGGATTTTAAAAACACTGAACCAATTAAACCACTGATAAAGGAAAGCTTCAAATTTGGTTCCTACGTTCAATTTGCAAATATTATTCAATTATTGAATTATCGTTTGAGTTATTATTTACTTAACGCTTTTTCGGGAAAATCCATACTTGGAAATTATTCAATTGGAGTGCAGCTTTCTGAGGGTTTGTGGATTGTGAGTAAAAGTCTTGCCACGGTTCAATATGCTAAAATCGCCAATCAAAACAACAAACAAAAATCAGTTGAATTAAGTTTGCAATTTCTGAAAATAAGCTTTTTGGTAACCTTCTTTGGATTGTTCGTTTTGCTCTTGATTCCCGGGAACACGTATATTTTATTATTTGGTGAAGGCTTTTTGTCCGTAAAAAAAACAATTCTGCTTTTATCTCCGGGAATACTTTCCGTTGCATGTTACAGTAACTTCAGTCACTTTTTCTCCGGAATTGGAAAACATTATTTTAATACAATAGGTAGCTTAACCGGATTTTTATTTACTGTTATCGGTGGCTTTATCCTGATTCCCCTTTATGATTTAACCGGAGCTGCCGTTACTGCTTCTGTTTCATATTTCTTTACCTTTTTATTTCAATTAATTGTATTTATCCGAATATCAAAAACAAAATTTCTTCACTTCATCCCTTCAAAAAAAGATTTTACATCGTTACTTTACCTATTGAAAAAATAAGTAATTATTTGTATGCACTCCATTTAAAATATTC
>JBBQSF010000184.1:0-4362 GCA_038214085.1 Bacteroidales bacterium | reverse complement strand
AAAAAACAGCAACGTCTTGATAATTAATGTAATATTGGAGAGATTTTTATAGATTTGTGAAAAATTAATAAAATGACTGAATCAGAGATTAAAATATTCCAAACAGATGATGGCCAAACCAAGATTGATGTAAAGTTTGATAATGAAACGGTTTGGTTGACTCAGAAGCAAATGGCTCAGTTGTTTGATAAGGACTCTGACACAATTGGGCTTCACCTCAAAAACATATATCAATCTGGCGAATTAGAAGAATTACCAACTACCGAGGAATCCTCGGTAATTCAAAAAGAAGGAAAAAGACAAGTACAGCGCAAAATAAAATTATACAATCTTGATGCAATTATTTCTGTTGGTTATCGAGTAAATTCAAAACGAGGAATACAGTTTAGAATATGGGCAAGTAGGATAATTAAGGAATATTTGTTAAAGGGTTTTGTTATTGATAACAAACGTTTAATTCAACAAAATAATCAATTGAAAGAACTTCAAACCTCCGTAAAAATACTTGGAGATTCTTTGAAGTTTAAAACATTAACAAATGACGAAAGTATAGGATTGTTGAAAATAATTTCACAATATGCATACGCATTAGATATTTTAGACCAATATGATTATCAGAAACTTGAAATCAAAGATACATCAGGTAAAGAAACATACTGCCTAACTTATGAGGAGGCAATCATGCATATAATTACAGCTAAAAAAACTTATGGCAATAGTGATTTGTTTGGACGTGAAAAAGATGATTCATTTAAAAGTTCAATATCAACAATTTATCAGACATTTGACGGCGAAGATTTGTATCCAAGCATTGAAGAGAAAGCTGCTAATTTATTATACTTTATTACAAAGAATCATTCATTCTCTGATGGAAATAAGCGAATTGCAGCATTTTAATTCCTCTACTTTATAGAAAAGAACGGAATATTGTTCGACAACTATGGAAATAAACGAATTGCAGATAATACTTTGGTTGCATTGACCTTAATGATAGCAGTGAGCAAACCAGAGGAAAAAGATACAATGACCAAAGTAATAGTAAATTTGATAAATAAGAATAATTAACGCAGGGTAACACACGCTAGAAACCCATTGCAGCCTTCGGGACAGCACCGTGTTTTAGCGTCATCCGTTAGTTGCCATTTTTGGGGACAATACTAACGTTAAACTAACAAACTTGAACAAACTATTGATAAATCAACCTTAACACGATATGATAATGAATTTTTATAAACAAAACATTGCGATTTTTTTCTTTACGGCATTAGTGACCCTTATTCCCAAAATAGATTTTGCCCAAAACCCGACAACATATAAAATGGATTTTATACGTGCTTGTTCAGACAGTTCTAAGAAAGGAAGAAATATTATGACTGTTTTTAAAGTGACTCCGACAATAAAGGATTTCAAATTAATCTTAAGTATGAGAGTGTTTTACGAGTTGGCGAATGGTAAAGAAATATTAAGCGTAATTAAACAAAATGAAGACAACATAAAAATAATTATTTTCGGAAAAAATATTAAGGAAAAGAACAAATTTGTTTACGAATTTATTAAAGACAAGGTTGAAATAGAAAAAGAAAATGAAGATGTTTATTTTATTGCGCTTGTTTTTTATAACTTAACTAAAGAAGATGTTGAGAAAATGAGTATAACTTACGGTTTGTGGGAAAGCGATAATCCAGATGTTCGTAATGAAAACAAATACAATTTTATTGTAGAGAAAGTTGACAATACATTTATTCAAAATATCATGAAACAATAACTCGTCAATTGATGACGAAAAGAAAAACGACACCCCAACACGCAGTATAAAATATTGGGGTTTAAGTGGTAATTCAAGCATTCTGTCCCGCATCAAGTTCGGTGTAACTGGACAGGAAAGTAGCCCGCAATACTCAACGATTTCGTGATCGGCCTGCCCGTCCGGTCAGGCGGGCATTTACCATACTACTTAGCAAGAAATAGTCTTTGGCCTATTGCTTACTCAGTATTGGTGTAATATAATTTTAAATAGTGCGTTTATAATCTAAAATTATTGTAGAATGAAAAAAACACATGGAATTGCCTCTGTAATCATTAGTGCGTTGGTTTTTACGTTTTTGTTTTATAGAGAATACATTGGTCTGAATTTAATGATTTTTGAATTGCTTGTGTTGGCATGGATAAAAATTGATGGAAAATTAAAAATTTCTGGAATAAATGGAATTACAGCATTTGTAAGTGTAATTTTAACTTCATTTTTTACAATATTGGTGTATTCTGATTTTGCAATAATTATGAATTTTATTGCAATGCTTTTTTTTATCGGAGTATTGATTTATCCAGAATCAAGATCACTTGCAAATGCGCTTCTGCTTTCGATTAGCAATCTTTTGCGTTCGCAGTTTGCATTTTTTAGGAAACTTACCAACTCAAAAATTTATGGAAGTAAATTTGGTTATTATTTCCGACGATTATTTATTTTTATAGGACCCTTGCTGATAATTATCATTTTTATAATGATTTATCGCAGTGCAAATCCTGTTTTTGATAACATTATTGTTTCTGTGTTTGGTGATATTGGCGCTTTTTTAGAAAGTATATTTGGCAATATCGACGGACTAATTATTTTTACATTTATTTTGGGCTTAATAGTAAGTAATATTTTTTTATTGCGAACCTCAGTCACTAAAATAATAGCAAAGGATCAGCATGCCAGCGATAATTTGATACGTTTTAAACCCAAATTCAAAATAAATTTTAGAAATATTGCACTTAAAAACGAATTCAGATCGGGTATATTTTTGCTTTTTATTCTTAATGCAATATTGCTTTTGGTTAATTTTATTGATGTTAAGTGGGTATGGTTTAATTTTGAATGGGAAGGGGAGTATTTAAAACAATTTGTACACGAAGGAACATATTTGTTGATACTTTCGATGCTTATTTCTGTAAGTCTTGTCCTTTACTATTTCCGGCGCAATCTTAATTTTTATTCGCGTAATAAATGGCTGAAAAATTTAAGTTATATATGGCTGATTCAAAATATAATTCTTGCCATATCTGTTGCCATTCGGAACTTTTGGTATATCAATTATTTTTCGTTGGCATACAAAAGAATAGGAGTAATCATATTTCTTATACTTACTATTTACGGGCTTTACACTGTGTTTGTAAAAGTGATGAAACGTAAATCAGGATTTTATCTTTTACGAAAAAATATTTATGCTTGCTTTGTAGTATTAATAGTTGCTTCAGCATTTAATTGGGATATTATTATAGCAAAATATAATTTTAATCATGCGCAATCTTCTTTTTTGCATCTGAACTTTATGGCTTCATTGTCTGATAAAACCTTGCCATATCTTGAAAAGCCATTGCCTGAACTTCAAAAAATTTGCGAAAAACAATATTTTAATTACCAAAATGAACGATTGTACATGTCACCCGAAATGTATTGCCAACTGATTGAAAGTAGAAAGGCTGAATTTATTCAAAAGTGGGAAGCAAAAGGCATACTGTCGTGGAACTTGCCAGAATATCTTGCCTACCAAAAGTTAATAAATTCTGCACATACAGTTGTCTCGAAATAATTTTATTTCTTTTTTCTTTTGTTTTCATTTAATTTTAATGAAAGCAATTGCGGATTTCTGAAGATGGCGGTTTTCCAAAAAAAATCGTTACTTTGTAAAAAGATTAACATCATGGAGGGCACAAACAGAAGCGATATTAAAGTTGGTACCGAAGTCGGAATTGTACTAAAACAAGACCAGCGCTCGGGCAAAATTACCGAAGGAATTGTTAAAGATATCCTTACTAAAAGTCCTCAGCACCCACATGGAATAAAGGTTCGGCTCACCACAGGTGAAGTGGGACGAGTGAAAACAATTAAATAAATTTATTGTTTGAAATGAAAACTGCTTCTCTAAAGGAAATTAAAACAGAGCTGTGCACACTAAATCCCTTGCAGATACAAGAGCTTTGCATGCATCTTGCTAAGTTCAGGAAAGAAAACAAAGAACTTCTTACATTCCTTTTATTTCAAGCCCATGATGAAAAGGCTTATGTTGCAGAGGTAAAATTGTTGATCGACGAAATGTATAAGGACGTAAACACAAGCAATTCCTATCTTGCAAAAAAAACCATTCGCAAAATTCTTCGCATTACCAATAAGTACATAAAGTTTTCCGGTTCAAAACAAGCTGAAGTTGAATTGCTGATTTATTTTTGCAAAAAGCTGAAAAAAATTGGAATGCCTTTGTTAGTAAATACTGCACTAGGAAATATTTACCTGAGACAATTTCAAAAAATTAATAAATCTTTACTCACACTTCATGAAGATTTGCAGTTTGATTATTCGGAGGAATTGAAAGAACTGTA
>JBBQSF010000183.1:0-4364 GCA_038214085.1 Bacteroidales bacterium | reverse complement strand
TATACTTATAATCTGTGAAATTATGCCTACAATAATAAAACCTGAAAACTTTGAGTTTAATACCGATAATTCCGCCATGGAAGATTTTGGCGTAAAAACCCTTTTCCCCCGACTGGGAGTAATTTCCGAATCGAAAAACTTTGTTTTCGATATCCGTCTGCTGGATCCGGGAAAGTTTTCATTCCCCTATCATTTTCACCGGAACGCCGAAGAACTTATTATGATAATTTCAGGCTCTATGACATTGCGTTCTGTTGATGGGTTTCAGATTCTGAATAAGGGAGAACTTGTTTTTTTCGAGGCAGGCGAGTCAAGTGCACATCAATTTTACAATCATTCTGATTCCCCTTGTACGTATCTTGATTTACGGACCACCATCGGAATTGATATTTCGGAATATCCGGACTCCGGGAAGATAAATATTTTACCTAGTTGGGAATTATATGAAAAACACACCAGTGTTGAGTATAATAAAGGCGAGGAAAATGTAAGAGAGATATGGGATAGACTGCAAAGGAAACTATAAAAAACAGCGGCTCCCGACATTTTACGGAATTTAATGTAAAAATTAAAATCAGACTTTTTCTGCTTCAATAAATAGATGATAAATGCAAGTATACAGTAGAAATATGTTTGTGTTTTTTGTTTGTGTGGATTGTAATACCATGTCTCACAAATTGCTTTTCAAATAATTAAATTACGTAAAAATGAAAAAGATAACCTTGATTATTATAGCAATTGCAATATCATTTAGTTTTGGTTTCGTATTTAAGTCAATCCTTGTTAAACAAAATAATAAACCGGTAAAAATGAAAAAAGTAACAGGTATTGGAGGGATCTTTTTCAAGTGTAAAGATCCAAATAAAGTAATGGAATGGTATAAAACGCACCTGGGTATTGAAACGGACCAATACGGAACAAATTTTGAATGGCGACAGGCTGATGACAGTTCGAAAAAAGGTTCTACACAATGGAGTCCGTTTGCAGACACAACGAATTATTTTGGACCTTCAGACCAGGATTTTATGATTAATTACAGGGTTGAAAACCTGGTATCGCTTGTTGAGCAACTTAAGTTAGAAGGGGTAACAATTGTTGATGAAATTGAGACATATAGTTATGGGAAATTTGTTCATATATTGGATGTTGAAGGAAATAAAGTCGAGTTGTGGGAGCCCGGCGATAGCGAATAGGCCAAATTCCCTGGCGGAAGAACTAAAGAAATAAAAAAGCTCCAACAGTCTAAACTGAGCTTTGCGCTAAAACAGTTTCTGATATTAAATTGTTAGCAATCTGAATTGTGATTGTCTTTTTCATATTTATAGTATTGTAACGTGTTTTATAACAGCCCATTGAAAATTTATTTTCAATCCGACTGTGATATTTCTGATTCCTATGCGAATAATTAAGAAACACAAAATTTTAATTTCAAACAACCGACACGAGGCACAAATGAATTCAACAGATCAATCAGAACAGTTTCTATCGGTTATAAATGCTAACAAGGGAATTATTTACAAGGTAGTAAATTCGTATTGCAAAAATGTTGATGACCGAAAAGACCTCGTTCAGGAAATTATTATTCAATTATGGAAATCGTTCAACAATTTTGACAACAATTTCAAGCATTCGACCTGGATATATAGAATTTCATTGAATGTTGCCATATCATTCTACCGAAAGGAAGATAGAAGAAAAAGCATCTCGAACCCTTTTACTGACGGAATTATCAATTTTACTGAAAACGACAATCCTGACGATAAGGAAACTAATCTGGGCATTTTGCAACAGATGATTTCAGCGCTTAAAAATTTGGACAAAGCGTTGATGTTGCTATATTTGGAAGAAAAGAGCCATAAAGAAATTTCTCAAATCATTGGTATTTCTGAAACTAATGTTGCAACCAAAATAGAACGAGTAAAAAAGATTTTAAAAGAAAAATTTGAACACATTAAAAATCAATAAAATGGAAGACATAGAAATCATAAACTTATGGAAAGCTCAAAACGAAAAGATTGAGCTATCACTATCTATCAATAGAAAACTTTTGGTAGAAACCATTAATCAAAAAGCCCAAACAGCTTTAAAGTCTTTAAAAAGACTAAAAACAGCAGGAATTGTTTCCTTTGTAATTTATCTAATAGTTTTGGGATATTTATTGTTCTATGCCATTTCCAATTACTCTTCGGCAGCTAATTACTTTATTGTATCCATCTCTGTAATTGCACTTATAAATCTGAAAGGTTTTGCGGATTATATCAAACATCTTGTTTGGACTAACAGTATCAATTACAATGGTAGTATAATGGATATTCAACAACAGTTATCACGATTAAAATTATCCATAATCAGCCATTCAAGAACTATGGTATTGCAGTTCCCGTTTTGGACAACTTTCTATTTAAGCGACCGATGGTTTCCCCAAAGTGTTGGATTGCTTTATACTATATTTCAGATAGTTTTAACAGGTGCTTTTACCTATTTGGCTTATTGGCTTTTTAAAAACCAAAAAATCGAGAACCTGGATAAAAAATGGTTTCAAAGATTGATTGCTGGTTCGGGTGGTAAATCAGTAATGAAAGCAATGGAGTTTTATAAAGAAATGGAAGAATTTAAAAAAGAAAAGGATTCAGAATAGAATCCTTTTTTTGTTTAGTACGCAGCATTGTTTTTGTATCAGGAATGTGGCGGTAAATCAGGTTTTTTTTCCCGGTAGTATCGCCGCCCTTTTAATCAGTGCAAGGTTATAAAGTTTTCTTTTTTCTCAGCGAGAAAAACAGCATTGCCCCGCCAAATATGAGCATGGCAACTCCCGTCCAGAGATTAATATTCTTACCCAGTGAACGGGCATACAATTCAGCATCGTTCATTGAATAAAGCCCGAAAGCGAAAAGTATAAAACCAAGGATTGCAAACAGCAGTCCGATGGGGATTCTAATGTCCATATCCATAATTATTCCTCCTACCAGATAACGATTGTTATTACTATACTAATTGCGCCAATGATCACAGCCATTACGACCGGTTTTTCGTACCACGGAATTCCCGGTTCGTCTTTTGTTTTTGGTGTAAGCGAATATACCAGGCCACGCAGGTCATCGTCCGTTTTTAACTGCTTTGTGGACAACGAAAGAATAATGGTGAGAAGAAAGCAAATTGTCCAGGCATAAATTGCTGTCCAGAAACCTTGTGCCATTGCGCTTGGGTATTCCACCAAGTGGCCAAGCCAGCCGCCTTTGCCTTCAGAAATTGTAAGTGCATAATGCAGAGCAGCGGCAAAAGTACCTGTAATCAGGCCATAGAATGCGGCATGCCCTGTTGTTCTTTTCCAAAACATACCAAGCATAAAAGTCGCGAAAAGCGGTGCATTTACAAATGCAAATATAAGCTGTAGCAAGTCCATTATGTTATTGAAATTTGCTGCTACATAAGCAGCGCCAATGCTAATAGCAACACCGAATATTGTGGCAAACTGACCTACTTTCAGATAATGATCATCCGATTTGCCGGGCCTGATGTACGATTGATAAATATCGTAGGTAAACACGGTGTTAAATGCAGTTACATTCCCAGCCATACCGCTCATAAATGAAGCCATCAGGGCGGTAATACCCAAACCCAACAATCCTGTCGGATAATAATGAACCAACATAGTTGGAATGATCATATTATAGTCCGTTTGTCCATTATTTCCAATTAGCAGTAACCCTTTATCCGGCATACTCATAAGCGCCATGGCAATCATTCCGGGAACAATAACAAGTATTGGAAGGAACATTTTAGGTAATGCGCCTATAAGCGGAGTGCGGCGTGCGGCCGACATTGAATTGGCAGCCATGGCACGTTGAACTACCAGGAAATTAGTACACCAGTATCCGAATGAAAGTACAAATCCCAGGCCCATAAGCATAGCGATCCAATCCACACCCATAGGATTAGCGGACGAAGAGCCGAGGTATTTCCAGGTGCTTGTCCAGGTTCCTGCAGCATAACCACGGTCAACGGCAACCTGATTCAGTTGGGTGGTAAGTCCATCCCAGCCACCAACATCCTGTAATCCGATAATTACAAGTGGCAAGAAACCGATCACAATAAGAAAGAACTGCAGTACTTCGTTGTAAATGGCTGATTTTAAACCGCCAAGGTAAGTGTAAACCAATACAATTATTGCAGATGCAATAATGCTGTAATGGAAATTCCAGTGCAACATTACTTCCATGAGCCTGGCAAGTGCAAACATCGAAATTCCCGATGCAAACACTGTCATTATTGCAAATGAAAATGCGTTGAAACCACGGGTTTTCTCGTCAAAGCGGAGTTTAAGGTATTCCGGCACTGACCTTGCTTTGGATCCATAATAGAAC
>JBBQSF010000182.1:0-4430 GCA_038214085.1 Bacteroidales bacterium | reverse complement strand
GCCTGATCACTGGAGCCACAACAGGAATTGGGAAAGCAACCGCAATTTCACTTTCAAAAAAAGGATATAAAATTATTATTCACGGCAGAGATAAAGTAAAAGCAGAAGCGGTTAAACAAGAAATAGAAAAAGATTCAAATGTCGTTTCCCCTGAAATTATTATCGCTGATCTTTCATCACTTGAACAGGTTCGGTTGTTTGCGAAGGAATACAATTCACGGTTTTCAAAATTAGATATACTGATAAATAACGCAGGCCTCGTACTTTCTAAAAGACAAAATTCAGCAGATGGATTTGAACTTACATTGGCAATCAATTACTTTGCTCCATTTCTGCTGACTTCACTTTTATTTCCAAAAATTCTTGCAAGCGGAAACGGGCGAATTATAAACCTTTCGAGCGAAGCCCTCCGTATAGCAAAACCAGATTTTAGCGATTTCCTATTGACAAATAAATATTCCGGATTTCAGGCCTACTGCATTTCAAAACTTTACAATTTAATGTTCACTCAAGAACTGGCAAAACGAATTACCTCAAACCATCACAACGTAATTACGTCAGCTGTGCATCCTGGAGTTGTTGGCAGTAACTTTTCTAAAAGCGCTGGTGGAATGGTTCACGGGATATTTAATATCATGAAACCTTTTATCCGTTCTACTGATAAAGGCGCAGAAACCAGCATTTTTCTAGCTTCTCAGAATGAAATAAATTTTGCACATGGAAAATATTTTAAGGACAAAAAAGTAATTCAACCCACAAATAAATTCATTACAAGCGAAAACAATACTAAACTTTGGGAATTGACTGAAAAATATACTGGAACAAAATTTCTTTGACACAAGAATTTATTCAAATTTTATTATGAAAAAAGCAATAGTTATAGGATCCACAGGACTTGTAGGCTCAAATTTAATCCAGCTGCTTCTCAAAGACAATGATTACAATTCGGTAGTTTCATTTTCACGAAAGTCTTTGGGAATAAGTCATCCGAAACTTATCGAGCACATTATTGATTTTGAAAAACCGTTTGATTGGAAATCAAAAGTTATGGGAGATGTATTGTTTTCGGCATTGGGCACCACATTAAAACAAGCTGGGAGTAAAGATGCACAATACAAAGTGGATTTCACTTTTCAATACGAATTTGCTTTAACTGCAGCAAACAATAAAGTCCCAAATTATGTGCTTGTTTCTGCAGCATTTGCTAAAGTAAATTCCTCCATTTTTTATTCAAGAATAAAGGGAGAACTTGAAAGAGATGTTGAAAAACTTTCCTTCGCAAAAACAATCTTTATCAGACCAGGCTTGATTAATGGAAACAGAAAAGACAAAAGGATAATGGAGAAAATTTCTGCAACTGTTCTTTCATTTTTTTCAAAAATTCCCGGACTTAAAAAATGGAAACCAATTGCTGGAGCAGAAGTGGCACAAGCTATGATAAATGCAGAAAAAACAGCAAAATCCGGCAAACAATCATATACATTACAGCAGGTTTTTGATCTGCTAAAAATTTAATAATTGCTCAGAAACCATTTGACTGTTTAGATAGCAACACTTATAGAACTAATGTTTTATCCTCTACAGGATGGTTTTCAGAATATTTTGCATTAGACCATTTATTGTTTTTAGAAAATGAACATTAACAACAAAAACACTATAATAGAAACAGGAGATTGCCTTAAAAACGGGGTATATAAATTTCATTCTGGGTTTACAAAAGTTATCAATTATATCAATGGAAATAACGATTTTTGCTTTATTACCAATGACTGCAGCAATAGTGCGCCAAATTCAATAACTAAAGAAATTGAAAATGTAAAGGAAACAAAATCAATTTTCATCAGCGATAACTATATTACAATTGGTACTCAGAAAATTATCAGAAAAAATATACCCTTTTACAATTCTCATATTGAAACAGCGTTATTTAATCCTCTGAATTTATTACAAAATCTAGATTCTGTTTTAAAATATCACAAAGCAGACTTTCATGAAAAAAGCTTAGCATTTTTACTCTTTCCCGAAAATATAAAATATTTTGACAAGGCTTTTGATAAAGCGTTTGCAGAAAATGCCATTGCCAGTTTCAATTACATTATTTCAGGGAATATTTTGCAGGGAGTCCATAAAATCAAAGGAACAGGTTACGGTCTCACACCGTCTGGCGATGATTTTATTGCCGGATTTTTATTTGGAATACACCTGAATGAAATAATTTTTAAAAAAAATTCGATATCCCTTAGAAACGAAATATACGATGCTGCTCTAGGGAAAAACCCATTTACAAATTCATTTTTACTTTATGCAAAAAATGCAAAATATTTTTACCGACTTAAAAATTTCGTAACTTTACTCTCCGAAAAAAAAATTGGTGATCTTGATTTTGCAATAAAACAGCTCTTATCGCATGGTGCAACATCAGGAGCAGACTTGCTTACGGGATTAATTATTTCAATAAAAAATTCAGTTGGATTATGATTGTAAAAGGATTGGTAAAAAAAGGCGAATATTTTGATTCGGTTTCATTGATGATCGTTTCAAAAGAAATAAATAAAATTCAAGGGGTTGTGGATTCCTCTGTAGTAATGGGAACATCAGAAAACAAAGCTATTCTTGCATCTGCAGGAATGATGATTCCCGAATTTTCAAAATGCGATGATACGGATTTACTGATATGTATTATGGCTGAATCCGAAGTGTTAGCAACCAACGCATTTTTGGCGGTTGATGATCTTCTGAAAAATATCAGAAATAAAAAAGATGACGACACTTCAGCCAAAATAAGAAGCATCGAAAGTGCAATAGATCACATGCCAGATGCAAATCTAGTTCTTATTTCGATTGCCGGAAAATATGCAGCAGCAGAAGCCATGAAAGCACTTAAAAATGGTTTACACGTCATGATTTTTTCCGACAATGTTTCCATTGAAGATGAATTAAAACTTAAATTATTCGGACGTGAAAATGGACTTTTAGTAATGGGTCCCGATTGCGGAACAGCAATAATAAATGGCGTTCCACTGGCTTTTGCAAATGTTGTAAATCGCGGAAATATCGGCATTGTTGCGGCTTCTGGAACAGGGCTTCAAGAAGTTAGTTGCATCATTTCTAACAATGGAGGTGGAATTTCGCAGGCCATTGGTACTGGAGGTCGCGATGTGAAAAAAGAAATCGGTGGCATCATGTTTATTGAAGCGCTCAAAGCCCTTGATCAGGATGAAGAAACAAAGGTAATCGTGCTCGTTTCCAAGCCACCTCATCCTGAAGTATTGCAGAAAATTTCTGCAGAAATAAAAAACATTTCAAAACCTGTGGTTGGAATTTTAATTGGAGGCGACCCTGAAATTATCAAAGCTGCCGGCGCTTATGCTGCATCAAATCTTGAAGAAGCGGCTCTAATTGCAGTAAATATCAGCAATGGCATTACAACGCATTCCGATGAACTCATAAATGATTCCGCCATATTTGAAATTCAAAAAATTGCTGCCACGTTAAAACCAAAAGGAAAATATTTACGAGGTTTATTTAGTGGTGGAACATTATGTGATGAAGCACAACTTATTCTTAAGGATTATATTGGATTTGTTTATGGAAACTCGCCGCTAAATTCCGACTATCAACTTAAAAGCCTTTGGAAAAGTGAGAAAAACACAATTATTGATATGGGCGAAGATGAATTTACATCGGGCCGACCTCACCCTATGATTGATTTTTCACTACGTTGCAAACGAATAATAGAAGAAGCTTCCGACATTGAAACTGCTATTGTTTTATTAGATGTAGTTTTAGGTTATGGGTCAAATTTACAACCTGTTGATGAATTAGAACCTGCTATTTTAAAGGCAAAACAAATTTCACCCGAATTGATTTTTATTGCTTCGGTTACAGGCACAGATCTCGATCCACAGCATCGCAAAAAAGTAATACAGCATCTTAAAACACTTGGGGTTATTGTTATGCCTTCAAACGTTGCGGCAGCGAAGCTTTGCGGAACTATTTTAAAACAATTATAATTTTTATTTAACCCATTATTCCGTCATATTTATGGCTATTAAAGATATTTTTCAAAACAAATTAAATGTAGTGAACATTGGGCTTTCTTCTTTTAGAGAAAACCTTGAAAACACAGGAACACAAGCAATACAGGTTGAATGGAAGCCCCCAGTTTCTGTTGACCCTAAAGCTGCAGAAATTCTCGAACAAAATTTTTCCCGCATTGAAAAAGCAAACCAAGAAACACTTCAAATAATTCTTAGGGGAAAACCTGTACTTATTGGGCTTGATATTGCGCTTACAACGATTCCGGGAATGAAAAAAAATCTCATTCTACATTCAGGGCCACCCATAACTTGGGACAGAATGTGCGGACCAACAAAAGGAGCAATAATTGGAGCTTTAATTTATGAAGGACTGGCTGAAAATGCTGAGGA
>JBBQSF010000181.1:0-4449 GCA_038214085.1 Bacteroidales bacterium | reverse complement strand
GTTCACAGCAACAATGCTTTCTATAAAACGGCCTCAACAAGCAATGTTTTCAGAATAAATGTTTCGGATGCCATAAATACCGATGAAGCTGTGGTTGGATTTTATCCTAATGCATTGACTATTTTTGAAAACTACGATTCTGAAAAAATGTTCAGCAACAACAATGATGCGCCTCAGCTTTATACCCTAACTTCGGACAATACCATGGCCGCGATCAATGGCTTACCACTTCTTGGATTAAACGAGATCAGGGTTGTGCCTTTAGGCTTCTTAAGCAATTTGGGAGGGAACTTCACATTGAATGCCAGCAACCTTGCTGATTTTGACATTACTATTCCTGTTTTTCTTGAAGATGTATCCTTGGGTGTTATACAGGATCTTCGTCAGAATGCAAGCTATAGCTTTGCTTCAGGAGCGATTAACTCGTCAAGCCGCTTCCGTTTGCATTTTGGTTCTATGACCACAGAAATCAGTAATGATGCAAATGCTTCGATATCTATTTATTCTTTCAGCAATTCAATTTATGTAACAACTGCTAAAGAAAATGGAATTATTGAAGTGTATGATATGCTTGGAAAGAAAGTTCTATCCTCGTTATCAAAAACTGGGGTGAATATTCTTCAGGTTAATACCAGTGATGGAATTTACCTTGTAAAGGTTATATATGACGGCGTAACCAAAACAAAACAAATTTTAATAAGTAAGTAAAACCAATCAATTAACAAAAGAATGGCTGTCCATAAAAGGATGGCCATTTTTTTGCCAATCAATATACTTTCCATATATACCACTTCTGATATTGAACAAGAATGAAATATATTAATTGAGTTTAAAATGATTCCATTAAAAAGGTTAAAAATAATTACAACTTTCATTTTCCCACAAGCATAATAATATATACATTTGACCACTAATTACCCTGTTAACTTTCAAAACACGATGAAAAAGAAATTCGATCCGGTAAAAAACTACAAAGAAACCCAGAAAGCCATAGGATACGTTCCGCGCAGCAAAGCCACTCAAAAAACATACGACGCCATTGGATTTATGTCGGGGCTCGAGGTACACCAGCAACTTTTTACAAAAGAAAAACTGTTTTGCCACTGCCCTGCCGGTATGTTTCACGAAGATAATGTTTACGATGCTGAAGTTGTCCGCCACATGCGCCCTACACTTAGCGAACTTGGCGAATACGATGGTACCGCCCTTATGGAGTTTAAAACCAGAAAAAACATCATCTATCGTATTAAAAACGAAACCACTTGCACTTACGAAGTTGATGATACTCCCCCATTTCCGCTTAACCGCGAAGCTCTTGATGAAGCCATCAGAATATCTCTACTCTCAAAATTAAATATTGTTGGCGAAGTTCATATTACCCGTAAACAGTACCTCGACGGAAGTATTCCAACCGGATTTCAACGAACTGCTATCATTGGTGTGGAAGGCGAAATTCCGTTAAAGAAAAAGAAAGTCAGACTAATTCAGCTGAGTCTTGAAGAAGATTCATGCAGAGAAGTTTCCGACATCGGCCATAACCGAATCTACAAAACCGACCGCTTAGGAATGCCATTGATTGAAACGGTTACTTATCCCGAAATGGTGAATCCTGACGAAGTAAAAGAAGCATGCGATTATATTCGCTTCATGAACAGAAGTACAGGATTGGTGCGTACTGGAATTGGTGCTGGGCGCGAAGATGTAAATGTAAGTTGCAAAGGTGGAACACGTGTTGAAATTAAAGGAGTTGCACACACACGCTGGATTCCAGAACTTACACACATCGAATGTTTCCGTCAGTGGGCGCTTTTGAGCATTAGAGATATTCTCAAAAAAAGAATCAGCGATGCAAAAAAATGGAAACCTTGCAACCAGTTGCTCGACTACCATGATTTTTCGTTTACCTATATTCCACTTACCGAAGCAAACAACAAAAGAGAAAAGATAGTTGCAATGAAATTGCCTGAATTTAAAGGCATTTTATCACACTTTACTCAGCCCGGAAAAATATTTGCAGGCGAATTCAGCGATAGGCTAAAAGTTATTGCCTGTATCGAAAAGCCGAACATGACGCATACCGAAGACCTCGACAGTGTAATAAACGAAAAAGATTACCTTAAAATGGCGCAGATGCTTAAAGCTGGAGAAAACGATGCCATTATTGTATTCTGGGGACCAGAAGCTGATATTCCCACTGCAATTGAAGTAATTGAAGAACGCTGCAGAATGGCTTTTGAGGGTGTTCCTAACGAAACCCGCAAGTCATTTGAAGATGGAACTACTATTTTTGAACGGGTTTTACCTGGTGCCGACCGCATGTACCCAGATACCGATTCTAAGCCTATTCCTCTTGAAGATTCCCATATTAAAGAACTTTCAAAAAACCTTCCTTCTGAAGTGATTGACAGATACCAGATCCTTAAAAAATGGAATGTTCCAGAAGATACTTACACTTTTATTTTCAAGAAAAACCTTTTCCCACTGATTGAAAAAATTGTAAAAGACTTAAAACAAAATGCTCGATTTGTCGGTACATTTTTTGGTCATACACTCAAGTTTGTTGAAGGACATTATATTCCTACTTCTCCTTTCAATTATGACAAAATCTATGATTTATTCAAATTTGTTTCTGAAGAAAAACTGGACAACGAACTTCTGAAAAAGATGCTACCCGTAGTTTATGAACATCCGAAAATGGATTTTGAATCAGTTCTTGAAACCATTCATTTTACAAGATTTAAAAAAGAAGAGATTCTTTCAAATATCCCATTTTTAAAAGAAAAATTTGCCAGCATCCGCATTTCTCACGAAAAAGAAGTTGAAACCAACTGGATTATGGGTAATCTGAGAAATATTGCATTGGGCAACATTCATCTTCCCGATTTAAAAAAGCTAATTGAAAAAGGCAAAAAATAATTTATTCCATTTATAATAGAAAAACCAAAGATAATGAGTGAAGATTTTTTTCAGGGTTACAAAGGCACAGCGCTCGAAATATTAAAAAAATTCAAAGTCCGTGTTTGGGGTCAGGCAGTAGTTTCAACAACTCGTGGAGTATTTACAGGTACAATACTACCGCGTTCGGAAAACGATGACGACAAACATATTGTAATGAAAATTCCAACCGGATATAACGTAGGCCTTGATACGGGAACCATTACAGACATGAAGGAAACTGGTTATAAAAAAGCCAATTATAAAATTCCGGAAAAAGAATTTCCATATACTCCCGGTTTGCCAAAAGTAAAACTTATTGGAACAGGAGGAACCATTGCTTCCCGTCTTGATTATCGCACAGGAGCTGTTATTCCGGCATTTTCGCCCGGTGAACTTTATGGAGCTGTTCCAGAATTGGCTGACATATGTAACCTGAGTACTGAAAAAGTTTTTGCTGTTTTCAGCGAGAATATGGGCCCCGAACAATATAAAAAACTCGCAATTGCTATTGGAAAAGAAATTGAAAATGGCGTAGAAGGAATTGTGATCGGGCACGGAACCGATACATTGCATTATACTGCAGCTGCTCTTACATTTATGGTTCAGAATTCACCTATTCCAATTGTTTTAGTTGGTTCACAGCGTTCGAGCGACCGCCCATCATCGGATGCTGCACTCAACCTGATGCATGCATGTACCGCAGCCGGACATGGAGATATTGCTGAAACTATGGTGTGTATGTTCGGTCCTACTTCCGATGAATACGGATTTTTGCATCGTGGAACTCGGGTTCGTAAAATGCATTCCTCATACCGTTCAACATTCCGGACAATTGGAGATACTCCATTGGCAACAGTTACCCGCAAAGGAGTATTCCCGATAAAACAAGAATACAATCACCGCCGAAAAGACAAAAATGTTAAAATACTTCCCTATTTTGAAGAAAAAGTTGGAATGCTTTATTATTACACGAATATGCAGCCCGACATGATTGACATGATGGTGGACGCAGGTTATAAAGGAATCATTATCATCGGAACAGGTCTGGGGCATGTGAACAAACCGCTTTATCCTGCAATTGAACGCGCAACAAAAAAAGGAGTTGCAATTTACATGACCGTTCAAACACTTTGGGGCTATGTGCACATGTTTGTTTACGACACAGGCCGCGACCTGATGGCAAAAGGCGTAATTCCTGCGGAAAACATGCTGCCAGAAGTTGCTTATATCAAATTGGGATGGGCACTAGGTCAAACCAGCGATTTGGAAGAAGTCCGACGCATTATGCTTACTCCAATAAACGATGAAACAACTTCGCGTGAGCCCTACAATGGTTATTTAATATATCAGGGTGGCGTACCGGAAGTTGAAGAATTTATCCGAAAATTTCACAAATAAGAAAATTTTCACAAAGTTTTTTTATCTTTGCAATGATTTGGGGCATTAGCTCATTTGGCTAGAGTGCTTGCCTGGCAGGCAAGAGGTAACGAGTTCGACTCTCGTATGCTCCAC
>JBBQSF010000180.1:0-4475 GCA_038214085.1 Bacteroidales bacterium | reverse complement strand
GACGCATTTGTTTTTCGGAAAGCTGCAATAAATCTACAACTTCCTGTTCTTCCTTTCGGAAAAGAATTTGACCGGAATCTATTTTTCCTGTTGCAGAAGCAATAAGTCGCATAACGGACAAAGAAGTAACAGATTTACCCGAGCCTGATTCGCCAACAATGCCAAGAGTTTCGCCTGGACCTATGCTGAAAGAAATATCATCAATAGCCTTTACAAAGCGGCCTTCGGAATAAAAGCCGGTTGTAAGGTTTTTGATCTGCAGCAAAGGTTCTGACATCTGAGATGCTTATTTCTTAGGTTCAGTCCATTCTATTTTATAATAGTCTGGATTTTCTTTCATTACGCGTTTTATCCATTCCGAGCCATAGCCAACACCTTTAGGATGACGGCCACCATCCTTGCCATCGTTAATATAACCATCGTTATACTTTGTGACAATGTATCCGTAAAGCTCTTCCCAACGCTTAAATACAAGCATTGCCTGTGAATAGGAATAATCGCTGAGGTATTGCATTGCAAGTTTTTTATCAGTCTTTTCGAGCTCTACAGCAGCTTTCTCGACTGCTGGCTGCATTGCGGCAAAATTATCTTCGAGCTCTTTCTGAGCAAGCTGAATATCTTTAATAATGTACGAATATTTGGTATATGCATAGTTTGCAACAAGATTGAACACCCAAGTGGCGGAAGTCTGGTCAAACTTTGTAACATCCGCTTTCGAAAAAGGTTCCGGACGTTCGCTCATACAAACGTATATCGGCATATAAACATTTGAATAGGTATCATCAACGCCATACCAAAAAACGCCCATGAAATCAGAAGTTGTATTGCGAGATTGCGTTACAAAGCTAAATGCTGTCTGTTGTGTAGAGGTTGGTCTTTCCCATCCGTATGCTGTGATGGTATCTCCGGGAGCTTGCCAATACAAATTTTTCCAACGATAAGGACAGCCAAACGGTCCGGCCATTAAACCTTTTGTCATATCGAATTCAGTGCCTTCAAAATGATCGCGCATCAATGACTGAACATCTCTGACGCTGAGTTTCTTGTCTGGCTTGATAAACAAAGGATATGGTTCTGCGCCTTTTTCAGATCTCCAGTAATTTGAAGAAAGTTTTAAAGATGGGGCAGCCCTGTCGAAAATGCGCCATACACGGCCTTCGCAAAGGAATAATGCTTCGGGTGTAAGCGGACAATATGCGTCAACAAAGCTGAAATCCTTTCCAGACTTTGAATCCCAATATTTCATTTTTTCTGCAAAAGAGAATATATCAGAAGCATACATACAATTTTCCTTATCTTTTGTAGGAACTTCACGGATACGAGCCTGATTGGCATGTGCACACATATATCCTTCGGGAACTTTGCGTGCCACCCATATTGCACCTTTTTCACCGGATCCTTTTCCAATGATTTCAAAAATCCATGCTTCGTTTGCATCAGATACTGAAATCGATTCGCCTTCGCTTGCATAACCGTAAGTTGCAACCAATTCAGTCATAATTTTTATGGCTTCTTTCGCAGTTTTTGCACGTTGAAGCGCAATATACATCATGCTGCCATAATCAATGATTCCGTTCGGTTTTTGAAGTTCATCGCGTCCACCAAATGTTGTTTCTCCAATAGCCACCTGATGTTCATTCATGTTGCCAATTACTTTGTATGTATGTGCAACCTGTTTGATTTTGCCCATATATTTTCCGGTGTCCCATTCATAAACTTCGAGCGAATCACCGGCAGCCCAGTCTTTGGCTTCCTGCCAGTAAAGAGGTTCCATAAAACCTCCGGCATCAGCGTTATAGCTTATCATCACAGAGCCATCTGTTGACGCGCCTTTTGATACAAGTATATTGGTACATGCCGAAGCATAATAAATACCTGCAAACCAAAATACAATTCCTAAAACCAAAATATTTCTCTTCATACTATTTTTGTTAAATTTCTACAAAAATATGCGAAAAGTTAAATATAATGAAGAAAATGAAAAGATTATTTGTTATTATGCTCCTTAAAAAACCAATTCACAGTCAGTTCCAGGCCTTTATGCACGTCGCATACAGGAACAAACTGAAGCTTCTCTTGAATATTTTTCAATGATGCAATAGACAATGGAATGTCTCCTTTTCTTGGAATTTCGTGTTTTGGAAACACATGAACAACATCGGGAAAATAAGGTGCAATAATTTCTTTTATGATTCTGATTAGTTCGTTTACAGAAATTTTTTGTCCGCATGCAACATTAAATATTTTATCCTGCAAAGTACTGTAATCGCACAAAGCTGCAAGCTGATTGGCTTGTATTACATTTGAAATATAAGTAAAATCACGTGATTGTTCGCCATCGCCATAAATAACAGGACTTTCCCCTTTTAAAAGTAATTCTATAAATTTTGGTATCGCAGCGGCATAAACACCATTTGGATCCTGTCTTTTTCCAAAAACATTAAAATAGCGCAAACCAATGATTTCCATATTATGCAATGAGGCATAAACAGAAGCATACAATTCGTTTGTTTTTTTTGAAACAGCATAAGGCGAAAGAGGAGTTCCCGTAAATTCTTCTTGCTTAGGAATATGGTTATCCGTGCCATAAACAGAGGAACTTGAGGCATAGACAAAACGCTTTACTTCGTTTGTTTTTGCGGCATCTAGCATATTCAAGAACCCACCAACATTTATATTGTTGGTAGTATGAGGATCGTTTATTGATCTTGGAATTGAACCAAGAGCAGCCTGATGCAAAATAATATCAATGCCTTTTGTTGCATTCATGCAGGTTGATAGATCACGAATATCCCCTTCTATTAGGGAAAAGAGGTCATTGTTAAGAAAAGCAGAAATATTCTCGCGTTTGCCGGTCAGGAAATTATCAAGACATGTTACCTGATTTCCCTGCTCAAGTAAAGCTTCACAAAGGTTGGAACCGATAAATCCAGCGCCTCCCGTAATCAAAACCTTTTTATTCTGAATTTGCTTTTCCATAATATAATTGTCAAAAGTATTAATATTTTCCATAAATAACTCAATCTATCAGCAAAAAAGCTATTTTTGTATAAGGATTAGTGCCGAAATCTAAAAAAACAATAAGCATTTTGAAACGCATAGGAATCCTCATTTTTTTTCTGTTACTTTTTTTCCAAATCCAGCAAAAGGATATGCATCAATAGGAGTAATTGTCAGTAAAGAAATGAAACTTAAAATTTCAATTACGAATGTAAAAGGTTCAGTTGTAATGCCAGTTACAGGAAAGAAATTTGCACCGGGTTATCAGGTAATTTCATTAAACAATTATCAACTTAAATCCGGCCAGTATTTAATAAGTGTTTCAGATGGAAAATCCATTTCTTCAAAAAGCTTAAAGTTGAATTGATTATTTCAGAATAGCTTTCAATGCGCCTGCCAGATCAGGAAACTTAAAACGATAGCCACTATCAATTAGTTTTTTGGGCAGTACTTTTTGTCCGGTTGTAAGAACTTCTGCACCATTTCCAAAAAATAGTTTTAAAGCAAATTCAGGAACTTTAAATAAAGAGGGTCGGTGAAGTGTTTTGGCCAGTATTTTTGAATAGGTTTTATTGTCGGAAAATTCGGGAGCAACGAGATTAACTGGTCCTGAGATTTCTTTTGTCTTGATCAGGAAAAGTAGGGCGCCAATTAAATCCTTGATATGAATCCATGAAAAACCTTGTTTTCCAGAACCCATGGGGCCGCCAAAACCCATCCTGAAAATCGGGAGCATCTTTGCCAATGCACCTTCTTTTTTGTCCAGAACAATTCCAAATCTTACGATTACTGTGCGGCATTCGCCAGAAATACGCATGGCATCGGTTTCCCATGCCTGACAAACTTCAGCGAGAAAATCATTGGAAAAAGAAAAATTCATTTCATCCCATATTCCATTGCTATCATATATTCCCGTGGCAGAAGCAGAAATAAATAATTCCGGTTTTTCTGAAAGGGAATGAATTGCATTCGTAATTTTTAATGTAGGTGCAATTCTGCTGAGTAGAATGGTTTTCTTATAGCTTTCGGTCCAGCGCTTCATAATAGGCGCACCAGCAAGATTGATAATGACATTACACCCAGATATTTTTTTTGCAAAGTTGGCATCATCACGTGCAAAATCACACCGAGTCAAGGGTACAATTTCCCATCCCTGATTTGCCAGTTCATTGCTAAGCCTTGAGCCAATAAAGCCCGTACTTCCGGATATTGCAACTTTCATTATTGTTTCCTTTCCCAAAGAATTTTTTTCCCAAAGCCTAGGCGGTTATCAGTGAGTTTCATGGTTTCTGGAATCAGTTCCCAAAGCACCAGCTCCGACAATACAGCAATCGGAAATTTAGTTAGATATATTTTTTTTGCTTGTTTAAATTCTTTTTCTTTCAATTCATTTACAACACCGCAAATTTGAATGCCCCTGATTTTTCCAATCATACTGGTTTCTAGAGCAATTGTTCCGGCAACATTACAATTGG
>JBBQSF010000179.1:0-4538 GCA_038214085.1 Bacteroidales bacterium | reverse complement strand
ACAATGACATTAAAGAATGGTGTTGAAGAAGCAATGAAACGTGCTATTCCCGAAATAAAATCGGTTGAAGCTGTAAATTTGTAAATTATTTTTTCAATTCTTTGGCGGAGTTTAAATTTGAAGAACTTTGTCAATACAATTTTTAGCACATCAATATTCTTATTGATTGTGCTTTTTTTTGATATTTATAATTTCTTCATTCCGTTTTTCAAGAAGCAAAAGTGGAATAGATGTGAATTGTGAAGATAAATTTAGACGATCACAACTTTACCAAATAATAATTCTTTTACCCTTTTGCATCCAGATATCTAATATTTATAATTGGCGTGAATAGTATAGATATTTTTATAATAAACAATGTGAATTATTATTCTAAAAATTTCACAAGAATTAATTTTCCTTGTTTATTTTTGAAGAAAAAAGCAAAATTTAACAGCAATGGCAAAATATGGCAAAACCTATTGGGGCGAACAGTTTTTAAATGCACTCGAAAATATTGATTGGGATAATCGTTTGCCGCGGGGCAGAGCTTACGCATCAAATGGTTCGGTGAAAAGTATCGTAGTTGATAAAAACAAAGTACAGGCAAAAGTTCAAGGAAGCCGCCCAAAACCCTATAATATTGATATTGTTATCCCTGAGTTTTCTCAAAGTCAAAAAAAACAGTTGCTCGAAGCGATACAAAGCAATACCTCTATTTTAGCAAGTTTACTTAACCGGCAACTGCCAACAGAATTTCTCAAAATAGCTATCGATCAAGGAATTCAAATATTTCCGAAACAATGGAAAGATTTTGATATGAATTGCAGTTGTCCGGATTGGGCCGTGCCTTGTAAACATCTGGCTGCAGTTATTTATCTTATTGCAAATGAAATAGATTTAAACCCCTTTAAAATTCTCGAATTACATGGACTGGATGTGCTAAAAGAGCTAACGAAAAATGGAATAGAAATAGAAAATAACGCATTTGAAAGAATTGAATCTTGGAATAATTATTTTTCAAAAAAGCCTGTCGAGTCTTCCGAAACGCCTATTATTGAAAGTTTAAATGAATTGGACTTTACGCTTATTCCCAAATACGGGGATAAATTTTTAAACCTGCTTTCGCCGAATCCGCCATTTTACGAAAAAGATTTTAAAAACGAACTGCTTGCTAATTTCAGATATCTTAATAAAAAAAGTAATAATCATTTCTTTCGTTACCATAACCAATCAAAAAAAATTGAAATAAATGATTGTATAAATGCATCAATTATTTCTGTTCAAAATGGAAATGAATTTCTGGCAGAACTTACTTTTGACCATGCGGTAATTCGGGTTTCATTACCCGAATTATTCAACTTATTTAACGATACTGATAATTTTATACTGGCCAGAGTTTCAGATTCTATAAAAATTCTTTACCATTATTTTATTTGTGCAAAAAAACTCATTGAGCAAGGAGCAATCATTCCTCAGCTCACTATTTTTAATGAAACCATTAGGCTGTTCTGGATTCCGCTGCTTCAGGATGATACAGTAAAATTGCAAATGGAAATTCTTAATAAATTTTTCCCGAATATTGATATTCGCAATCAAGAGGGGGCAAACTTTTCTTTTTTTGCCAATCAGGAACAGTTTTCCGTTATAGTTACTTCAATTTTTAATACCGTTATAATTGAGGATATTTATAATTACAACAAAAGAACGAGCAGCGATAGCGATGTTTCTAAATTATTTTGGGGTACAGCTTTCGTGAACAGCCAAAATGATAATGACATTCTTAATTCCATTCAATTATGGTTAAATAAAATTCATAGCCATAATCGCCTTTACATTCCAGTACTGGAAGTTGAAGAAAATTATCCTGAATTTAGTGTAAGCTTGCGGATCAAAACAAATTCAAAAGATAAATTTGAAGCCCCAATCCCATTTCATCAATTTAAGACGAAAAATTTAAGCAAAGTGCTTTCCGTTACAAAAGATTTAGTTCAATTACAGGAACACTTTCCCGAATTTAACAAGATATTAAACAACAACAAAAAGCAAATTGTTAGGTATAATTCCGAAAAATTTGCAGATTTTTTACTTAAAATAATTCCTGTATTAAACCTGTTGGGAGTAGAAATTCTTTTACCGAAATCATTAAAAAATATTATTAAACCTGCGGCATCGCTTAAAGCCAAGAGCAACGCAGTAAGCGGCGCGAAAACATATATGGATTTAGTGTCAATACTCGATTTTGAATGGCAGGTTGCTATTGGCAATGAGCTTTTGAGTGAGAAAGATTTTTTGAAATTAGTACAGGGGATGGATGGCATTGTGAAAATCAAAAACCAATTTATTCACGTAACAAAAGAAGATTTAGATAAGCTATTAAAGCATTTTCAATCAGATCCGCAACTGAACAAGCATCAAATGCTTCAAGTATTGTTTGCAAAGGAATATCAGGGCGAAAAAATTGAACTGTCAGAAGAGTTGCAGAAAATTTTGCTTCAATTTAATAACTCCAAGCCTATTCCATTGCCTTTGGGCCTTTGCGGACAACTGCGTCCCTATCAGTTGCGGGGGTTTGAATGGATGTATAAGAATAGCAAAATTGGGTTCGGGAGTATTCTTGCTGATGATATGGGGCTTGGGAAAACCATACAAACAATTGCTGTATTGTTAAAGTTTAAAGAAGAAAATATTTTATATAAACATAAAACTCTTATTGTTGTTCCAGCTACATTGCTTACCAATTGGGGCAAGGAAATACAAAAATTTGCACCCAGTTTAAATTATTTTATTTACCACGGAAACAAAAGAGATATTGATGATTTTATTAATCACGAGATACTTATTACTTCTTATGGAACGGCACGCTCCGATGCCAATATTTTAAATAAGATTAAATGGCAGGTTCTTATTATTGACGAGGCACAAAATATTAAAAATCATACTACCGATCAAACCAAAGCAATAAAATCAATTCAAGCAAATGTAAAAATTGCATTGAGTGGTACGCCCGTCGAAAACCGACTTAGCGAATATTGGAGCATTTTTGATTTTACAAACAAAGGATATTTAGGATCGGTTAAAAACTTTACGGATGAATTTACCAAACCCATAACTATTGAAAAAAGTCAAAAACAATTAGAAATATTTAAAAAAATCACTTCTCCTTTTATCATGCGCCGAATGAAAAATGATAAAAGTATAATTAGTGATTTGCCTGACAAAATTGAGAACAATCAATATAGCATTCTCACAAAACAGCAAGCAGCACTGTATGAAAGTACGGTGAAAAATGCCATGAAAATTATTGAAAAATCTGAGGGCATTGAACGAAAGGGAATGGTTTTAAAAATGATGATCGCACTTAAACAAATAGGAAATCATCCTTATCAATATCTCAAATCTGGTGCAAATTTGCCTGAGCATTCGGGAAAACTTGCCATTTTATTCGAATTGCTTCATACAATTATTGAGAACAATGAAAAAACCTTAATATTTACGCAATACAAAGAAATGGGGGGATTGCTTCAGAAATTTATCAGAGATGAATTTAAAACTGAACCCTTGTTTCTGCATGGTTCTCTTACACGTCAGCAAAGAGAAAAACTTATTGAAGATTTCCAAACAAAGGCTCACCGAAAGATTTTTATCTTATCGCTCAAAGCTGGAGGTACCGGGATAAATTTAACACAAGCACAAAATGTTATTCATTATGATCTTTGGTGGAATCCCGCCGTTGAAACCCAGGCTACCGACAGAGCCTATAGAATTGGCCAAAAGAATAAAGTAATTGTACACCGCTTAATCAATAAGGGTACATTGGAAGAACGAATTGATGAAATGATTAAAGATAAAAAAGATCTTGCTGATTTAACAGTAAGTTCAGGAGAAAAATGGTTAGGCGATTTAAGCAATAAGGAACTGAAAAAGTTGGTAAAACTATCCAACGATTTATAGTTTGGATTTTGGTAAGGATCATATATTATACCAATCCATAGTAAGAAATAGGCCAAAGACTATTTCTTGCTTAGTAGTATGGTAAATGCCGATCATGAAATCGTTGGAGTCCATTTTTTCGGGCTACTACGAATTTAGTATCGGTATTAATTCCGAATAAATAATTGGAAATTTTGAAAAAATGAGCCATTGATTCCATGAGGGTAATACTGCCTAGAATTTGTTCAAAGACTATTCATAATTATTTCTATTCGCCCCAACTTTCAGTAAAAAATAATTCGTTTTCCCTTTTCAGTGATGCCAATTATGCCATGACCGAAATCTATGACTTTTAAAAAAACAATAACTTGTAAAGTTATTCCCCAACGCACTGCAATTTTTAAAACAAAAATGGGATAAACATTTTACTCCTCTTTTTGTATTCCGTGTACTTTTCTCCAAAATAAGCGATGCATTCTTTTTCGTCAAATTTTGCCGTTAGAAATAATAAAACGGTTGAAATTACTGATACTACAGATAAAATCAGAGTTGGGTTTTTAAGGAATATTCCCCAAGTGAGTAAAATCAATGAGCCATACAATGGATGCCTGATAAATTTGTAAATA
>JBBQSF010000178.1:0-4567 GCA_038214085.1 Bacteroidales bacterium | reverse complement strand
AGAGTTCGTTTTCGGGGAGAAAAAGCAAACCGTAGCTTTTGAAGAAATTTTTTGTCAGCCTTGATTCTTTTGCAAACTTTTCTGATCAAGCAGAAAAGTGTTTAGGTATCTTTGCCTTCAAAAAGCGGTAAAGTATTTATTTTTAAATTTCTTAAACATCTGATTCGCTTACTAATAAGTTAACCTCAATTTCAAAAATGCTCCAAGGGCTCCTGAAATCAATAAACACCAAATAACCAGCAACCAATTACGAATAACCAATAGCCAGTAACCAATCACCAATCACTAATCACCAATCACCAAAAAAAATGTTCCGTCCTAGAATTATTCCTGTTTTGCTCCTTAAAAACGAAGCCTTAGTCAAATCCAAAGGATTTAAAGACTTTCGCTATATCGGCGATCCGATAAATGCAGTTAAAATATTCAACGACTTAAAAGCGGATGAATTGGTATTTTTAGATATTATGGCTTCAAAAGAAAAACGTTTGATTTCGCTTGATTTCGTAAAAAATGTGGGTGAAGAAGCGAACATGCCTTTTGCAGTAGGTGGAGGAATTCGTTCGCTTGAAAATATCAGGGATATTATTGGAGCAGGTGCCGAAAAAGTAATCATCAATTCGTATGCAGCCGAAAATCCCGATTTCATCCGTCAAGCTTCCGAAGAATTTGGTTCTTCAACAATAGTAGTATGTATCGATGTAAAAAAGAAACGGTTTGGCAAGCTTCAAGCATGGACATTAAATGGAACCAAGTCAACGGGTTTTGCCCCGGAGGAATTTGCACAAGTAATGCAGGCAAAAGGAGCCGGAGAAATAATAATCCAAAGCATTGAAAAGGATGGAAGTATGAATGGATATGATATTGAGTTGATAAAGAAAATTTCAATGTCAGTAACCATTCCTGTTATAGCGCTCGGAGGTGCCGGAAAAATAAGCCATTTAAAAGAAGCATATACAGAAGGTTATGCAAATGGTTTAGCCGCCGGAAGCATGTTTGTTTTTTATGGGTCAAGAGACAGTGTGTTGATAAATTATCCAAAAAAGCAGGAAATAATAGAAATAGTGCAAGAATAAGCAAATTTTAAGAAACGGTTTTGGCTCTTTAATTTTTTAAAAATGTTAAAGAAAAATGTTAAAGAAAAATCAAAAAATGACGTGTATGATAACTTACACTATAAATCTTAATTTTTTCGAAGAAAAAAAGTGTGCGGGCACTAATCCGAATTTCTTTTCCTGTCGATATGCCCTCAAGAAATTAGGCTGTGTGCAGGAAAAGTGCGAAAGGCATATTTGAGTTTTTGAAGACCGTAGTCAGAGCCTCAGCTTGCCAACGCTCCAGCCTCGCACAGTGATACCCTGACTTGCCAACGTAAATGTAAAAAATCACCCATGCCTGCAAAAGCCGTAACTTAAGGAAAGCATTAAGCATATTTGACAGGAAAAGGGTTTTTGTAGCTTTTTGCCCTTCAAAAAGCGGAAAAGAAAATACTTTTAAAATTTAAACAGTTTTTTAGTTTTCAATGAAATCTTAAAGAAAGCTTTAATAAAAAAACAATACTGTTTTTAAACTTCAAACGAAAATTAACTACATTTGCCTTTGTTTTTAATTTATTTGCAGTTTTTTTTGTAGATTATTCAAATGAGCCAGCCCAAATACCAGCAATGTACCCGATGTGTAATGGACACATCTGATTCCGAAATCACATTCGACGAAAAAGGATTTTGTAATCATTGCACCAATTACTTCGAAAATATTTCAAAACTAGTTTATCAGGGTGACACAAGTGATGACAAGCTAAAACAACTGATTGACAAGGTAAAAAAATCAGGCAAAAACAACAATTACGATTGTGTTATTGGCATTAGTGGAGGTGGAGATAGCATTTATACTGCATATATTGCAAAAAAATTTGGTTTACGACCTTTATGTGTCCACATGGACAACGGATGGAATTCTGCTCTGGCTGTTAATAATATTGAAAAAATTCTTAATAAACTTGACCTTGACCTTTACACTTATGTAATTGACTGGCTTGAATTTAAAGATTTACAGTTGGCATTCCTAAAAGCTTCAGTTCCTGAAGCCGAAACGCCAACAGATATTGCCATTCCCGCTGTACTACATGACATTGCCGCTAAACACAATATAAAATTTATTTTTAGTGGAGGTAACTTTGCCACAGAAGGTATTTTGCCTAAAAGCTGGCACTACGATGCCAAGGATATAAAATACATTAAATCCATTCATAAAAAATTTGGATCAAAAAAGTTAAAAACCTTTCCAACATTTGGCTTTCAGCGCGAAATGTACTACAAATACATCAAGGGAATTCGAATGATTTATCCCCTGAATTATGTTCCTTACAACAAAAAAGACGCAATGGATGTTATTGAAAGGGAATTGGACTGGGAGAATTACGGAGGCAAACACCATGAATCTATATACACTAAATTTATTCAATCCTACCTTTTGCCCGAAAAATTTGGCATTGATTATCGGCGTGCAACCTTTTCTACACAAATTTGTGCAGGCGATATGACACGGGAAGACGCTTTAATGGAATTGACTAAAAAACCTTACGATTTGGTTAAAGTTGAGGAAGAGAAGGAATATGTGAGTAAAAAACTCAGTATTTCTCTCGGGGAGCTAAATGATATCCTAAGCCTGCCACCCCAATCCTTCAGAGATTATCCCAACAATCAAAAAAAACTGGAATATATTTATACCATTTATAGAAAACTTTATAAATAGTTACCAACCTCCAGCAACCAATCACTAATTACTAATCCCCAATTACTAATCACTAGTCACCAATCACCAGTAACCAATCACCAATTACTAATCACCAATCACTAGTCACCAATTACCAATCAATAACAACCAATAACCGACAACCGATAACCAACAACCATTCACCTCTTCCCTTCCCCCTTTTCCTTATACTGCTTATACTTATCAAGCATAATAAATGCACTTGCAACAAAAAATGGCATGGCCGGAATTTTGTATCGCACCAATGCTCCAAAGTTAGCAGAAGCCATTCCAACAGCGAACATAAAGAAGATGGTAAACATTAACGAAAAGATCAGGATAGGATCAGAAAAAATAAATTGAAAAAACCGGACAAATTTCAATTTAAACAACAAATAAAGGGTTAAAAGTAAAAGACAAAAGTTCTCCAAACCCGAAATGAGCATTACCGGGTTTCTGGTTTCCCATAAAAAAGGGCGGTACATACCTGCAATTATCGAACTCGGTGCAACTCGGAGCATCCCGCCAATCGTCCCATCAATTGTTCCTACATTATATGAATTGGATCCATATTGCTCCGATCGGAGTAGGTCTTCCTGAATTATTTTAGCTTTTTTCGCAGCCTTGTCAATACTGCCATAGTCTCCCATTTGTCCTTTTAAAGCTGAAAGGCCTATCATTATTATGCCAAACCCAATTGAAATCATAAAGGGCAAAATAAAAGCCTTTAAAACCTTATTTTGTATATTTTTAATTTTATCAAATGAAAGCCAGATTATGGTTCCCGGGAATAAGGCGGCGAAAACATAGGGTTTAATAGCAATAATTATTATTCCATTAATAAGTCCAATAATAATATTTGGAATAATTTTTTCTTTTTTATAAAAAATCATGTAAATATTATACACCAACCAAGCAGATGCAGCAAAGGTATAAGTGTCTTTCATTACCCCGGAGCCCCAGAAAATCACAGATGGAACAAATAATACAGCAATAGCCATTTGCTTCCTTAAATGAGGATAAAAATTTGTGAAAAAGAGATACAATTTCCAGACGCCAAGGTAAGAAAAAGCAGCAACCAAAATAGTTGTAGGCATAAATGCTCTGAGGCCAAGAGTGCTGAAAACACTTGAGATATTCATTACGAAACGTGTATTCGGATCCTTATACATAAAATATACAGGATATTTTGTGTTCATGTCGAAATACGACCAAGAAGAGCGATAACTTACCTGTTCAAAAAAAATGGACAGGTACTGTCCGGGCCTTTCAAACATGAGGTTCGACATCGCCGAACTGCTTTTTAGATAATCAACTGTGTCTCCGTATCCGTAATATTCAGTAAAAATCAATAAAAAAGCCATTGCTGCAAATAATTTTACGGACAAACCCACAAGATAATATTTATACATAGGGTTGGTGTCAATTTTTCGGCGCATCACCATAAAACCTGCGAGTAAAATAACCATAATTAAAAACGGAGTGTATAAATAGTCAACCAATGTATAGGAAAACCAATCAACCTCGTAGCTTAAAATTATGGCAATCATTGTTGTTTTCTAAAATTATTCTGTTTTAACATCAAACAAAAATACAGAAAGCATTTAATTTTTCGTGTTTTTTTATTGCCCCTAATAAATCAATTGCTCCAATTTTTCGCCATAAAAGAATGCTTCAGTTTCCGAAGAGTTTCCTCCTGTCAGAGTCTCACTTAGTCCGGGCAGTTGGATTGGCAAGCTGAGGCTCTGACTTTGTTCAACGGCCTACCGCCTACTGTTGACGGCCAAATCTGCTCCTCAAACTCAACCTCAACCTT
>JBBQSF010000177.1:0-4576 GCA_038214085.1 Bacteroidales bacterium | reverse complement strand
GTGAATTTTTTTGAATCCAGAGTGGTTATGAATACTTAGCTCTGCTTTATGGTGTTTATCCATTTTATTTATAACGTAGTGAACAGTAATTAAATGAATGTCAACGGCAGGTTGGTATGCATATTCTTTGTCATTATTTGTCTTAATTTCAACTAAAATTTCGCTTTCAACCAATTCATAAGTTAACTGACGTACAAGTTTCAAAGGTATTTTCAGCATAACTGCAATTTCAGAATCAGTATGTGGCTTATCTCCTTTGCTAAAGTTTTTAACTGCAATTTGAACTATGAGCAAGGAAACAATCTTTCTGGTTTGCAAACTTATAAGTGAAACGTCGAGTTCGTGTTCGTATTTTCTCACATTTTGCTGGGCATAGGAAACTTCAGCGCCGTATAAAAGTACAATCCAGCTTACCCGCAACCAAATAAAAAGCAATGGCAATGCAGCAAAACTTCCGTAAACGGCATTAATATCAATCAGTTCAATTTGAACTTTGAAGTATCCCATCTGCACAAACTGAAAAATGGTTCCTGACACAACACCTCCAAGCAAAGCAGCTCTGAACTTCACTTTTGTATTTGGCATTACAAGATAAATTACGGAAAATAAAATCCACACTAACACAAAAGGCATAAGTTGAATCAAAAACGATAGTACCGGCCCTACATACCCAATAAACATATAATCATTAGAGAGATGTTGCACACCTGATATAAAAACAGTGGAACTGCTCGAAATAAAAATCAAAATTGGCGCAACAAGCATCATTGAGAGATAATCGCTGAATTTACGTGAGAAACTTCGGGATTCTTTTTGCTCCCATATTTCGTTAAACGATTCTTCGATATGACTGAAAGTTTCCATGATTGCCCATATCAAAACAACAAAACCTATTCCTGCAATCACGCCACCTCTAGCCTCTTTTATTAGGGTATCAATAAGCACCATCATTTTATTAATGATTACTTCGTTTCCCGAAAGTGACTCAGTAATTTTGCTTTTCAGCACTTCCTCGAAGCCAAAACCTTTTGCAACAGCAAATGCCATTGCAGCTATAGGAACAATTGCCATTAAAGAATAATATGTTAAAGCCGAGGCACGCATCCGGCCTTCATCTTCTTTGAATTTTCGTAGAGAAAGCACGAATATTCTCAACTGTTTTATTAACCTCGAGCGTGTTTTAGGTAATGTATCAAGGCTTAAATGCCAGATATCGACAGTGAAAAATTGAATTATTTTTTTAATTAATTTCAAGAGTTTATGCATAAGCCGTATATAAAAGCTATTTATTCGGACTTATACGTTGAAAAACTTATTTTGATACAAAATCTTTAAATTAAAATTTTAGCGAAACTGAAGCCATATAATTTCGCCCTGCCTGAGGGAAAAACCAATTTTCGGTATAATTTTTCCCACCGTTGATGTATGAATAGGTCCAACCGTTTGACTCATACAATTCATCAAAAACATTATTTAAAGCCAGGCTTATTGAAATTTCTTTCATAAACTTTGGTTTTATCGAATATTGGATTTTTAAATCGTTAACAAACCACGAATTTATCATTCTGTCAGGGTTTGAAGAATTATCAAGATATTGCTTTCCAACATATTTGCTTTGAAATGCAGCCGAAATACTTTTACTGATATTGTACATTATATTTCCGCCTGCAACAATTCCTGGCGAAAATGAGATATCTGTTTTGCCTTCATATATTGAAATTTGAGTCCAGTTGTCCCAATTATCAATATATTCGGTGTATTCAAGGATTTTATTTTCAGAAAGTGCAATATTTCCTGATATTTCTAATTTTTTCCAGGGCTGGCAACCAAATTCAAGTTCAATACCTAAGCGGTAACTTTTGGGAATATTGATCCGGTTATATTCTCCAACATCGTTAATTTTACCAGTTAAAACCAGTTGGTTTTTATAAATCATAGAAAACATTGTTGCAGTAAACATCCAGGTTTGCGCCTTGTGAATATATCCAAATTCTGTATTGTTAAGATGTTCTGGCAAAGGTCTGCTCTCTGGCGTAGATTGAACAAAATCATCACGATTTGGTTCCTTGTTGCCAATAGCATGCGAAAGGTAAAATGTGTTTGTTGAATTCATCAGATAGCTTATTCCTGCTTTTGGATTGAAGAAATTCAGGTTCGCAGTTTGTTGAACATTTTCCAAATCGCTGTTGAATCCCAAAAACGAATAATAAACAGTTCGGTATTGTAAATCGCCGTATAAAATTATTTTTTTACCCGCTTTGTAGTTGGTTTTTAAATATGCATTTACATCGTTTTTGGTAGCATAATCCTGATAATAATTTTTTTCATTGGTACTGTTTCCAGCGAATTGAGCCCATACAATTTTCCCATAATGGTCGCCTTTGTATTGATTGGCGGCACCTCCAAATGTAATTTGAAGATTTTTAAAATTATCGTAATTCAATGAATAAATAAATCCGTAAAAATTATTGTCAAGCCATCGTTGACGAATCAAATCAGTATATTTAATTGTATCTAAAACAATTATCGGGTTTTCGAGCCCGTAATTGCCATATTCCTGCGAATCTTTATATTCTTCATAATACCCCGAACCCTTTGTAAGATGCAATGCCGTGGCAAAATTTAACTTTTTTGTAAATTCGTAACTGTAGTGAATCTGGTAATTATCCTGCTGGTAATTGTCGGTTTGATTTTTATAATCATATATATTATATGTACGGTTTGTTGTCAAACTGTCCTGCGGAACGCCATACCATGCCTGATAAGTACGCTCTTTTCCACTAAATACAATAAATTTAAATATACTTTTTTTACCATAATATCCACCCGAAAAATAAAATGATTTTAAATCGGAAAAAGCTCTGTCGATATAACCATCGGAATTCAATTTTGACAAGCGTCCATCAAAAGTCCATTTTTTTTCTATCAATCCTGTGCCGAATGATGCGGTATTTTTAATTGTATTAAATGAGCCGAATGATGAATTGATTGTGGCATAAGGCTGTTCGCTTAGTTTAATGGTTTGAATATTCATGCTGGCACCAAAGGCTCCTGCACCATTTGTTGACGTTCCAACGCCTCTTTGAATTTGAATATTATCAACCGATGAAGCAATGTCAGGAAGATCAACCCAGTAAGCCGCCTGCGATTCGGCATCGTTAACTGGGATTCCGTTAATGGTAATATTTATTCTGGTTGCATCACTTCCTCTGATTCTAATGCCAGTATATCCAATTCCTGTACCTGCATCTGAACTCACAACAACCGAAGGCGTTGAATTCATTAAATACGTAATATCCTGACCAGTATTTGATAATTCAATTTGTTTTTTGTTGATTTGTTTGAACGTGGTTGGCGTATTATCAAGTATTCTAAAGCCTTTGATTTCATAAGTATAAGTAATAATAGCTTTTTGCACTAGAGCAATATTAATCACCGTATCATTTTTTAAATTGAATTCAATGATTTTTTTTTCATAACCCAAAAAAGAAATTTCCAAAAGTGTACTTCCTTTTTTTACATTTTTTAATAGGAAATTCCCATCGAAGTCCGAAAAAACGCCATTGTAACTGTTGGCAAAGCGGATTGTTGCACCCACAAGAGCTTGAGCATTTGATGAATCAGAAATGGATCCTGAAATTTTGAATTGCGAAAATAAGTTTATGCTTAAGCACAATACAAAAACCGCAAAAAGCGATAATTTTTTCATTTTAAATTATTTTTTGGTTAAACATTTGAAAAGGATGAGGGAACCTTTCCGTAAAATTATTTAACCATCTTCCCTTCGCCGGCATTACCCGGAGCAGGTTCAATGGGTATGATCTCAGCCCGATTTTTTAGGGCACCCCCCTCAGTACAATGGTGCAAAAGTATATTATTTTTATTTGCTAAAAAAATATTTTTCCAATTTTTATTAATGGATATACTGAATCCAATCTTTCAAAACGAAATGAAAATTATTTCAGCAGCCAAAAAATTATTTGTAATTTTATAGAAAATTTATAAAATCGAAATTTATTATGGTACATTTCAAAGAACTAGGTCTCGTTAATTCACGGGAATTATTCAAAAAAGCAGTTACAGGTGGGTATGCAATTCCTGCTTTCAATTTTAATAATATGGAACAATTACAGGCAATAATTTCAGCATGCGTTGAAACCAAATCGCCTGTTATACTTCAGGTATCCAAAGGTGCGCGGCAATATGCAAATCAAACTCTTCTTCAATATTTAGCACAAGGAGCTGTTGCTATTGCGGCAGAGATGGGTTGTGCAATCCCAATAGTTTTACACCTTGATCACGGCGATTCATTCGAACTTGCTAAATCATGCATTGAATCAGGATTTTCTTCCGTTATGATTGATGGCTCACACCTTCCTTACGAAGAAAATATTAAACTCACAAAACAGGTAGTGGAATATGCACATGCTCACGATGTTACAGTAGAAGGTGAATTGGGCGTTTTGGCAGGAATTGAAGATGAAATATCTCATGAACATTCTAATTACACAAAACCAGAAGAAGTTTTGGATTTCGTGAACCGCACAGGAGTTGACTCCCTTGCAATTTCTATAGG
>JBBQSF010000176.1:0-4589 GCA_038214085.1 Bacteroidales bacterium | reverse complement strand
CATAGCTGTTCCCTGATCGTTGGGGAGCATTTTACGCATTACATCATAAAATTCTTTTTCGCCATTTGATCCTGGTGCAGATGCAAATTGAATTTCATTTTCCAAAACTGCAACATGACATTTTAAAGGACCTGTAACGGTCATAGCTTCTGTGCAGGTGATGGTGAGATTAATAAAAATAGAATCGTAATCAGAAGACAATGTATGTGTTAAAACCATATCAAACGGTGAAGCAACAGCATACTCTGAATTAATCATTGCTTGAGTGTAATTGCCAGGATGATCGTTAAAAACATTGCCATCACCAAGTCCGTGAGGAACTCCGGTAACACCATAATACGTTACGCGTGTTGCAACCTGAGTTGCATTTTGAGCGTTCATTGGATCAGTTCCGGGCCAGTTTGTCTGGTATTTGATAGGAACAACTTTTGTGGTGTTGGCATCCAGAAGTGTTTTTAAGCCAGGGTTGGTTGCAGCACATGGTCCACATGATGCATTGGTAAATTCTTCGAACAATACCAATCGCTGCGATTGGGAAAATGAATTACTGTTTACAACAAAAAAGAGTGCAAACAACATAAAAAAGGTAGCAGTTTTTTTCATAGGGCTTGGTTTTAATTAACAATTTACAATAAAGAAAGGATTTTGAAGTAAAATTTTAGTGAACAAATGTAATGATTTATTCATAAATAAAAAAAATTGAATCGTTTTAGTAGTATTTTTTTTTGTATTTTTGAAAAAAAAATTCAGGTATCTATATTTTTGTATAGTTTTTGACATACCTTTGTGTTATTAATAATTCCAGCAATGAAAAAAATACTACTTTTAATTTCTTCAGCATTTTTTATCTTCAGCACTGTGTTTTCCCAAAACCTCAGTTTATCAACTGCTTCCGGTTCAATTTCGAACGGCACTGTTCTCACTTTATATGGAGATTCAGGGATGACCTCCAAAATTGAAGCCAAAATAAAAGTGAAAAACAATGCTTTAGTGTCCAAGACAATAAAAGTGAAAAAGATAGAAAATAGCCTGATTGCCGGCTCTCTCAACACATTTTGTTTTTCTGGTAATTGCTTTAGTTCTTCTACTTATGTTTCTCCACTTTCGGTAATTCTTTCTTCTGGCGCAACGGATTCATCATTTGCCGGAGATTATTCGCCAAAAGGGTTTTTGGGCACAAGTACAATTACCTATGTTTTTTTTGATATTAACAATGTTAACGATAGCGCATGGGTTGTGGTTAATTTTGTTGCTACTCCGGCTGGTTTAATTGAAAATACAGCAATTAAATTTGATATTTCAAATCCATATCCTAATCCTGCAAAAAATATGGTAATCTATAATTACTCATTTACAGGAGAAATAAATGATGCGAAAATTTTAGTTCGGGATTTACTTGGAAACATTGTTATACAAGAACAGATTTTTGATCTTCAGGGTAAACTCAGCATTGATATCAGTGACTTGAAAAACGGCATTTATTTTTATTCGTTTGTGTTGAATAACAAAAATGTAGTTTCAAAGAAACTTGTGATTCAGCATTAATCAAATAATGAACAGATATAAAAAAAGCTGCTTTAATTTTAAAGCAGCTTTTTGTTTTCAATAGTGTTCAGCTTATTTTATCCCGAACTCTTTTTTGATTTTTGCAACGTAATCTAGTTTTTCCCATCCAAAAAACTCAACAGTTTTAAAGTGTTTTTCAACGCCGTTCAGCTTTTTTGTTTTTGTATTTTGATCTTTATAAAACACTTCAATTTCTTTTGTATAAAAATCTCTACCAAAATGCCCGTACTTGGCTGTTTGGTTAAAAATTGGATTTTTCAGCCCAAAACGTTCAATGATTGCGTAAGGACGCATGTCAAAAACTTTGTCAATTTTTTCTGAAATTACACCATCAGAAAGAATTTTTCCTTTTGAGTCTTTAACTTTTGCAGAGCCAAACGTGTTGATGTATAAACCAACAGGTTGTGCAATACCAATGGCATAAGCAACCTGAACCAGCACTTCTTCTGCAATACCCGCAGCTACCATGTTTTTTGCAATATGACGTGCAGCATAAGCGGCTGAACGGTCAACTTTTGAAGCATCTTTTCCGGAGAATGCACCACCGCCATGAGCACCACGTCCGCCATAGGTATCAACAATAATTTTGCGTCCGGTTAATCCTGTGTCGCCATGAGGTCCGCCAATAACAAACTTTCCAGTTGGGTTGACAAACAGTTTAATGCTTCCCGAAAATAGTTTTTTAATACGTGCGGGTAATGTTTTCACAACGCGTGGAATTAAAATTTCTTCCACATCTTTGTAAATTTCGAGTTGCATTTTCTTTTCCGCTGATTTTAACGCTTTGAGGCTGTTGTCAGCAGGTTTAACAAAATCATCGTGTTGTGTTGAGATAACAATGGTATCAATTTTTACTGGAACACCTTTATCGTCGTATTCAACTGTGATCTGTGATTTTGAATCAGGGCGGAGGTATTTCATTTTCTTACCTTCGCGGCGAATATCCGCAAGTTCCTGCAAAAAAATATGAGCAAGTTCTATAGGCATAGGCATTAAATTGTCCATTTCTGTATTGGCATAACCGAACATCATTCCCTGATCTCCGGCTCCTTGTTCTTCTGGTTTCTGGCGAACAACACCCTGATTGATATCACCTGATTGTTCGTGAATTGATGAAATAATACCACAGGAATTACCATCAAACATATATTCGGCTTTTGTGTAGCCAATTTCATTAATAATTCTGCGTGCAACTTCCTGTACATCAATGTATCCATTGGTTCGAACTTCCCCGGCCAGAACAGTTAGTCCGGTGGTTACAAGCGTTTCGCATGCAACTTTTGAATCGGGGTCGTGTTTCAGAAATTCGTCGAGCAGTGCATCAGAAATTTGATCTGCTACTTTATCCGGGTGGCCTTCTGATACCGACTCGGAAGTAAATAAATATCCCATATTAATATGAATTAAATTAGTTTATAATTATTACAACAAGAGGGAAGAGTGAAAGAGAGGCTAAAACGAATTGTTTTAGCATTTTTTAACGTGGTTGCAATCAAATCAAATCTTTCCACAAATTGAACTACAAAATTAAATAAATATTTTTAAATGCAATTATTTTTTTGTTAAGTCGTGAAAAGTTTGTTCCAAGCTTTGTTCTTCGCTTTTCATCGAAAGCACTGTCAGATTGTTTTTAACTGCTAAATTGAAGATATCATGACGGACATCATTGTCGGAATTGGCTTTTACAATCCATGTCTTTGAAGTTACTTGTGTTACCTCAATAATCCCGGGAATGCTTTTCAACAAGGATTTATTAATTTCTCCATCAAATTCAACTGAAATTATCTTGATTTCACTGTTCATCTTATGCATTTCTAACGTAGACTTATCTGCAATAATTTTTCCGCGATCAATCACAAGCACTTTATTGCAAACGGCTTCCACTTCCTGCATAATATGGGTTGAAAATAAAACGGTTTTTTCTTTGCCAATTTTTTTGATAAGATTCCTGATCTCAACCAATTGATTTGGATCAAGGCCCGAAGTGGGTTCATCGAGAATTAAAACATCAGGGTTATGAATCATGGCTTGAGCAAGCCCAACGCGTTGGCGGAATCCTTTTGAAAGTGCGCCTATTTTTTTGTTTTTTTCAACTTCAAGCCCTGTAATATCAATCATTTCCAGAATACGCTTTTTTGAAGTTTTCCCTAATTTATGAATTCCTGCCAGAAAATCAAGATATTCCAGCACATACATATCCAAATATAAGGGATTGTGTTCGGGTAAATAACCCACTTTTTTTCTAACTTCAATAGAATCAGAAACCACATCAAAGCCACAAACTTCAACATTACCGGATGTTTGAGGGATAAAACAAGTAATGATTTTCATCATGGTAGATTTTCCGGCTCCATTCGGGCCTACCAAGCCAACAATTTCCCCTGCATTAATTTTAAAAGAAACATTGTCAAGTGCACTTTGTTTCCCATATATTTTTGTAAGATTTGATACTTTAATTGACATAAAAAATATTTGCTGCAAATTTATTAAATTCTTCGACCAGATGCATTCATAAAAATTCATAAAAAAAACCATAATAAATTCCTTATCTTTGCAGCATAAGTGGCACAGATATTGCTAAAAACATTCAAAAAAATTATGAAAAAGAATCTTATTTATTTTTTTACGCTTCTTGCACTTACAACATTTTTATACTCCTGCGACCCTAATGACGGGACTGATGCTCCTGATACAGATCCCCGCGATAAGTTTGTAGGTTCTTGGATTTGCAACGAAACAAGTACACAAAACGGCAATTCAACATATAATGTTACAGTTTCACTTAATCCAAGCAATACTTCTCAGATTTTACTGGCACAATTCTATCAAATGTCCGGTGGACAAAAAGTTTTTGCCATTGTTGCAAACAACAATGCTACAGTTCCTGAGCAAACTCTTACAGGATTAACCATGAAAGGAAGCGGGAATTATTCAACTTTAACCAATAAAATCAACTGGACCTATTATGTAAACGATGGGGCAGATATTGATACTTGTACTGCGTCATATTCAAAATAATTAAG
>JBBQSF010000175.1:0-4616 GCA_038214085.1 Bacteroidales bacterium | reverse complement strand
GCATTGTAGTAACTTTCCACCGAGGGTGTAGCGGAACCAAGCAAAACTTTTGCATTGTGTTTTTTTGCCAGCATAATTGCTGAATCTCTAGCATTGTAGCGAGGCGATGGATCATATTGCTTGTAGGAACTGTCATGTTCTTCATCCACAATAATCAACCCGATATTGTTAAAAGGCATAAATATGGCCGATCTGGCGCCGAGTATTATTCTGATGTTTTCCGATTTTCCAGCAACAGGTTCATTTGCTTTCAGCACTTTATTCCATATTTCAACCCTTTCGGATTCATTGAAACGCGAATGATACACGCCGACAGTATTGCCAAAAACTTTTCGTAATCTGTTTATAATTTGGGTGGTAAGTGCAATTTCAGGAAGCAGATACAACACTTCTCTGCCCTGAGCAAGAACTTCATCAATTAGGCGTATATATATTTCCGTTTTTCCGCTGGAAGTAATGCCATGAAGCAGAACCACTTCTTTTTCTGTAAACCCTTTTTTAATCTCTGTCAGGGCTTGTTCCTGAAAAATATTCATGTCTGGAAGTTGATTGATTACTCCCGTGTAATCGTCAAGTCGGTTTATTTGACGTGTATCAATTTCACATATTCCTTTTTTAATTAATGCGTTAAGCTGAGTGGCCGAAATATTTAATTTCTTCAATAAATCAGGGCGGTTGATATGCTTTTCTTCTGAACGTAAGTGAAGATCAAACAAGAATAAAACTATTTTTAATTGCTGAGGGGCTTTCTTTTCAAGAGAATCAATAATTTGCTTTTGTTCAGTGCCGTTAATGAAGCTTTCCGTAAGGCTCACGGTCGTTTCAGTTTTGGGTTTGTATTTATCCATCAGTTCTTCTTCGGGGAGAACAATGCCTTTTTCAAAAAGGTTTTTTACTGTGGATATTACACTTACTTCGCCCACCAATACTGCAATTTCGGTAATGGTAAGTGATTTTTTCTCTTGTAGAGCGGTAAGGATAAGGTATTCTTTTTCATTTAAATCAGAAATATCGCCGTTAAATGAAGGGCTTATCATAATTTTTGTTTCGCTCTGAAGCTTAAGCGCAGAAGGCAAAGCAGCATTCATTACTTCTCCTGGTGCACACATGTAATAGGAAGCCATCCATTCCCAAAACGAAAATTGTATTTCGCTGATTATTGGAAACTCATCAATAACCGACAAAATATATTTGATTGTTCCGATATCAGGTACTTTTTGATGTATTCTGCGAACAAGTGCAGAATAAATTTTCTTTTTCCCGAATTGTACCGTAACTCTCTGCCCGGGCATCACCGCTTCGTTTAGCTCAAATGGAATGCGATATGTAAAATATCCGGGTAAGGGTAGGGGCAATAAAACATCGGCAAAAAGAGTGATCCGTTCCATGGGTTTATGTCGAGAGTATTGCAGCCATTTTCAGGCGTTTTTTGTTTACTTCCTGATGTTGTTTGATCGCATTTTCGAATGGAGTATAAACCACATTTTTGTCAATGAGACCAACCATTTCGCCTTTGCGTCCCATAATGAGTGCATTCACGGCTTCATAACCCAATGTACTTGCCAGAACCCTGTCCATGCAGGTTGGCGAACCGCCCCGCTGAATATGACCTAAAATAGAAACACGCGTATCGTAATAGCTGAATTTTTCTTTCACCTTTGCAGCAACTTCAAATGCTCCGCCGGCATCATCGCCTTCCGCAACAATTATTATTCCTGATGTTTTATGCCTTCTTCTATCGGTATCCAGAGTTTTGATCAGATCATCAATATATGTTGGCGTTTCTGGTATCAGAATGGCTTCTGCTCCAGCCGCTATTCCACTGTAAAGGGCAATAAATCCAGCATCGCGACCCATAACTTCCACAAAGAAAAATCTGGAATGCGAATCTGCAGTATCCCTGAGTTTGTCCACCGCTTCCATCACTGTATTTATTGCAGTGTCGAAACCAATTGTAAAGTCAGTACCATACAAATCGTTATCTATAGTTCCCGGCAGACCGATTATTGGGATATCAAATTTTTTATTAAATTCAAAACAACCCGTGAAAGTTCCGTTTCCACCGATAGCTACTAATGCATCAATTTCAAATTTTTTAAGATTATCATAAGCCGCCTGCATTCCTTCCGGAGTTTTAAACTTTTCGCTACGGGCAGTTTTTAAAATGGTGCCACCACGCTGAATAATATTGCAAACCGAAAGAGAATCTATAGGTTTTATATCTCCTTCAATCAGGCCTTCGTAGCCCCTGTAAATTCCGTAAACTTCAATATTGTGAAAAATTGCAGTTCGAACAACTGCTCTTATGCAGGCATTCATTCCAGGTGAATCTCCGCCAGATGTGAATACGCCTAAACGCTTTATTTTTGCCATTGTAGTGAAATTTATAAAGGATTGTATTTGGCTTTTTTACTGCCATCGTAAATGGAAAACTTCATGAATCTGCATTCCAGCTGCCCGTTAAAGATGGGAATTTTTCTGGTAGGACGTAGCCCCACAAATTTTATCAATTGAAGGTCGGAACTTATTACCCATGCATCATACCCCGAATAGTTTTTCTTAAATGCATCGCCAATCCCTTTGTAAAGGGAAAGCATATCATCTTCTTTTATGCGCTCGCCATAAGGCGGGTTACATACAAGAACACCGGGCGATGGGGGAGGAACAAGATCGGCAAAGGCATGGTGCGTCAGTTTAATTGTATCCGAAAGTCCGGCCGAACGAATGTTGCCTTTTGCAATCTGTACAGCTCTTTCCGAAATATCAGAAGCCAAAATAGTTCCTTCGTATTTCACCATTTGATTGTCGCATTCCGATTTTATTTTTTTCCAGAGTTTGATGTCGAAGTCTCTCCAATGCTCAAATCCCCAGTTTTTGCGGTAACGGGCTGGTGCAATATTTAGTGCTATCATGGCCGCTTCGCAGGCTATGGTTCCTGAGCCACACATGGGATCAACAAAATTCGATTTTTTATCCCAGCCGCTGAGCAACACAAGTCCGGCTGCAAGCACTTCGCTCATTGGAGCTTCGCTGGCTGTAAGACGATAACCACGTTTGTGCAAAGATTCCCCCGAACTGTCAAGCGAAATAGTGCAATCATCCTTGTAAATATGAATGTTTATGCGCATATCTGGGGCTTGAATATCCACCGATGGTCTTTTGTTGTATAATTTACGGAAGCGATCTACAATCGCATCTTTTGTCTTTTGGGCAACAAACTGCGAATGGGTAAATACTTCGCCTCCCACCACGGAGTCAATGGAAAAAGTTTGTTCGGTGTTGAAAAGCTTTTCCCACTCATAACCATTAACGTTGTTGTATAAATCGTCATTGTTGTTAACTTTAAAAACCATTATTGGTTTTAAAATTCGGAGTGCTGTGCGGCACCATAAATTTGCATTGTACATCAGCTCAAGATTGCCTGAAAAGGATACAGCTCTTTTGAGAATTTCAATGTCTTCGGCACCTAAAGCGGTAAGCTCGGCGGCAAGAACTTCTTCCAGTCCTGCAATGGTTTTTGCAATTAATCTATAATTTTCCAATACTTAAATATTTGCCCAAAGGTACGATTTATAGATGAAACGCGAATGAGATTTTGACGGAAATTTAAAATGACGAAAAATAGTATTGTCAAATTAACAATGTTCATTATATTTGCAGTGTTAATATAATTAACAGTGTTAAATTTTATTTATTAAAAACAAATGGAACGAAAAGAAATTCAAGAAAAACGCATGAAAGATTTTTTTGTGCAGGCCACAAAAGAACTTATAAAAGGCGAAGGTTTAATAAGTGTTAGTGTGCGGAGTGTTTCCGAGAGAGCCGGATATTCTTACGCAACAATGTATAACTATTTCAAGGATATAAAGGAACTTGTATTCATTTGTGTGCAGGACTTTCAGGAAGAATGTTCCTTATTTGTGAACGAAAAAGCAAAACATTTTCCACACGGAAAGGCTCGGATTAAAGCTATTGCTAAATTTTATATGCAATACTTTTCTGATTATCCCGGTGTGTTTGAATTGTTTTTTCTCGAAAAAATGTTTGCTATTGGGCATAAGCAGGAAACAAATAAACTGATTATGAATTTTTTGGATGCCTTGTGTGAGAAGGAATGGGAGCACTGTGTAAAAACAAAAACGGTGAAAAAGGATGCGGTTCCAAAACTGAAATCACAATTAAAATATTTCACCACAGGGCTAATGCTTGCTTTTATCAATCGGCATTACCCCGCTGATTACGTTGAATTTACAGCAATTGCAGAAGAACAGCTTTCGGAAATTCTTGATATTAGGAAATAGAAAATAAATTTTCTGGTTATGAAAACGCAAAAAGAGTTGAAAGAGCAATACAAGCAAATGAAGTTTAAAATGGGTGTATTCCAAATCAGGAATATGGTAAACGGAAAAGTGTTTATTGGCGGAAGTCGCGATTTGATTGCCAACTGGAACCTACATAAATTTCAGCTTAATGCAGGGCTTCACCCCAATGAAGCGCTTCAAAACGATTGGAAACAGTTTGGTGCCGAAAGTTTTGCTTATGAAATACTGGAAGAAATCAAACAAGTTGATGATTCTGGAATAAACTATTTTAAAGAGGTAAAAGCACTCGAAGAT
>JBBQSF010000174.1:0-4634 GCA_038214085.1 Bacteroidales bacterium | reverse complement strand
GTCCAGTAATTCAGCAAGCTTAGCCATTTCAGTATGGTTGAAATCTGCATTTCCGGCTATTCCAAAAAAATCGAATTTATTGGTATTCCGTTCCGGCAAGCTCGAAAAACCAGCTCCGCAGCCAATCACTCCAACAATGTTTCCTTTTGAAAAAGCCAGAGTGCTTGCCACACGCGATCCTCCGGAAAAACCACATGTGTAAATTCTTTTATCGTTGATAGAAAATCGTTTGTGTGCTTCACTTAGCAAGGTATCATATATTGCTGAAGTAACAGGCCAGGGTGTGCCATTTTTTGAATTGTTGGATCCGATGAGGATGTAACCGAATTTTTCTGCATCATCCTTAAACAATTCTACAGGCAACAAACCTTTTGCATGCGCATCGAAAGCAAACATCACGGGCATTTTAACCGAATCGTTGTAATACGTAGGAAGATAGAGCGCATAGCTTTGTTCTTTATCATTGATACAGACTACATTTTCAATTATTTTTCCCTTTTCCAGCGGAATAATTTCGAATGCATGTTTTTTCTTTCCCTTGCAGGAAAATGAAAGTAGAGCGATGGAAAGAATTAAAAAAGTTATTTTTTTCATGGGTTTTTATTCTTTTCAAATGTAGGAATAAAATTATTTCAAATGCAAGAAAAAGGGCAACCAATGGCTGCCCCTATCTTTAACAAACTAAAATCAATTAACACTACTTAAAAATAATCAGTTTGTTAATGCTTTTGGTATCTTTTGTTTTTAATACCACAAAATAGATACCCTTTGAAATACTACTTAAATCAATTGTTTTGTTGCTTTCTCCCTTTGCAAGTTTTTCAAAAAAAACATTTTCCCCTAAAACATTTATGATATTGAGTTCTGCCTGGTTTTGTAGAGGCGAGGTAAGATTAACAAACAATGTGTTTTCGGCAGGATTTGGAAAAATTGAGAACGAACTGTTTTGCTCAACTTCAGGAATATCCGATGCCAGTGTAGAATAAATCAACTGCCAGCCCTGAGCCTGATTCACGCTATCGGTTTTAAAAGTAACATACATTGAACCACCGGTGGAAGTAACTGCTGCAGGAATGCCATATCCTGAATACTGCGCAAGAACAGGAGCTAAATCGTTTTCTCCATCGTAAATGGTTACAATATCTTTATCTGTTTCTGTGTAAAAACTAGTAAACTGAACAGTAACTTTATTCCCATTGTCCGGTTTAATGAGCCAGTCGCAATCGCTGTTTTTCCAGTACAATGAATATCCACTGCCATCACTGAAAGAATATGCGTTTTTTGTATAGGTTTTCTGGTTTTGGCAATAAGGATAATCATACGGTGCAATATTAAAAAGAGCACTCTGATAGCCTGTGAAGTCACCATTTCCGGAATTTAAGGATGAAGTGTAAAAATATCCGTTAAAGGCTCCGCTCCAGCCCCAATTAAAGTGAAAAAAGCAGGAATCTTTATAACCATCGCATACAAAAGCATGTCCACCCGAAGACCCTGAACCGCTGTAATATACTGGCTGTCCATTATCAAGATTATCCATTAGCATTTGGTTCCAGTCGGGATCTAAATAAAGCTCTTTTTCCTTGTATTCGGAGCGTCCAGAATAATTGAAGTAATTAGATAATGCATATTTCACTGATTCGGATTGAGCACTTGAACCGTTAGTTCCATAATTCATATCCACCGAAACACCACATTGATATATTAGTGTTGAAATAGCGTCCTTGCTTGAAGCATTAATGGAATTTGTCATTGAAGCCCAATCATAAGTAGTGCTTCCAAAATCAGCTGAAATTGAGACATAGTAAGGATGATAATAACTATGTGAAGAATACCCATGTTCGGGATATTTGTAATAATACATGATTTGAGACATTGCAGTGGCGACACAACCTGCATAACATTTTCCACCTGGACCAGATGAAGCCTCAGGACAATTGTAATTGTAATTGTCTCCTTGATCCCATTTGGAAGTGAGCAATGGTAATACTTCTGTGTTTTTAGTGGTTTTTTTTGATGTGTTGACATTTTCGAGTGAATTCCATACTTTGCTAGTAGATTCATCAGCAACGGAGTTAAATTTTCCCGAAGAGATCATTTCATTTGCGCGCATTTGAAGCCACCACTCCAATTCAGGGGGCATAGCATCTAAAGCAGAATTATTTTCATCAGAAAATCCAATTACCGGAAAAAACGCATCATCTGCGGAAAGAATGACATAACCAGCGTTTGTGAATTTTATAAAGTAAAAACAAAGCGTATTTTTGTAACGTTTTTCTGTTACAAATTCAGAAGATAATGATTCTTTACCAATATCAAGTGTTGTATTGGTATAGTAAAAATTCTTTGCAAATTGCAACGCCTTTTGTTTTCCAATAGGGCTTGAATTTGCGCCAATTGCAAAGATTGTTAATAAAAGGAATATTAAATGTTTTTTCATATAACGTTTTTTAATGTTTTTTAATGTAGGCTAGTTTAGCCAACATTCAACAATTACTTAATTAAATATTGTAAAAATTCTGAATTTAATCTTAACTTTCAGGTAACTAAAGATTAAATCTCAGCGCTGCATAAACATTTCTTCCGGAGGCATTGATACCGCTGGCAAAAGTTCTATATTGAGTATCTAAAATATTATCAACACCGACTTGAATACTGATGTTTTTGTGCACTTTATACGAAGCATGCAAATTAACTGTAAACCATGCAGGCATTCCGTCTGCCGTTGCATACTGCTCGTTGTCTTCACCGTTCAGATAATAATCCTTGATTTTTTTCCATCCATTGTAATTTACAAAGAAATCGGATGAAAAATTATTGTTGGTGTACGAAAGCATGGTACGTGCCATAAACGGCGGTATATGGTCAAGAGGAGCATCCATAGTATCGGTTTTAACTCGGCCATATGTGTAATTCAACATCAGTGAAAAAGTCAAATAATCATTGCATTGAACTTTGTAACTGGAAGAGAATCCATAGATATAGGCTTCCTTTTTATTTTGGTTTGCCATAACCTGACTCATTGTTCCGTCGTACATTATTGAATCGGCACCATTGAACGTGAATTTGTCGGTAACAATTGCATCAGTAAATGTGGTGTAATATATTGTGTTTTCCCAAATTGCTTTGTTGTTGAAAACCTTGGTAATTCCTATTTCTGTGTTCACAGATCTTTCTGGTTTTAAATCTGGATTAGGAACAATAATGGTACCTGCAGCTGACTCAAACACCTTGCTTAAATCGTCGATATTCGGAACACGAAACCCTGTAGATAAAAGTGCTGATAATTTCCAGTCGTCAGTAGGGTTGCTAATAATGCCTATGCTTCCTGAGTACACAGGTGTTTTCTGATCAGCCACATCATAAGGTAAATGAAAAAAAGTAGTATCAACAAAGGTTGAATGCATAGTGGAATAGCCAATACGCAGGCCATCGTTAAGAACAAGCTGATCGTTAATTTTCCACGTGTGCGAAATATATAGTGCCGCATTGGTCATGGAATTGTCGCCATCAGGATAGCGCGTATCTAGCGGAGTTGAAATGCCTGTTACAATATCTTCGCTGTTGGCAGTTGATTTAAGCGTATTGTATTGTGCATCGAGCCCAATGCGGATACTGTGAGCATTAATTGTTTTTTGAAAATCAGCATTTAGTCCAAGAACATTTACATTTTCTATTCGGTGTGCAAGATTATCTTTTCTAAATTTTCTGGAATGTCTGCTTTCTTCAATCCCTTGGTAATTGAGACCGAAATGAATATTCTGAAAACATGCTTCCGGATTTGTTATGTTGAGATCATAAGCGGTAAGCATTCTTTCCTGGGGTCCGTAATACCATTCTGCATAACTCAGTCCTGCGCCTTTTGGGTCGGTAAGGCGGTCGTAGCGTGGAACATCCGTTGAATTTGAGTACTGAAAATTCAAACCGTGTGTAATATAATCGTTTTGTTTGTAAGCAAATTTTTGCAAAAAATCATACTGAGTATAAGCGCTTTGTTTTTGCAGATAGCGGTCGCTGTTTTTAACCAGTGAATCTTTCCCATTAATACGCTCAACATAATAGGGTCTTTCGCCATAGCTGGTTGTGTAAAATGGATTTTGATTTTTTCCACCTTCAAGATCACCAAACGAAGAATAGGTAAATGAAGTTAAAGAGGCAAATTTTTGAGTACCGATATTAAAATCAAGATGCCCGGTTTTTTCTTCACTAGCACCGCTGTATCGGGTAAATGCATTTAATTTTACCAAAGGTTTGCTTGAGACTTCAGAAAATAATAGTTTTTTTGTATACAGATGAATCACTCCGCCCAAAGCATTACTGCCATATACAGTTGAGGACGGTCCGAAAAGGATTTCTGTTTTTTCGAGTATTGAATTATCGAGCGTTACAATATTTTGAAGATGACCAGCTCTATAAATAAGGTTATTCATACGAACGCCATCCACAACAAGAAGAATTCGGCTTGCCTCAAAGCCTCGAATAACAGGACTTCCGCCGCCTAGCTGGCTTTTTTGCACAAAAATATTTCCAGTGTTTGCAAGAAGGTCAGCAGTGGATTGACTCTGTGAATTTTCTATTTCTTTGGCTGATAATACTTGAATCTGTTGCGCAATATTCTTTTTGCTTTCTTCCGTTTT
>JBBQSF010000173.1:0-4644 GCA_038214085.1 Bacteroidales bacterium | reverse complement strand
CCCCTGATTTGGGTTATACTTTTGAAGAAGTAAGAATATGGGATCTGCTTGGAAATTGCGTTATTAAAAACCCCTATTCTCATTTGCCGGTGAATGTTTCAGCTTTGAAAAACGGAATTTATATGCTTCAGATTAAAACAAAAAATGGTGAGGCTTTCTGGAAAAAGTTTATTGTAAACAGATAGATATATTTGTCATTAAGCTTTAAAATTTCTTAATTTTGTTCTTCATTCCAAATGAAGAAACATTGACGGCTGCTTCAAAAAAATACTGCAATAACCTTTTTGCTTACTCCCGCTTCAAAACTAGAGAGGTAATTATTGGTTCCATTCCAATGGGAGCCTATAATCCAATTCGTATCCAGTCCATGACAAACACCAATACTCTGGATACTATTGCCACGGTAAATCAATCTGTTCAGCTTATCGAAGCCGGTTGTGAGTATGTGCGGATAAGTACTCCAGGAATAAAGGAAGCAGAAAATCTGAAGAAAATAAAAAAAGAACTTAATGCCCGAGGATTTTATAATCCGTTAATAGCCGATATTCATTTTAACCCAGCAGTGGCAGAAATTGCTGCCCGAATAGCCGATAAAATCAGGATAAATCCAGGGAATTATATTGATAAAAAATCATTGCAAAAAAGCAATTATTCCGATTTGGAATACCAAGAGGAATTGGAAAAACTCTTTCAAAAAACCAAACCCCTAATTGAAATTTGCAAGGAGTATGGTACTGCAATGCGTATCGGAGTAAATCATGGTTCCTTGTCTGAGAGAATCATGAGTCGCTACGGCGATACACCTCTTGGCATGGTTGAATCTGCACTGGAGTTTGTCAGGATTTGCGAAAACCTCGATTATAAAAATCTGGTACTTTCAATGAAAGCCAGCAATATCAAGGTTATGGTGTATGCCTATCGCTTGCTTGTTAATCGTATGATGCAGCAACAAATGAATTATCCCTTGCATCTTGGAGTTACAGAAGCAGGATCTGGCATTGATGGTAGGGTGAAATCTGCAGCGGGAATAGGAGCCTTACTCGAAGACGGAATTGGCGACACCATAAGGGTTTCGCTTACAGAAGAACCCGTGGCCGAAATTCCGGTTGCCCTTGAAATTATTGGCAATTATTCAGGAAGAATGAATCATTTTTTTATAGAGCCGGTTGCTGATATTCCAGGAAATCCTTTCGATTATCATCAGCGGATAACTCATGAAGTTAACGGAATTGGAGCGTCAAATTTGCCTGTAGTTATTGTTGACAAAGAGGAAAAGACCGCATTGAAAGCCGATCTTATTTTTGACAGTTTTACATCGGAAATATTTTTCCGTTCAGAACCGGAAGAAAAACGGAATTATTATAAAAATGTTTCGGAATATTTTTCCCGCAAACGATTAGAATCTCACTCATTTTTCCTTGAAATACATTCAGATGAATTTACAGAAAAGGGATTACAGAAAATTTCAAATATCGAAAATGCAGTTTTTGTCTTAACTTCGTTAAATAAACACTGGGCTTCGGATATCAGAGCTATGATATACAAGCTTTGGCTGGCTGGAATAAAAAATCCGGTAATCATAAAAAAATTGTTTGAAAAAAGCGAATCGCTGGAATTGATTGCTGCTGCCGATTTTGCAGTATTGCTTGTCGACGGACTTTGCAATGGGATATGGATAAGTAAGGATAGTTCCGAAACCAAAGAGATTGAAGATCTTTCGTTTTCAATTCTTCAGGCTACAGGCTCGCGTATAAGTCAAACAGAATATGTTTCCTGCCCTACTTGTGCAAGAACTTCTTACAATATAATTGATACTGTTGAAAAAATCAAGGCTTACACTTCTCATTTAAAAGGACTGAAAATAGCCATTATGGGTTGTGTGGTAAACGGGCCGGGCGAAATGGCTGATGCAAATTACGGTTATGTTGGCAATGGATTGGGGAAAATTAATTTATATAAAGGAAAAACACTCGTAAAAAGAAATATTGAAGAATCCGATGCTCTTGATGAGTTGATAAAATTGCTCAAAGAAAATGGCGATTGGAAAGATGAACCGTTGAAAAATCAGTAGTTGCGGTCGTAAGCCCTTCTTTCACCAAGAATGTGAAAATCTTTTTGTTCAATTGCTTTTAAAGGCCTGACCCTGTTAATATACATCGATTTTGTTTTGAGGTTATTGTATGCAACACATCCATTAAAAACAAAACCAGAAAGCAGAAAAACCATAGCAAACTTGCGAATCCAGCGCTTTTTAAATAATGAATTCCAGCAATAAAAAGAATAGATCACCATTAGTGGAAACATGATATAAAAAGTATGCGATGAAGGTCCTTTAACTGAAAAGAAAAAGCTCAGCCAGATCATTATTGTTGATGCTATTATCAATACTTTAAGTGAACGCCATTCGTCAAAAATATTTTTCCGGAAAAGTGAAACAATCAGCCATAACACTTGCGCAATTCCCGTTAATGCTGCAAAAACAATAAATGGTGCTGCCCAGAGATATTCGGAAAGAAATGAAAGTCTTGATACTGTGGAGTTTCCTAAAAATCGTGTGGACTCAAACGTGGCGAATGAAAAATAACGCATAATAACTGTCCCGATTTCCTTGATATTGGAAGCATTGAAAACAAGATTTGACGCGGTTCCTCCGCCGCCAGAAGCAAAACCGTACTTGATAAATGTTGGAATTAGCAGCGATGCAGAAAGCAAACAACCTAACATAAAAAATAAAACTGCAAAAGATATTTGCTTATAAGATTGCTTCCACATGCTCATAAAAGCCAGTAAAATAAAGGGAATCAGTAAAACCCACGACATGTGAAGTTGGTAAACGGCAAGCAGTGAAATTCCCATGAGCAAAAATCCTGTGTTTTTCCCAACCACACCTTTTCGGAAAACAGGAATAATTTCCAGAAATGAAATGAAAAACAAAATCGCAAAAGGCAATACATACGACGGATTCAGCACATGCGTAGAGAAATTCAAAACCCACGGCATGGTGAAGATCCAAGGCCATAGAAACCATGCCGGAATTTCAGGAAGACGTTTTTTTATGTAATACCCTAAAAAGAAAAGCGAAGCGAATGTAATAATGTTTAGAAAAATATACGGCGCTTCAGGAATGGGCAAAACATAAAAAGGACCACCAACTAAAATTCCTTGAAGAGCTCCCGGAATCTGCGACTGCGTATAAACCACATCGGGACCGAAATAAGGCCAGTTTCCTGTGCTAAAAAACTTAAGTCCGATAAGGAAAATCTGTTGTTCGTCTTCGAACCAAAACTCTGATGTTATACCATAAAAAAGCCTGAAACAAAAAAGCAAAAGAAGGATAAGCAAAAACAAATACCTGTTGTGAAACCAGGTTTTATTAAAAAAAATCTTCAGCATAATTGTTTAAATAGCTTTATTAACCGGTTTGTTTGCCTTTTAGGTAAGCGTTGAGTAGTTTTTGTGCAGCCGCATACGATGTTGTTTTTTGCGTCAGAAGATCTGTTTCCACTTTCGGAATTAATTCAGCTACATCTTTGCTTTCGTAAAAAAGAGATAATAATGTTTCGTTGATCATTTCAAACATTCTGAATTTGGATTGTTGCTGACGGTTAGAAACAAAGAAACCATTTTGTTTTGTAATTAAAATATAATCATTTATAATTTTCCATATTTCCGGAATGCCTTTATTGGTGAGGGAAGAGCAGGTTTCTACCAAAGGGATCCATCCTGAAGCAGTAGGAGGGAATAAATGAAGCGCGTTCTGGTATTCTATACGAGCAGTTTTTGCTTTTAAAATATTTTCGCCATCGGCTTTGTTGATCACTATGGAATCAGCCATTTCCATAATGCCGCGTTTAATTCCTTGCAATTCATCGCCAGCACCTGCAAGCATCAGCAATAGAAAAAAATCAACCATTGAATGTACAATGGTTTCTGATTGCCCCACGCCCACAGTTTCAATTAAAATGGTATCGAAGCCAGCAGCTTCGCAGAGGATTACGGTTTCCCGTGTTTTGCGTGCTACACCACCCAGTGTTCCTGCCGAAGGCGAAGGACGGATAAATGCATTTAGGTCGTTAGCAAGGTCTTCCATGCGTGTTTTATCGCCAAGAATACTTCCTTTGGTAATTGCACTGCTCGGATCTATAGCCAATACAGCTAATTTTGCTCCATTTTTTGTAAGAAATGTTCCAAAAGATTCAATAAATGTACTTTTGCCTACACCAGGAACTCCTGTAATACCAATACGCACAGAGTTTCCTGAATGCGGAATACATTTTTCAATAATTTTCTGAGCTGCAAGATGGTGCTTGGGAAGTGAGCTTTCAATTAATGTTATTGCCCTGCTGAGAATGGTTCTGTTTCCCGAAAGGATTCCATCAACATACTCAGTTATTGAAAGATCATTCCTGCTTTTTGAAAGAAATTTTTTAGCAGCGGCATCATTAACCGATGGTGGTTGATCAATGCCTTTGTTAACTTTTAGTGCCGATAGATCTTTCTTCTTTTCCATGTTGCAGAGCATACAAACATACAAAAATATTTTCAGAAATTATAAATAACTACTTTTGCATCACAAAGAAACTGTTTTAATGTTTCCGTTTTTTAAAAACAAGTTGAAGGAAAATAACTCAAAATTCTGAACTC
>JBBQSF010000172.1:0-4714 GCA_038214085.1 Bacteroidales bacterium | reverse complement strand
CCTGCTTATTTGCATTGCACTAAGGTCTTTCCATTTGTCCGGGTAGCCAACCTTCATGATTACTGCATCGAGTTTCTTTACTGCTTTTTCCTTTGTTATTGCACTCATCCAGTCGAGCGCTTTGATACGTTCTGCAAAAACCACTTTTATTGCATTGCCAATCTCAACTAATTTTTCTTTTGTTCCCTTAGGCAGGTATTCATTTACATATACTTGTCCGATAAGCTCACCAAGACTTTCATCGGTTACTCCAACTACACGTTTCCATCTTGGCTTAGGTTCTTTTACGCCACGCAATGTGGTAGTATAAAAACTGAAATGTTCAAGATAGGTTTTGTCATCCATATAATTGGCAAGACCATTCAGTAAATGAAATTTCAGGTAATTTTTCCAGTCCTCAATAGAGTATTTTTTAAGATAACCATTAAGTGCAGTCAGGAATTCCGGCTGACATACAATAACAGTATCCACCTTTTTCAGTCCAACTCCATTCATAAAAACAGACCAGTCTATATTTGGCGTTATCTTGGCCATGGCATTTAATGGCATTTTGTGATAATTCTCTATTGGGTCGCGCGTATCTTCTCGTTTACGTGATGTTTTTGCTATTGAAGTTTCCATCTCCAAAATTTTGTTGGCGGCAAGTTTCGCTTTGGATTCATCATCTCCCATAATTTTATACATGTTTGTGAGATGAACAATAAATTTTTCACGAATCGTTTTTGCATTAGCATCAGTATCGAAATAATAATTCCTATCGGGAAGGCTTAATCCGCATTGGCTAATATATACTGCATATTTGCTGCTATTTTTGTCGTCCTGAACAACGTAAAAGTTGAACAGTGGTGCTGACGAAACAGAATGTATATATGAAGCTTCTTGAATAATACCATTCAGATCTTTTATTTCGTCAATTTTTTCAAAATCGCTTTTAAGGTCATTGATACCTTTTTTATTCAGCGATGTACTGTCCATACCAGAATAAAAAAAGTCGCCAATTTTTTGTTTGTTGCTGCCTTTTTCGGTATCTTTTATTGCTGCAGAGGATTCGCAAATCTTCTGTATCTGAGCATTAATGGTATCTTGAATTAGTTGCCAGATTCCATTGCTTTGTTCACTAGCTGGAATTGGGTTTTGTTTAAACCATTTGCCATTGGCGAAAAGGAAGAAATCATCACCAGCTCTTACCGTGGAATCAATATGCGCTGAAATTGCATCAATATTTTTATCTGAATTGTTTTTTTGCTTGCATGATGTTATGGCGAATGCCAGAAGGATTACAAAGATGCCTAAATTGAGAAAAACTTTTTTCATGACTTAAATATTTACTGTAAATTTAATAATTATTTAGTTCTGAATGACATTTTTCACTGCAAAAAATTGCATTTACTAATTGAACTTACGCATTTTAAAATAATAAGAAATAGGAATAAGTTAAGAAAATGGCTATGTTTCTTATAATAATTGGATGAGTTTTCGCAGAGCAAATTAGCTTATTGCCTTGGGTTTTTTATAAGAATACAAATTATAAAACAAGTAGCTTAAAACGAGTGCAGCGCCAATACTAAAAAGGGAAATTGAAAACCAACAATAAAAATTGCAGTAAAACTTATCACCTGCGCCTAAAGCACAAGAAACAGCTCCTATAATTATTATGGATAAGTATAGGACAAAAAATACAAAGGATGCAACTAAGCCTGTTTTTAAAAAAATTGTTTTCATGTTAAAAATTTATTTCACTATAAAAGTACTGCTAATACAAACGTTTACTGAAAATTAGCTAGTGATATACCGTACATTGATTTGGTGATGTGCATCACATTGACTATGTTTGTTTATTAATTCATTATTCATGACAAAAAATAGTTGCAATAAAAATAGTTGTAAACTTTGTGAGGATAAATCATGCGCAGTAGCCGTTCTTTCCACTGATGAACTTGAATTATTATCGGGCAATTGCTCTGAAGTCAGCCTTGAAAGGAACGATACTTTGTTTAAAGAAGGTGCGTTGACTTCTCATATCATTTACCTAAAAACAGGTCTGGTGAAGGAATCAATGAATGGAATCAACAATAGGGAGCAAATCGTTCAGCTGATTAAAGCTCATTCCTATTTAGGTTTATCATCAATGCTGGGATATAAAGTCAGTCATTATTCCTATACAGCTTTGGAAGATTTGAAGGTTTGCTATATTGATACAACTATTTTCAAACAGCTTGTTCAGTCGAACGGGAAATTCGCTTATGAAATTCTGGTTTCCATGGCAAGGGAAAACATGAACAACTACCATCGTTGCGTTAATAAAAGTCTGAAACAAATGTATGGCCGTTTTGCGGATGCAATGCTCTATTTTTCCAATGTTATTTATGAGAGCAATACCTTTGAACTGCCCATTACTCAAAACGATCTTGCTGCGCTTACTTCCACTACAAGAGAAAGCGTTACCAGAACATTTACCAAATTTAAAAATGAAGGAATTATTGAAATTACCGATAAAATAATCACCATCTTAAAACCGGAGTTATTGGAACAAATCAGTAAAACCGGATAGAAATATTTTATGTTTTTAATCCGGCCAACGGGCAATGATTGTATTTTCTGTCTTTTACAACCAGAACCGTGAGGTCGCACTTTATTTCGCGATGAAATAAAATATCATGACCTAAACATAAGCCAATTTCAATAACCAAATCGACTCCATCTTTTTTTAATTGCTCTGCCTGGCCAATAGGGTTACAGGAAACGGAAAAGTTTTCTTTTGCCGGGTCAATCTCGGCTTCTGTTATTCCATCGGTAATACAACAAACTGCAGCGTGTTTTATTTTATTCTTTTTTAACAATTCCGAGAACACAATTGCAGATTTTTCTAGCCCGATGCAGTATGCCAATCCAATTTTTTTATAATTGCTTCCTTTTATAAATTCTATTAACTCTTCAACCCGGCTTAATGTTCCTGCTCTTCCATTATCAATTAATAACGAGGCTTCTGTGATTATTTTATGCGTTTCGGTTTCCTGATATCTTGGCAATATCACATTTTTATCGTCATTGCAATCGATACCATCCCGGCATTCTTTTGCTTTACATTTGGTACAGTTCATTGTACTATATCTTTTTTATTATTTCGGAAGAATCAAACAATCACGTAAATAAATAGCATTAGAAGGGCAGGCTGAAATACATTTGCCGCAAACATCGCAATGTTCATACGAAAATATTATTTTCTCAGGATTGCAGGGTACATCCATCGAAACACAATATTTAATACATTTTGAACAACTAAAATTTTCTGATTCAATAATTGCATTTTGCGGACAAATTTCAATGCATTCTTTGCAATTTGTGCACTTGGCAAAATCAATAACTGGCAGTTTAATTGTTGGTTTGTTTTGTATTTCTTTTTCTTGATTGCTAATCATATCCAATTTTTTATTTTTTAAAACATTTGACGAACAATCGCTTTTTATCAGCAAGGCAATACTTAATATTGGTACAAAAATAAATAAATATTATGAACTTATGTTCATAATTATAAAAAAAATAGTAATTTTGTAAACTGAATAAAAGTTCATAACCAATACAAATATGGCACGACCAAAAGCATTACGGAAAATGTTAACGCCCCCAAAATTCAAAGGGTTTAAGCCTTATGGATATTATTCCAAGGAGTTGGAGCCTATAACCATGGTTTTTGAAGAATACGAAGCCATTCGGCTTTGCGATTACGAACTTTTAAATCAACTGGAAGCTGCGGAATTCATGGGAATTTCGAGGCCTACTATTACACGTATATACCAAAGTGCCCGGAGAAAAGTAGCAACAGCATTTGCAGAAGCAAGAGCCATTGTTATTGAAGGCGGAAAAGTATTTTTTGATAATGAATGGTATCAGTGCACCAATTGTGGCAGTCATTTCAATAACCCAGATGAAAAAAATGAAATAAAAAATTGCCCCATTTGTAATTCCGTATTGATATCAAAAGTGGATGAGAGCCTTAAAGGAAACAATCTTGTGCAATCCAAAACGATGAAGATATGAAAATAGCCATCACTTCAACAGGAAATAAACCAGGGTCGAAAATCGATACACATTTTGCCCGTTGTGCTTATTTTGTTTTGTACGATACGGATACTTCCGACTTCACTTTTATTGAAAACACATGCAAAGCAATGCAATCAAATGTGGGCTTATCCGCAGTTGAATTTATAAAAAAATTGGGAGTAAAAAGAATAATCTCAGGAGAGTTTGGGTTAAGTGCAAAAGCAGCGTTAGATAAACTTTCAATTCAAATGGTTGTAATTACGGATCACGAAAAAAATATAGGAGATATTGTTGAACTTCTAAAATTAAATCAAAAATAAAGGAGAATTATATGCCAAGATTAAATGGAACAGGTCCAGATGGCAAAGAAAAAGGCTCAGGCAGAGGTCTCGGACTTTGCAAAAAAACGATAGAAAACAACAAAGAATCTGCTCAAACCCAACTTGGGAAAGGCTTGGGTTGTAAAAGAAATTCCGGAGGAGGCGTAGGCAAAGGAAAACGACTTAGATATAATGAGAGCAAAAATTAAAAATATCACAAAATCAGATACAAGATTCACTAATAAATAAAATTAAATCATTATGAAAAAAATTGCAATACCAACAAGAGGAGAACAAGTTGATGACCATTTTGGTCATTGTGAATACTACACAATTTTCACCATTGAAGATGG
>JBBQSF010000171.1:0-4742 GCA_038214085.1 Bacteroidales bacterium | reverse complement strand
TGTAGAATAGTTGGCTGTAAGCCTAAAAAAATGAAACGACAGCGGTAATTTTGCAGAGAGAAAAAAAGATAAAATGAACAGCCAACCCACAAAACAACACATTTGCAAACCGCTCAAGCCGACACGAAACCGAAGTTTGCAAAAGAGTTGTTTTCTCGCCAACGCACTGCGGGAAATTGATACATTTGTAGTTATTTGAAACGAATTTTAAAAATGAATTTAGAACAATATATTGACAATGTAAATCAAAAGTTCAAAGCTGGAAATGCAACCGAACACACTTTTCGTGGAATATTAGAACAACTTATTGAAAGTATTGCACCTACAATTAGAGCAACCAACGAACCGAAAAGACAAAGTTGCGGAGCACCTGATTACATCTTGACAAAAAAGGATGCTTCGACAGGCTCAGCAACAATTCCCGTTGGATTTATTGAAGCAAAAGATATAGGCGACAAAGACCTTGAAGGCGCTAAAAAGACTGGAAACAAAGAACAATTCGACCGATACAAAGCATCCTTGAACAACTTGATTTTTACCGACTATTTAGATTTCTATTTATATCGTGAAGGACAATTTGTAACCAAAATTGCAATTGGAGAAGTTACTGAAAAAGGGATAAAACCAATAACAGAGAATTTTGAGCGATTTGAAAATCTGATTAAAGACTTTTGCACTCACATTGGGCAAACAATAAAAAGCAGTAAAAAACTTGCGGAAATGATGGCTGGCAAAGCCCGACTTCTTTCCGATGTTATTGAAAGAGCATTAAAAAGCGATGAAACGCACAACGAAGACAGCACGCTGAAAGACCAAATGCATGCTTTCAAACAAATCCTAATACACGATATTACACCCAAAGGATTTGCCGATGTTTACGCTCAAACCATTGCTTACGGTATGTTTGCGGCTCGTTCGCACGACGCTTCGTTAGAAACATTCAGTCGACAGGAAGCATACGAACTCATTCCAAAATCAAATCCTTTTCTTAAAAAACTGTTTGGATATATTGCAGGTTTGGACGTTGACGACCGTATAAAATGGATTGTTGACGATTTGGTAAATATTTTCCTTGCGTGCAACGTAGATGAAATTTTGAAAAACTACGGGAAAAGCACAAAAATGGAAGACCCTATAATTCATTTTTACGAAACTTTCCTAAGCGAATACGACCCAAAATTACGTAAAGCCCGTGGTGTTTGGTACACGCCTGCACCTGTTGTAAATTTTATTGTGCGTGCTGTTGACGATATTCTGAAAACCGAATTTAATTTACCGCAAGGACTTGCCGACACCAGCAAAACAAAAATTAAAGTTGACGTGCAAGGCAAAAAGATAGAACAGGAAGTACACAAAGTACAAATACTCGACCCTGCAACTGGTATAGGAACATTTTTAGCCGAAGTTATAAAACTTATACATAAAAAGTTTGAAGGGCAACAAGGCATTTGGAGCAATTACGTAGAAACGCATTTGTTGCCTCGTCTAAATGGTTTTGAATTGCTTATGGCAAGTTATGCAATGGCGCATTTAAAGTTAGATTTGCTATTAACCGAAACAGGTTATAAACCTACCAAAGACCAACGTTTTAGAGTTTTCCTTACGAACAGTTTAGAAGAATACCACCAAGACACAGGTACTCTTTTTGCCAATTGGCTAAGCACCGAAGCAAATGAAGCAAACCACATTAAACGTGATACTCCTGTAATGTGTGTTATTGGAAATCCACCGTATAGTGTAAGCAGCACAAACAAAGGTAAATGGATAGAAAGTTTAACTTCTGACTATAAAAAAGAATTAAACGAAAGAAATATTCAGCCTCTGTCTGACGATTACATTAAATTTATACGTTTTGGACAACATTTTATTGAAAAAACTGGTGAAGGAATTTTAGCCTATATCTCAAACAATAGTTTTATCGATGGCATTATACACCGTAAAATGCGCGAAGAACTGATGAAAACATTCGATAAAATTTATATTCTTGATTTGCATGGCAATGCTAAAAAGAAAGAGGTTTGCCCCGATGGATCGCCCGACCAAAATGTGTTTGATATAATGCAAGGGGTGAGTATAAATATTTTTGTGAAAAAGAGAAAATAGAAATGGTGAAAACAAGCAGCTTAATAGTAAAAGAGCTATCTATCCGAAATATCAAAATTAATGGGATAGATTATATAAGCATAACAGATATTGCAAAACAAAAAAATTTGCTTGAACCAAAAGATGTGGTTAAGAACTGGATGCGTTCGAAAAATACATTAGAATATTTAGGACTTTGGGAACAATTAAACAATCCGGCATTTAAAGGGGTCGAATTCGACCCCCTTTTAAAAGAAGCCGGAAGTAATTCATTTACAATGAGTCCTACCCGATGGATTGAAACTACGAATGCTATTGGTATTATATCGAAAAACGGGGCTGGCGGCGGCACTTTTGCTCAAAGAGATATAGCTTTCAAATTTGCAAGTTGGGTTTCGGTCGAATTTGAATTGTATTTGATTAAAGAATTTCAACGACTAAAAGAAGAAGAACAAACACAAATAGGATGGAGTGCAAAACGCGAATTAGCTAAAATCAACTACCGCATACATACTGATGCCGTTCAACAAAACCTTATACCAAAAGAACTTACTGCGCTTCAAACTTCAATAATTTATGCCAACGAAGCCGATGTGTTGAATGTGGCTCTGTTTGGAATAACCGCCAAACAATGGCGTGAGCAAAATCCCGAATTAAAAGGCAATATCCGCGACTATGCCGGAATTAACGAGTTAATTTGTTTATCGAATATGGAAAACCTGAATGCCGTTTTTATAAATGAAAACATGCCGCAAAACAAACGTTTGCTTAAGTTAAACCAAATAGCGATAAAGCAAATGAGTATTTTGCAAGATGTAGGAAACCGTAAATTTTTGAAATAAAATGGCAAAACAAGATAAAAAACGCGCACAAGTATTCCATTTTAGCCTGCAAGGAAAACGCGAAGAAAAATATGATTTTCTGAATGAAAATACTATATCATCAATAGAATGGACAGCGTTAGAACCCAATCAACCTAACTTTTTTTTAGTGAAGAAAGATTTTGACGAAAGCGGAATGTATGAAAAAGGGTTTAAGATTGATGAATTGTTTGTTGTTTTTGGTATGGGGATTACAACAAGTAACGATAAAGAATTGATTGCTTTTAATAAGGCTGAATTAAGTCAAAGATTTCCAAATGAAATTAAATTGAAAAAAGTAAACTATAGGTTATTTGATATTCGATACATAAACTACGACACAAAACTTATCGAAAGAGCCAGGGGAAAACTGATGGTCAATTTTATTGATTTAGACAACTTTGGACTTGTAAGTCTGAAGGGGATACGAAATGATTTTTTAAGTAAGTTTTGCATTACTAAATTAATAATTGACAAATCTTATGTCTCAACATTAGATAATGGATATGTTTTTCCATTATATTTATACTCAAAAACAAATGGTCAACAAACAATTGGAAAAACAGCAGAAAGAACCCCAAACTTAAACGCAGAAATAGTAAAGAAAATAGCAGATAAATTAGGATTAACATTCACCAACGAAAAAGACATTTCTACAAGCTCAGTGTCCGATTCTGTTTCTTCGGCTATTGAGCCTGTCGAAATGGCCCCAATTGATATTTTAGATTACATCTATGCTGTTTTACATTCGCCAACTTATAGAGAAAAATACAAAGAATTTTTAAAAATTGATTTCCCCAGAGTGCCTTATCCTAAAGACAAAGAAACGTTTTGGCAATTGGTAAAATTGGGTGGAGAAATTCGGCAAATACATTTATTGGAAAGTCCAACAGTTGAAAAATACATTACGCAATATCCAATAGATGGCGATAATGTAGTAATCAAACCACGCTTCATTTCGAATTCGCTCAATTACCGTGGTAAAGTTTACATAAATGAAACGCAGTATTTCGCCAATGTTCCCGAAATTGCTTGGAACTTTTACATTGGAGGCTATCAACCAGCCCAAAAATGGCTTAAAGACCGAAAAGAACGCAAACTTGAATTTGACGATATTTTACATTATCAGAAAATAATTGTTGCCCTTTCGGAAACTGACAGAATAATGAAAGAAATTGATAACATTGAATTTGAGTAAATGTCAAAATTAATTGAAAGAATAAAAACGCTTTCTGAGGAAGTGGAGAATTTTCCACTTGGCAAATGTTCGCCAAGCGATGACCCTGAAATGCAAACTGCATATCTCTATTCTTTTAAAGATTTGGCAAAAAGATTTGTTGCTTCTCTGAAAAGATTAGACGATTCAAGGCTTTTAAAAATGTTGGAAACAATCGACCTAAATACTGAATTCATTACAGAAGCATATGACATGAAAGCTGATTCACAAACCGTTATTTATTACTTAAATGATACTGATAATTTGCGGGAGCGTGTTGCAATTTTGTTAATGCATTTTCCCATTTAAAAATGAAAAATATATGAATCAGAATCACTGTTGTCCGATAAAAAAAATGGAAATGCGTGAAATATCCAGTTAAATAAGGTATCTATGGGTTTTGTAAAAACAAAGGGTTGGTTTTAATAGTTTTGATGAATTGATTTTTATCAATTCATTTTGCCTCATTCCTAAAGGATGTAAATTGCTAAAAATCCATTCATCCTTCAGGAATGAGGCAAAGGAAGAAAATAATAAATTTACATCCTTTTAGCTTAAATGTTTTTTTATCGGACATTAATAAT
>JBBQSF010000170.1:0-4822 GCA_038214085.1 Bacteroidales bacterium | reverse complement strand
TAAAGTTATTTGCCAAAATACTCAATATGCCAATTAATATCATTTAACTCTTTTTCAGTAAAGGACAATTCCTTGAATAACCGCTTCGCTCTGATAGTATCGATATTATTGTATTTTAGCAAAGTATCATAATCATAAACAAAAATAAATAATTTTTTATGCGGACTATTTCTGACATATTGTATCCATGCAACATTCGTAGCTCTCATTAATATTCTTTTTTCAGAATTTAAAACCCATTTGCCAAAGATATATTTTTTAAAAATATACCGTGCAATTTGTAAGCACAATAGTGCGAGGCATAAAGCTTCGCACAACGGAGCGCACACAAATATGAATAATTATTAGTAACTTTGCTTAAGTAAGATACTAAAAGTGACAGAGATTAATTGCTCAAAATGAATACTGAAAAGCCTATTGTTATTGAAATGTTTTACACGTTATCATGCCCCAACTGTAAGGTAATGAAACGTATGCTCGATGAGGTTTTGCCCGAATTCGGCAAAAAGTTTTTCCTGAAAACAACCTTAGCCAATATGCCTTTAGGAATGATTAGAACATTGAAATTAGGCATTCACGCTGTGCCAACTGTTCTAATTGAAAACAAAATTATTTTCAGGGAAGTGCCTTCTAAACAGGATTTAATTAATAAACTTAAAACATATTAAAATGGAAAAAAAGAAAAAATTAAGATGCCCGCTTGGAGTACCGGGTGGAATACTTGCCGTATTAATCGGAATAACAGGAATCATAATTAATATAATGGATTTTAACTTATTTGGTTTGTTGATATCAGGCGCATTGTTCCTTCTTGGCGGTCCTTTTGTAAGAGTAACAATGATGGTTCACTCTGCAAACGATCGCTTGGACGAGATTGAACAGAAAATGGGAGAGAAAAAATAGTTATTTGTAAAAACTGTTGTCCGATAAAAAAAATGGAAATGCGTGAAATATCAAGTTAAATAAGGTATCTATGGGTTTTGTGAAAACAAGGGGTTGGTTTTAATAGTTTTGATGAATTGATTTTTATCAATTCATTTTGCCTCAATCCTAAAGGATGTAAATTGCTAAAAATCCATTCATCCTTCAGGAATGAGGCAAAGGAAGAAAATAATAAATTTACATCCTTGAAGCTTAAATGTTTTTTTTATCAGATATTAATAAATTTTTTATTGTTGAATATTTTTCAAAAATCAAATTATGAAGTACCTTAAATTTTTGTCTATTATTTTCTTCCTATGGATTACCAATGTTCAGGCTCAGGAAAAAACCTTAACATTTGAAGAGGCATTCAAACGCAGTGTTTATCCTAAATATCTTGATCAACTGCAATGGATTGGCGCCAGCAACGACTACTCTTACGTGGCGTTAAACAGCATTGTTAAAGGAAATACGAGCAATGAAAACAAGGATACTATTTTAAATCTTACCACGCTCAACAACGCACTTAAAGCTTCTTCCGAAAAAGAACTGGATGCTTTACCACAGGTGCTGTGGATTGATGCATCATCGTTTTATTTTTTTGAAAACAACAAGATTTACACCTACAATATTGGCTTAAAAAAACTTGTTACTGTGAACACGCTGAATGAAAAGGCTGAAAACACTGATATCAATGAATCCACATACAATACGGCTTATACCATTGACAATAATTTATATGTTGCGGTTAACGGCAAGGAATCAGCTGTTACCAGCGATAAGGATATAAATATTGTGAACGGAAAATCGGTTCATCGCGATGAATTTGGAATCAGCAAAGGAACTTTCTGGTCGCCAAAAGGAACATTTCTGGCTTTTTACCGCATGGATCAAACCATGGTTACGGATTATCCGCTGGTGCATATTACCGAGCGCCCAGCAACCGAAGAACTCATTAAATATCCAATGTCTGGAATGACGAGCCATCAAGTTACCGTTGGGGTTTACAATCCTGCAAATGCTAAAACTGTTTTTCTTCAAACAGGAGAACCTGTTGAACAATACCTTACAAATATTACATGGAGTCCTGATGAAAAGTACATTTACATTGCCGTGATTAACCGCGAGCAAACACTAATGAAACTCAATCAATACGATGCAAGCAGCGGTGATTTTGTTAAAACACTTTTCGAAGAAAAAAATGATAAATATATTGAACCTGTTAATCCGCTGTACTTTTTAAAAACAAATCCGGGTCAGTTTATCTGGCAGAGCAGAAACAACGGCTACAATCATTTATTTTTATACGATACCAACGGAAAACTTATCAAACAATTGACGCAGGGAAACTGGGAAGTTTCTGAATTGTTAGGAATGGATGCTGCTGGAACTTCCTTATTTTTTATGGCTGCAGCACCCACACCTATTGAAAATAATTTATTTTCGGTTAACATGAAAAGCGGAAAAATTACACAAATTTCTACCGTTAAAGGATCTCATAATGCTCAGATAAGTAAGGATGGAAAATTTGCACTCGATAATTTTTCAAGCACCACTGTGCCTAATGATTATTTGCTTTTATCATCGGCGGGCAAGAAACTGCAGACCATTTTTTCGAGCGAAAATCCTTTAAAAAATTACAAGCTTGGCGAAATGTCCATTTTTACTATTAAAGCAAACGACAGTTCTGATTTGTATTGCAGGCTTATCAAGCCGGCTAATTTTGACCCAAAGAAAAAATACCCGACCATTATTTATGTTTACGGAGGTCCGCATACCCAGTTGGTAACCGAATCGTGGCTCGGCGGCTCGGGAATGTTTTTACAATATCTGGCAGCCAAAGGTTATGTTGTATTTACATTGGACAATCACGGTTCTTCGGGGCGCGGACTTGCTTTTGAACAAGCCATTCACCGCAATTTGGGAACCATAGAAATGGAAGATCAATTGCTGGGTGTAGACTATTTAAAGAAGCTTTCCTTTGTTGATACCACGCGGCTTGGAGTTCATGGTTGGAGTTATGGCGGATTTATGACCATTTCTATGTTATTAAAAAATCCAGGAATGTTTAAAGCTGCTGTAGCTGGCGGACCAGTTATCGACTGGAAATATTATGAAATAATGTACGGTGAGCGCTACATGGACACACCCGAAGAAAATCCTTTGGGCTACGACAATGCAAATTTGCTGAATTTTGTAAAAACACTTAAAGGGAAACTTTTAATTATTCACGGAACTATTGACAACACTGTGGTGTGGCAGCATTCACTGTTGTTCCTGCAAAAATGTATTGATTTGGGTAAACAGGTGGATTACTTTGTGTATCCCGAACACGAGCACAATGTGAGAGGCAAAGACAGATTGCATCTTTACAAAAAAATTGAAACCTATTTTGATGATTTTTTGTAATTGAATTACACAATGAGCAATATTAAATTATTTGAAAGCAAGCAAATACGGACGGTTTGGAATGAGCAAGAAAACAAATGGTACTTTTCGGTACAAGATGTTGTTGCAATTCTTACTGACAGTGCTGATGTTAAGCAATATATAAAAAGAATTTTAAGTCGTGATGAAATTCTAAAAAGCAACTGGGGTACAATTTGTACCCTAGTTGAAATGGTTGCTGCAGACAAGAAAATGCGTAAAGTACAAGCAGCTAACGCAAAAGGACTTTTAAGAATTATTCAATCAATTCCTTCACCAAAAGCGGAGCCCTTTAAGCAATGGCTGGCCCAGGTTGGTTCGGACAGGTTGGATGAAATTGAAAACCCTGAATTGGCAGCACAAAGAACGCGGGAAATATACAAACTTAAAGGCTATCCCGACAATTGGATTGAAAAACGGATGCGCAGCATCGCAATTCGTGAAGAACTGACAGAAGAGTGCCTGCCTGCCGGACAGGCAGGGAAAAATAGAGGCGTAAAAGAACAAATTGAATATTCAATTCTAACAGCAGAAATATCAAAAGCAACCTTCGGATTGACCCCATCAGAATACAAAAAAGTAAAAGGGTTAAAAAACCAAAATTTACGTGATCACATGACAGACCTTGAGTTGATTTTTTCAATGCTTGGAGAAGCCTCCACCACCGCTATTGTAAAAACAAAAAATCCTAAAGGTTTTACACAAAATAAAGTTGCGGCAAAACAAGGAGGGAAAATTGCAGGTGACGCAAGAAAAGCGTTGGAATTAAAAACTGGAGACCAAGTGATTTCAAAAGAAAATTATTTGCCAGAATCAAAAGAAAACAAAAAATTACAAAAAGGAAAAAGCAAATAGTTGAAAATAATTTCTTTGATTTTAAGAAACTGTATTGAATTTGTGAAAATTAATTCTTTATCGCTTTTTGAAGGCAAAAAGCTACAAACCTGCCTGACCGGTAGGCAGGAACCTTTTGCGTTTCGAAATATAATTTTGTTTCGCTAAAGCAAGATAATGCGAAACAAACCTCGGATATCATCAACCCATAAATACACAGGCCTTACCCGTCGTTGATGATACCGCTATTAAGCCGAAACGCAAACTTTTTTTCTGCGAAAAAATTCGGTTTTATTTTGTGCTAATTTATTACATTACATTTTTTAATAAACTCTTACACCAGTATTAAAATAAGAAAAAAAACAAACCAGTTTCTAAAAAAACAAACCATAGCAAAAAAGCTATTTTTTAAGCAATAAAAATTTTTCAAATCCAACTCATGCAATAATGATTAATCTTTTTTAACATTAATTTACACCATTAATTCCGATATTTGCATTTTGAGTAAATAAATGACAGAAGAAAAGAAAAAACGAAAAACATTTTTCAAAAAGCTTAAGAATAAATACAGGCTTGTAATTTTGAATGCAGACACTTTTGAAGAAAAGGTTTCCATAAGGCTTTCGCGGCTTAATGTGTT
>JBBQSF010000169.1:0-4846 GCA_038214085.1 Bacteroidales bacterium | reverse complement strand
TATTTGTCTTTTGAAACCCTGTCCTGAATCCGTGCAATAATACGAAGTGTTGTTTCAACGCCAACATCAGAAGAGATGAGAATTTCCTCAAGATTGTCAAGCACATCATCGTCAACTTTTGATTTACCGATAATGGCTTTGGATAATTTTGAAAAAACGCTTTCTTTTGTTTTCTCAAGACCTTTATCCAGCTTTTCTTTTTTTTCTTTTGAAAAGAAACCGAAAATTCCCATTTAAATGCGATTAAATTATAATAAAAAAGCCTCTTTCCCTGTCAGGAAAAAAGCTTTTCATGAATATTCTACAAGAAATTATTTTTTTTCAAGATATTCTTTCAATACATCGTTAGCCACTATCTGTTCTTTAAAGGTATAAGCACCTGTTTTAGGCGATTTAACCATACGAATCACTTTAGCATAATCCTTACCGGTAGTGGTTTTTAGCGTTGCAACAACTTTCTTTGCCATGGTATAATTTATTTAATTTCTTTATGAACAGTATATTTTTTCAGAATGGGATTGTATTTTTTCAATTCCAAACGCTCAGGAGTATTTTTCCTGTTTTTTGTGGTAATATAACGAGATGTTCCCGGCATTCCACTAGCTTTATGTTCAGTACATTCAAGTATTGCCTGACCTCTTGCTTCTTTATTCTTTTTTGCCATCGGTATTCTTTTTTATTTTGGAGTGCAAAGATATAAAATATTTTTATTAATAAAATCAAAATCACAGAATTTTATTTTTTATCCTTTCTGAAAGTTCAAAAATACTACTTTTGAATCAATATATGTGGGAAAGTTATGTCAGGGGTTTTATTGTATATCTACAACTTGAAAAATCGTTGTCGGTTAATACCATAGAAGCATACAAGCATGATATTAAAGTGTTTGTGCAATTTCTTGAATCATCAGGCAATGCAAAAAAACCTGATGAAATTGACCTTCCTGTTTTTTATAATTTTCTCACAGCCATTAATGATCTTGGTTTAAGTGCCCGTTCTCAGGCGCGAATAATTTCAGGAATAAAGGCATTTTATAAGTTTTTGGTTTTGGAAAACACCATAAGTGAAAATCCTGCCGAGCTTCTTGAATCGCCCAAACTTGGAAGAAAACTTCCGGATACCCTTTCTGTTGAAGAGATTGATCAAATAATAGCAACCATTGACAGAAGCACACCCGAAGGGGAACGAAATAAAGCAATGCTTGAAACACTTTATAGTTGCGGACTTCGAGTGTCAGAGCTTGTGAATCTTAAAATTTCAGATTTATTTTTTAACGATGGATTTGTGAAAATTATAGGAAAAGGAAACAAACAAAGAATGATTCCTGTGGGGCGTTCAGCAATAAAATACATTACGGCTTACCTTCATGAAATCCGTTGCCACATTGCGGTAAAAAAAACCGAAGAAGATATTGTTTTTCTGAACCGAAGGGGACACAGGCTGTCCAGAGTTATGATTTTTACGATTATTAAGCAGCTTGCAAAAAAAGCAGGTATTAATAAATCAATTAGTCCCCATACATTTCGTCACTCGTTTGCAACACATCTTATTGAAGGAGGCGCTGATTTACGTGCCGTTCAGGAAATGCTGGGGCATGAATCCATTACCACAACTGAGATTTATTTGCATCTAGATCGGAAATATTTGAGAGATACTATCATGAAATACCATCCCAGATCCTGAAATTATTTTTTAGTGAAGAATAATTAACTTTCCGCTTAGGGAAGAATTTTTTGAAATCATTTTGTAATAATACGCACCTGATTTCAGATTTGTGCAATCAAAGGCAGTTGTTCCTGCTGATAATAATGATTCAGCTATTTTCTTACCTGACAAATCATAAACAATAAATGTTGGCTTTTCAAAATCAGGAACGCCTGAAATTATAATATTTAGTCTGTCATTAGCAGGGTTCGGATAGATTGCAACTTTTTCAATTTGGAAGGGATAATCCGAAATTCCGCTAAATAAATCCTGACAATCCGAAGCAATGGGAGTTCCCCATGTTTCGCCATTTTTGTTAAAATATATAAGTTCACTTCGCTCAACATAACCCATCCAATCCGCGAAATAGTAAAAAGGTCCACCACCGCCTTGTATGAAATTATACGCAGTTGGTCCGGGATCCATCAAGTAAGAAGCCCAGCAACTGTCTATTTTCATAACCTCATTATACATTACTGATTTCAAGAATTTGCTTCCGCCAATTATTGTCGTTAGCCTATAGAAATATAACGAATCATTTGTTGAATGGTATTTTCCAATATATTCAAATGGCAAATGATTAAAATCAGCATTATTTAACTTACTGAATTCAATGGTTTCGTTAATGGTATCCTGAAGATATGATGTGTCGGCTTGTGCAGCCAGATAGGTTATGATGCGTTTGCAATCGTGATAAACATATTTTACTGAATCGCCTGCATGGAAATCTGCACGGCTGCTCACATAACGAATCGTTTGCGTAATGGTTCCGTTATCAATATAATAATGATGATCGGTCATATTGTAAAGCCAGTTGGTTTCTTCAGCCAAATAATGAAATTCATCCCCGATATCATAATCATACACATCATGGTAAGTAAGGTCCTTGATACCAAAATCAGGATTTGTTGAACCTTTGATTATATATAGCGTGGAGTCAAGATCAGGAAACATATAGAAATTTAAACTTTGAATTATTCCAAAATTTTTCGAAAGCTGAAGTTGCTTGTTGTTGTAAGAAGAAGAAATATTTATGTTAGAAGAATTCTTTGCTGTTAAGGAAATATACTTTACCGAATCAGTAATTCCATAAAAAGTGTGTAATGCAATAGAATCGACTGTAGCAGAAATGTAATCGAGGTTTTGGAAGATGTATAATTTCCACGAAACTCCCTGACTGGCCATGGGTTTAATGATAACAGTATCACTTTTGTAATTGATGATTTTACAAATACTGTCGGAATTGTTAATTAAAATCTTTCCGAGAACAGAACCCGCAGTGGTGTCAAAGCATTCCCCTGAAATAACTAACTGATTTGTGTCAGCAATGAAATTGCTTGAATAGAAAGTCGTGCTTTGTCCTGAAATATTTATTGAATCCCACTTTACTGCAACAAAGTTAGAACTATAACTCGCATTTATTTCTGCGAATAAATAAACTGAATTTGCTTTCGCAGGAAAATAATTTTGCGAAAAGGATAGTGTAGAACAAAGAAAAAGTACTTGAAAAAATAAAATGTTTTTCATTTTTATTTTTTCATTAAAGATAGGATAAAAATTGGAATACTATTCAGGCCAAATTATTTTTTCATCGTCGCCATATTCAACGCCCCAGTTTACCGAAACCAGTTCGCCTTTATCGAAGTACATATCCACAGCGGCATCGCAAATACTGACTCTTTTTTCGCCCCATTCTTCTACTTCGGATTCAACATCTACAAACTTTTTTGATTTAAACATTTCGATTATTTCTTCTTCGGTAAGATCAAATATGCTGTTGCCAAAAAGAGTAACTTCTGAATTATCTGTTTCGATTGCTTCGCATCTGTTGCCTTCTTCAGTATTGAAAAAGATGCACAAACCCGGGTCCCAGTAATTCCAGAGAATAACTAAATCTTCAGTAGCATCTTCTATTTCGTCAGGTTCGCCAAGAATTCTTTTAATTTCATCCATGGTCATACCGAACCTTAATTCGTCGAGACCGAGTTTTATTTTTATTGAAGGATTTTCCATTGTTTAAAGTTTAAAAATAGATTAATATGCAAATATAGATTTTTTTTTTAATTTAATGCTTTGATCAGAATAAGACTATACGGCTTATTTAAAAGGCGAATCTGGTTCTTTTGCCATGTGGTTATAAACCATTTTGTCAACCATTTTAGGAAAAAACTTATTAAGCAAAACAGTTAATTTTCCTGTTGTTGTCATCACAATTCTATGTTTGCGTTTCTTTATTGAATTATAGATTTTTTCAGCCACTTCTTTTGATGTCATCATATTTCCTTCATCACGCGGCGATTCGCCTTGCTGACTTCCATCAGCTGCTAATGCTGTATTTCTTATGTTTGATGCGGTGAATCCCGGACATGCAATAAGCACATGTAATCCCTTTTTAAGATTTTCAATTCGCAGTGTTTCTAAAAATCCCTGCATAGCAAATTTTGAAGCGGAATACCCTGTGCGACCAGGTAAGCCTTTGTAACCGGCAATAGAAGATACTCCGGTAACTGATCCTTTGGATTTCAGGAGGTAGGGAAGAGCGTATTTTGTACAATAAACTGTGCCCCAGAAATTAATGTCCATGAGTTTGTGAATCACAGACAAGTCGAGTGTTTCAAAAATTGCGCGCATTGAAATGCCTGCATTGTTGATAAGCACATCAATTCCTTTGAATTTTTCAATTGCAGTTTCAATAAGCAATTTGCAGTCGTTTTCTTTGCTGACATCACAGCAAACGGCAATAGTATCATAGCCTTTTTTGTTTAACTGTTCCGAAATTTCCAAAAGTTTTTCAATGCTTCTTGCAGCCATAACCACTTTTGATCCTTTTTGGGCGAATGTTTCTGCAAGGGCAAGGCCAATTCCGGAACTGGCTCCAGTAATTATTACAACTTTATCTTTCATATTTATTAGTTCAGAATGCAAAAGTATTTAAAAATGTCAAATGTTATTGAAATTCTATAAAACTGATAAACATTGTTTTATAAAAAAAAAAGGAAATCTCTTTAATTTATATTTGGAAATTAAAATAATGCAAGTATCTTTGCACCTCCAAAAAATTAAAGGATGATTTGGTAGCTCAGCAGGTAGAGCACATCCCTTTTAAGGATGGGGTCCTGGGTTCGAATCCCAGCCAGATCAC
>JBBQSF010000168.1:0-5050 GCA_038214085.1 Bacteroidales bacterium | reverse complement strand
ACCAACATCAGGCTCAATTGAACGCTGTGGTAAAGTAGCATCGGTATTGGATATTGGAATGGGATTTCATCCGGAATTATCAGGGAAAGAAAATATATTTTTGTCAGGTGCCCTATTGGGGTTCACTAAAAAAGAAATATTAAAAATTCTGCCCGAAATAATTGAATTCTCTGGTATTGCTGAATTCATCAACACACCCGTAAAGCACTATTCATCGGGAATGTATGTGCGGCTTGCATTTTCGGTAGTAGCACATGTTGATGCAGATATTCTTTTATTTGACGAAGTATTGAGCATTGGCGACCTAGAATTCCAACAAAAAGTTATTCAGAAGATATTGTCATTCCAAGGAAAAACAATTATCATGGCTTCTCACAATATTTCTGAAATATCCAAATTATGCAATAAAGTGATTTATCTTCAAAATGGCCATTTGCAATCATTTGGAGATACCGAAGATGTGTTAAATTTATACATCAGCGATTCTGCTTCACCACTTAAAAAGTGTATTGATTCTAATTCGGATTTTCAGGAAATTTTAAGGAAAGATTTTGAGAAATCTGAAAGTGGAAACAGAATTTATTTGAAATCGTTTTTTGTTCAACCCAGTGGTGGTCAAATCGGCGATCCTCTTTTTACAAATCAGCAAATTGAATTTGGAATTGAATTTGAAAAACACGACAATCACTCTATTCTAGACATAGGGATACTATTCAGCCATTTGACTGGTCTGTTTATGGTTTCTCACATAATGCAGTCGAATATTGTTTGCGAAAAAATCACTGCGACTGGCAATTACATTGTTAAAGCGCAAATTGAAGCAAATCTTTTTAATGACACAATAATTCATGTGGGGCTTTCTTTTTCTGAGGATAATAAAACAATACTTTTACATGAGAATGATCTTCTAACTTTTCGAATAAATAAAATATCCGAGCAAAATTATGCAGATTACACAACCCGGTTTCCAAAGTTTCAAGGGCCTTTGAAACCAAAGTTAAGCTGGAAGGTTAATTTTTCGAACTAACATTTTTAATACTGTAGGTGCTTTTAAATATGCTGTTCGCGAAAAAATTACAAGAAAATGAATCTGGAACAGATGAAAAAAATTACACATCATTGAAAAAAGTCTTCATTACAACTCTTGGATGCCCGATGCGTCTTTTGGAAGCAGAAAAAATCAAGCATTATTTCCTGCAGAATGGTTATTCCTTTGTTTCTGAAATGTCAATGGCTGATATACTAATTATTTCAGCTTGTTCTGTTGGCGATAAAGTTGCGCAGAATACATCTTCTGAAATCAATAAAGCAATAGCACTATCAAAAAAAATTATAATTACTGGCTGCATATCCATTGAACAACTTAAACAAATAACTATTAATTTTTCTGATTATAAATATTTACATCCAATGGAAATGTGGAAAATAGATCAATTTTTTCCTGTCAACAAAATCCTTTGGAAAAACATCCCTGAAAATTATTTTTTTAGCGAAAATAATCTTTGTAAGGATCATTATTCATTATCAAAAGCAACATACTCGATTAGGCCTTCATCTATACGCCATTGGTTCCGTCAAATTTCATTAAAAAATGATATGAAGAAGTTTGGGATTTGGCTTAATAAAAATAAATTAAAAAACGAAACGTGTTTTATTACACTTAACATTGGCTGCACGTTTAATTGTACATTTTGTAACACAAAAAATTGCATAACTGGAATTAAAAGCAAGCTCAGAAAAGAAATTGTTACGGAATATACACAGCTAATTAAAAACGGATTTAGGCAATTCGTATTTATATCTGAAGATATTGGTTCTTATGGTACTGATACTGGCGACAACCTCCCCGATTTATTAAATCACCTCGCCGATTTACACTCTGATTGCAAAGTAAAATGGCAGCTTGACGGATTAAACCCTTTTTGGATAGTGAAATATGAAGAATCATTTTTAAGCATCATTAAAAAGGGATGTATTCAAACAATAACTTGTCCGGTTCAGTCTGGGAGCAGCCAGGTTTTGCAACAAATGAAAAGGTATCATAATCCGGATCACCTTGTAGAAATTTTTCAAAAATTCAGAAAGGCAAATAAATTGTTGCGTTTTTTTGGAATTTTTATGATAGGTTTTCCCTCAGAAACCAGCGATGATTTCAATCAGACTTTAGCATTTATTAAAAAAGTTAGATTTGATGAAGTTGCATTTTCAATATATTCGGAATTTCAAACTTGCGCATCGTCAAAGATAGAACCTAAGTTGTCTGAGGATATCAAAATTGAACGATTGAACTTTGCTAAAAAATTTCTTAAAAAACACAATATTATTGTAAAATATTGATGACATGACTGAAAAAAAGGCATATTTTAAAGATACCGCAAGCTATTATGATTTTTGGCACGAGGCATATAAAAAGCATTACGGCAGCACCTTTCAGGCTCATCGGCCAGAGGACATTGCTGAATTGCACAACTATTTGTTTTCGCAAATCGGATTTAAAGATTCGGAAAGGGTATTGGACGCAGGTTGTGGAATTTGTGGTCCAGCAATTTCCTTTGCTGAAAAATGCTTATTGGACATTGAAGCGCTTACAAATTCAAAAAAACAATTTGACGATGCTTTGGGATTTGTAAAAAACTCAAACCTCAAAGGCAATATAAATATTACACTTGGAGATTTTAATAATCTAGACAAAATATTTCCATCAGAATACTTTGATCGGATCTATTTTCTCGAATCTTTTGGGCACTCCAAAAATAAAAAAAAGACAATTCATACGGCATGGAACGTATTAAAGCAAAACGGTTATCTTTACATCAAAGATTATTTTAAAACCGAAATTACAGGTTCTGTGCAACGAAAAAAAATTATGACAAAAGCAATTAATAGTATGAATAGAGAATATTCCTATGAGTTGTCTGACCTATACGATACATTAAAAATTTTGAGACAACTTGATTCAAAATTGATTTTTTTAAATGCACCGAAATATTCACTTTCAAACGAAAAAGCAGTAATTGAATTTGAAAAAGAAAATAACATCGACTTGTTTTGCAATGAATATATGCCAATTATTGTTGAACCGCTTGAATTAATGATTCAAAAAACAAACCGGGATGTGCGAATTTCTTAAAATACAGAATTACCTAAGCAATTTTCAGCCTGAATCTTGTAAAAGCCTTTCGGAGGACATGTTCAGCAAAGGTGAATACATGGTAAGCTGGTTTGTCAATAATCTCTGTAATTTTTCATGCAGTTATTGCGGTCATTATAAAAAAGAGCATCCAGAAGTAGGCAAATTCAGCATTGAACATATTGTAAAATCATTTCTTGCATTCGGAAATACCGGTCATATTATAATTACAGGTGGCGAACCCTTTTTGTTTCCTTCATTTGTTCAATTATGTTTGGGACTAACCAAGTATAACTACATTTCGGTAAATACAAATCTTTCGCAAAAAAATATTATTGATTTCAGCAATACCATTGACCCCGAAAGAGTGATTATGATTAACGCCGGGGCTCATTTTGAATTCAGAAAAAAAAACAATATTGCACTTGATGATTTTATCTGCAATTACAATCTTCTGCAAAATAAAGGATTTAATATTATTGCCAGTTATGTAGTTCATCCAGAACACCTGAATGAAATGGAAAAAAATATTGAATATTTAAAATCTCTTGGTGTTACAACTATTTCAGCAAAAACATTTAGTGGAATTTACAACGATAAAAAGTATCCGCAAGCTTATACTGCGGATGAACTTAATCGAATTGAAAATTATATGAGCGGGCAAATAGATATGCCTGATTACCTCAAATATTACAAATTTAAAGGAAATAATTGTTTAGCAGGAAAAGATTTTTTCTCCATTGATCCTGCTGGAAACGTTTACCGATGCAATTCCGACGATACTTTTTTTGGGAATATCTTCAACAACAGCTTTAAACCCTCCGGGAAAACACTAAAATGCAAAACCGATGAATGCAGTTGTCCGTATCAAGGAATGATTTATTCGAGCAAAAAGAGACAATCAATTTTTTCAAAGTTGATCAAATGAATCCCTTCCACAACATATTGCAATTTGATTTCTCAAATATCAAAAAGCTACAAACGAGTGTGGCTGGCTCTTTTTTGCCAGAAAATTGCAAAATGATGATTTGGAAAATAAATTCTGATTGCAATTTAAACTGTAACTATTGCCACGACGATAAACCATCAGCAAATAAAACATTCACTCCTGTTCAAATTGAGAAAGCTTTTGATAAAAACGATATTACATGGTTCGTAAATATAACTGGAGGTGAACCTTTTTTGTATCCGGAATTTATTAAAATTATTCGAGTACTTACTAAAAATCATTTTGTTTCAATAAATACCAATTTAACCAAAGATAACTATTCGCAATTATTTTCCATTGAAGGCAAAGATCATATTTTAGGAATAAATGCCTCCTTACATATAGATCAATTGGAATCAAAAAACTTATTGCAAACATATATTCAAAATTTTAATTTACTCAAGAATAGCGGAATTCCTATTTTGGCTTCAATTGTTGCGCATCCAATGATATTGGAGAATATTGTAGCGCAAATCCATCAACTTAATGAACAGGGAATTAAGCCTGTAGTTTTGCGTTTTTTTTATGGCAGCTATCAAAATAAAATTTACCCTGAATCGTACACTCCTGCTGAAATAAATCTGATTTCCGAATTTATTTTACCTCCAACAGAATTTGCAATTAGCAATCACAACAGAACTTTTTTTAACACCCGCTGCCAAACAGGTTTTTCATCATGTTTTATGAAGCCCGATGGCGAATTGTTCCGTTGCACTAGCGATGCATATTCATTAGGTAATTTTATTAGCGGGCAGGCTGTTTTTAAAAAAAACCTTCATAAATGTAATATTTTGCGAACACAATGTCTTTTTGAATGCATGTTTCATTCCGAAATTAAGCAGGAAAATTACTTTAATATGTTGAGAAAATATATTTTCAAAAAAACATGAATCCAATAACAATATCAAAGTTGGCAGATTATCCAAATCGTA
>JBBQSF010000167.1:0-5063 GCA_038214085.1 Bacteroidales bacterium | reverse complement strand
CATTAACTGTGATAACTGCTGGAACAGATGCCAGACTCTGGCAAGCACTGGCATCAGTCACTTTCACTGTATAACTGCCTGCAGCGGATACAACAATGCTTTTTGTTGTTGCTCCATTCGACCATAAGTACGTTGTTCCCGAGCTTGATGTAAGTGTTACATTTCCTCCTGCACAGAAGGTGGTAGGACCGGCATCAGTAATGGTGGGAGTGGTTGCCGCACAGGTGGTTTGATAAAACGTATAAATAAGACTATTTATAATATCAGCCATATTCCCATAGCTGCAGTTGGTATTTGGGTAAGGTGTTGTAGTAGGAGAGGTGCAATTCAGAACCTTATATTTGGAATTATTGTCAGTTAATCCAATAGGAATTGTACCGCCAACAAAGACTTTTACAGGATTATCATTACTTCTAAACTCACCTTTACTGACATCACCAACTTTTATAATATTCCCTGTTACAATAAAATAGCCATTTGCCTCTATTTGGGTATCGTAGCTTATTGTGAGGTTTCCCCAAACAATTATTATTCCCTGGTCTTCAATTTTTATATCATTGTTGTCATTCATTGTCAAATTACCTTTTATAACAAGGGTGTCTTTGACAGTTAAATTGCTGGAACCTGAAAATGACAGGGAACTATTCGCTGTAATATAGCCCTGGATAGTGATATTGTTATTATTAACGTTGGTTACGGGCAGCGACCATACAGGACTCCAACTTGAAGGTGTTACCCAGTTTCCGGTATAATTGTTTAATGTTGTATGCTGCGCAAAGATTGCCTGAAAAGTTGATGCTAATAAAATGACCATCAAGCCAAGTCTTTTAAAAAATAAATCAGGACGGTGAATTGGTAAAATAGGTATCGGATTTTTAGAAACAGAAATAAAAGTTGAACTCATGTAAAGTAATCCGCGTCTCCTTAAAAGCCAGTTAGTAAAAAATAAAATTGGGTTATTCAGGCTATTCCACTTATAGAAAGAAAACATAAAAGCCTTTTATTAATAATTGTTTACCCATCCCTAATAATTTTAAAAACCTGGTTTGTACTGAATTTAACATTATCAAACTATTGCTTTTCGAAAATAAAATTTTTGCTGAAATTTTCTTCATCCTGTCGTTCCGGGGTTTGCTGAATGCAAAAAAATTTCGTGTTGTCATTAATTTCCAGGAAATTACATTTACTACTTTCTGAATTAATTTTCATTTTATCAAGATCTCTGGCAAGTACAAATGTACATAAAGATTCTGGACTTTTTCGGACATCGCATAGTTCGCGAAAGCAACTTCACCCTTTTCAACCAAAATTATTTTTTTTTCTGTATTTTTTTTCTTTTGTCATTTACTAAATTTTATGAAATGTATACTGTCTTGGTTTTCAAGAATTGCATTTTTGAAATTAAAACCCCAAATTATAAAATGTTTCAGAAATAAAACGAAGCCAATACACTATTTAATGGTTCTATTCTCAGGATATCCATACTTTGGTATATGTCTTCAAAATTAATAACTTTATATGCAAAAAGTTATTTAAGCTTTTTGGTTTTGAGTAAAATTATTATACCTGGAATTACATTTTCTGAATTTGCAGTAAACTGTTTTCAATAATATAAGACATATTTTGACCATAGTCTAAAAACGATTTCCTGAATTTGCAAATTGGTTGTATTCCGGATGGAATATCTCAAAGAGTATGAGAGCAATGGGGGAATTGGAATTCAGTATTTAAATTTTATGTTCTATGTTTGTACCTAAATTGCTCCTAAAAACAAGCACTGACAAGATTTCCAACTCATTTATAAAAAATACTATTGATCAGCGGTAATCAATTTCCCTCCTTCTTTATTGTTTTTGTCGTTTAATCTATATGCAGTAATTGGAATTTTTAAACTACAAGTAGTTTGTCTGCGTTTTCAAAGTTTAATATCACATCTTTAACATAAACGAGCAATTCGTCTGGTTTATGAGTGGTTGCTACACCTATGACCCGCATCCCTGCATCAAGTGCTGATTTAATTCCTGCCATTGAGTCTTCAAATACTATACAATCTGAAGGCTTTACTCCAAGTTTTGCCGCGGTAAGGAGATATATTTCAGGATCTGGTTTTCCATGTTTAACCATAGATGAATCAGTAAGAATGCTGAAATATTTTTTTAAACCTGTTGCATTGAGAGTGAAATCCACATTTTCAGGTGGTGCTGAAGTAGCTAATGCAACGGGGATATTGTGGTTGTGAGCATATTCAAGAAATGCCGGTAATCCTGCAGCAGGTTTAATGAACGGTACGTACATATCACGGTAAATTTTCTCTTTTTCATTTGCCAGTAAATCGATTTCCCCGTTAGTAAGTTGTCTGTTGAACAACGAATTCATGATCATATGGTTCGTAGTCCCAAAATGTTTACTGTAACCTTGTTTTGTAATGTTCAATCCATGTCTTTTCCCAAATTCGGCAAAAGCCTTTAGATGCCATTCAGAATTATCGACAACCACGCCATCCATATCGAAAATCAAAACCATATCAAGTTTACACTTTTAAAAAATATTTTTTTCGGCTGCGTCAAAATTAATGAATCAATGCATACTTTTGAGCATTACAGAATGTATTTAATGATTCATTAACTTAACTTATCAACTTACTTAATCATAGGACTGAGTTTTCAAAGTTAATCCGGTGTTTGTCAGGTAAGTACTTAATCGACAAATAATGAAGATCTTTAACAGTTTTTCATGACTATTATACCATTAGCAATAAATCAACGACCAAAACCATGAACTCAAATTACCTAAAAAGCTTACGAATAGTTTATTTTTCCCTAGCTATGGGGATTGTCTTATTCCTGGCGGTATCATTATTTCTTAACAAAGTGAACGGGCCGTTTGCCAAAACAGAAATATCACAGGTTGAACGGGCACCTTTTCTGATTACGTTAATAGTATTGACAGGAGCTATATTTATAGTGTACAGAAATATTTTCCCTAAAAAACTTGATGCCATAAAAGCATTGCCTGCTCTTGACCGGAAACTAGAAGCCTGGCGCGAATTGTCAATTCTGCGTGGAGCGCTTATTGAAGCTCCGGCATTTTTTGCCATAGTTATATTCCTGCTTTTGGGCAATTTTGCTTTATTGATATGGCCAATCGCAGGTATTGTATTATTCTGGTTAAGCCAGCCAACGCGCGAAAGTTTGATTTCTGAAGCAAAACTTTCTTCCAGGGAAATTGAAGAATTCGATAAGATGGAATAATTGCCTGTGACTTTATCTCATATGATGCATCACTCTGGTTTGGAATAATTCAAATTTTAAATCACTAAAATAAGGTGCATTGTGCTCAGTGTTTAGTATTTCAGACTTGCGGGCAATGAAATGCCAGGTGCTTTCCCCTTTCAGTTTAATATGCGTCAAGTGCTCTGTATCCGGCATACAAAACGGAGCACTTAATATTTTGGTGCTAATAATTTTCCAATACTTTTTTAAATTTAAAGTAACTGATATTCAATTTTAAAAATGTTTTAAAAAATGTTTTTAAAAATGCTTTTAAAAATGCTTTTAAATGCCTTTCAAATGCTCTTTTACACCCCGTTCTTTTAATTCAGTATTATACGTAGATTATTTTTAACCTTCTTAAAATCATTTGTTTAAATATCTATATGGCATTCATATACCAGGATTGTATTTTGGTAACATATTGTAACTGTCTGTATTTTAGGTTTATGGCATAGAATTGTATTAAAATTCATGCATTTTAGTAAATAGCTTTTACCAATTATTTTTGTATAACTTTGCACCGATTTTTGAAAGTTGTAAAATATGGCCATAAGTAATTGGTTATCAATAATATAAATCTATGAAAAGAGTAATGGTTCTTACCGGTGGCGGCGATTGCCCCGGTTTAAATGCAGTTATCAGGGCAATTGTAAAGCGTGCTTCGCAAGAATCTGATTGGGAAGTTCTGGGAAGTATAAAAGCCTTTGATGGAATTCTGAACGAGCCAACCGAACTTATGGTTTTGGATTCGGAGAAAGTAGCCGGCATTCATTACCAGGGTGGTACAATCATCCAGACTACTAATAAAGGTGGCCCTTATGCCTGGCCGGTAAAGAATAAAAAAGGGGAATGGGAATATGTGGATCGTTCGGATGAAATGATCCGTAAACTTTCATATCTTGGTATTGACGCTGTTATTAGCATCGGTGGCGACGGATCACAGCGTATTTCACAAAAACTGTTCAAGCAGGGACTTAATATTATCGGTGTTCCTAAAACTATTGATAATGACCTTTCTGCGACTGATTCTACCTTCGGTTTTCAGACAGCTATTGAAATAGCAACTGAGGCCGTGGACAAGCTTGTAACCACTGCTGCCAGTCACAACCGGGTATTTATACTCGAAGTAATGGGCCGTGATGCTGGCTGGATTGCATTGAATGCTGCTGTTGCCGGTGGAGCTGAAATATGTTTACTGCCTGAAATTCCATATGATACCAACGAAGTAATGTCAAAAATTAATGCCCGTTTCCATAAAGGACGGGGATTTGCTATTATTGTTGTCGCCGAAGGTGCTAAGCAAAAGGACGGTGAAATTATAGGAAAAAAAAGCAACGAAGTGGGCTACGAACACATGAGGCTGGGAGGTATAGGCTTCAAGCTTCAGGATGACCTGAAGCAGCTTGGTTGTGAGCATGATATCAGGGTAACAGTTTTGGGTCACTTGCAGCGTGGTGGCGTTCCGATTGCTTACGACAGGGTTCTTGCTTCGCAATTTGGCGTTAAAGCTTTCGAAATGGTTCTGAATGAAGAATTCGGACGTATGGTTTCATACAATCACCCGTATATTACAAGTGTTACTTTAGAAGATGCTATTCAAAAACCAAACCTGGTTACGCTCGATACTGCCCTTATGAAAACCGCCCGCGGGTTAGGAATCAGTTTTGGGAATGATCAGATCGCTCTCGAAGAGTAATTTGGAAAATGAATAATGTATAATAATGCCTCCTTTTGGGGGCATTATTGTTGAGACGCAATGCCTTGCGTCTCAAAAGGGGTTTTTGATATATT
>JBBQSF010000166.1:0-5119 GCA_038214085.1 Bacteroidales bacterium | reverse complement strand
GCATCGCAGGGATCAGCATTTGGAGTAGTATTTGGAATTCCTGTATAATTGATATAAAACCCGAATGTGGCATCGTTATCCCATAAAAGATAACCCCAGCGAAGATGCGTTCCAGTAGAATCCAAACCACGCCACCAACCAGTATTCCAGTTGAGCCAATCGGAACATACAGTAAATGAATTTGCAATATAATAATCAACCAAACTGGCAACATCTAACTGATTGTTTACATAATCAAAATTTGTCTGGTTGCTCATGTCATGATTCATGATATATGTATATAAAGTGCTCCAATCAGTAAGCGCCTGATTGCCTCCATATTCAGCCCATGTATTTCCCCATACCAGAATTGTTTGATTGTGAAATTTATCTTGTCCATAATAATAGTCGGTATAATCATGATCATCCGGGCGTTCGCGAATATCGTACACGCCCCAGTAAACACCATCGATATACAATATTGCTTTTTCTGAAATTCGTACATCAAGATCAAGCCCACCAATTTTGGCAAGACTATGAACATAAGCATCGCGAAGATGCGCACTTCCTACATTTGACGCATGATGATCGGCAGGATAATTATCGTCGCCTGCAGCTCTTAAAATAATACGTTGAAATTTGTCGCGTGGCGAAAGGTTAAAAAGTTTTTCCTTAATGGTATAATTGTATCCCATTTCATCGCGCGAAATAAAATCGATGCTTCGCTGACTGTTAGCCCATGAATCCTGACCATGCTTATTGTATTCGCCGTAAGTACGGGCTTTTCGCTGTTTGCTCAAATCGAAATATTCAAATGTTCCATAAGGCTCTAAAGCGCTGTTTCCGTTTGCAAGATTCGAAACATCTGTTCCGGAAATAGATACCACTACCAATGAATGGTTAACATTGATAAAATAGGTATTAAATTCGATAAAGCTAGGTAAGATTGTTGGGTTAGAAGAAATTGAAATTGCTTTCAAAACGGTAGTTGCAGTAATGCTAATTGCAGAAGAATATAAAGGGGAACTTGCTGAAACCACTGATCCATCGGTAGTATATCTTATAACTGCATTTGGTTCAGAAGTAGTAAGTGTAATTGATAATGCTGAAGGATAAAAGCCTGCAGGAAAGCTGAAGTCAGGTTTTTTGGCATAAGCGGAATAAGGTGTTTGCGAATTGTTAGATGCATTAGGAGTTGGTGTGGTAAAAATGCTCCAGGTACTTGCTCCGTTTTGAGTGCGACCTATTGAATGCCCAAGCTGTGTTTCGGTTTTCAATTCCTTTGAATCAATAATTGTCCCAGAAGCATTTGAAAACGCAACCCATTCGTTGGTGTTTTTTGTTTGTGTAAGTTTAAAATTTGTGTGGTAATGTGATGCTACCACAACATCTCTGCCTGAAGCCCAAAATCGCAAAAAGCCGTTAGCACCAATACTTATTCCCGCAGGAATTTTCCACATCATTGTATTAGCCGTATCATCACTTAAATAATAACCTGAAAGATTTATAACACTTGAGCTTGTATTGTACAATTCAATCCAGTCCTCATAATTACCTTCATCATCAGTAAACTGATTTAAATTGGAACAAGAATATTCATTAATTACAACTTGTGCCTGAGAATGTAAGGTAATTGTCAGAAACAAAATAATAGCCAATGGCAAAACGAATAAATATTTCATTTTTGAGATTTTAAATTCAATGCAAGATAAGAAAAAGAATATTCGAAAAGCACGATTAATTAATTCCCCGTTCTTTTTTAATGGATTCGTAAGCATTATTCAACTGCTTAAATTTTTCATTTGCAGCTTTTTGAACTTCTTCGCCCATGGTGCTTACTTTATCAGGATGGTACTTTAAAGCCATTTTACGATACGCTTTTTTGATTTCTTCATTACTGGCTTCGGGTGAAACTTCCAAGATTCTGAATGCACTGCTAACGTCCTTAACAAACATGGCTTTTAATGATTCATAATCGGCAACAGATATTCCAAGAAAAGCAGCAATCTGACTGATTACTTCAATTTCTTTAGCGTGAACTGTTCCATCGGACAATGAAATTCCGAATAAAAAATGAACCAACTGTAATCGTGCTGGGCTATCCATATAAGCCCTAATTTGATTGCATACGTCGCGTAAAGCATAATTCTGTTTTAAAACTTCTCTCAAAAAAAGAATCTGTTCATCCGCCTGACGTTTTCCGAATTGTTGTGCGAAAAATTTTCTCACAAATTCAAGTTCTGATTTAAGAACTTTTCCGTCAGCTTTCATAACAGATCCGGCCAGAATCAGAAGACTTACACTAAAATCGCCGGAGTTGGTATTTTGCGGCCCGGCAGTTGAAGTAATCTTCATTTCATCGATAATCGTCCCAAGGACAAAACCAACAATTCCGCCAATGGGTCCTAAAAGAACCCATCCCAGACCACCTGCAAGCCATTTGCCATACTTTGCCATTTTATTTTATATTCTCCGATTCGGGCAAACCATATTCTTCAATCATCTTGATATCCATAGCTTCCAAACGGTCGAGAATTGGATTGTAAATCTGAGGAATTACTGGGCGATAAACACCTTTTACATTAATTTTCCCTTGTAAAATCATTTCAACAGCAACAGCTGCGGGCAAAGCAACAGTTCGGGCAATAGCTGTATCAGTAGATAAGGTTCCAAAATCAAGCATGCGTGAACGAATCACTTCACGTTTGCCATCAGGATATTCGGCTAAAAATGTATGTTGCATCACTACCATATCTCTTTCGTCCTTACCCAACTGCATTTTTTCGATCATGAGATCAGAAGTGATTTCAAAAGGACTTTCAATAGTTCTGCCCATTTTCTTTTCTTCAAACAAACCAAGCCATTCCATAGTGGAAATTGCATAAGAATCGACAGACATATTCAGGAAAGTCGCTGTTTTCTCTTTTATTTTATCCGATGAATCAGCACCGATTTGAATTGCAATAAAATCGGCAAAAGTTTTACCAGTCAGATTAATTTTTTCATAAGAAATAAGATTCAGAGCTTTCATTGCATCAATGGTTTCGCACCATCCTTTAAAACGGAATGTTCCCCTGAAAATCGTTTTAACTTCAGGAATACCATAAATATCAATATAAGAAATTGAATCTCTGTTTGGATAAACTTCAAGTACGTCAACATCGGGATAATTTACAGAAAATGGATTTTTAAATAAATCTTTTGTTGGCACTTCTATTACTTTTCCTTTTTTCAAATAACGGGCATCATTGTTTCCAGCCATTACTACACCTTTGGGACTCCAGGAAAACTTATATCTGAAAGGATTTGTTGCCGCTTCTTTTGCTGGCAGAGCTCCGCAAATAGAATAAAAATCAACTATTTTTCCATTTTTCTGATGCACGTGATCAATGATACGCATGGCAGACATGTGATCGATACCGGGATCTAGTCCGCATTCATTAAGGATTATTATATTGTTTGCTTTTGCTATTGCATCCAATTCCTGCATTTCGGGTTTTACATAGGAAGTGGTAACCATATTCTTTTTATGCTTAATAGCATATTCAGCAATTGTTAAATGAAACGCATATGGCAATAGACTTACCACCAAATCATTTTCGGCAACTAATTTATCAAGAGAATCGGTATCCTCAACACTCCACTTTATGTTTTTCCCATTATCGTAGCCACCAATCATTTTTTCGCCACGCTCAGGTGTATTAGATGCAACCGTAACATTGAATCCATTATTCAGCAAATAATGAATGATAGGCTGAGCAACGAGACCTGCTCCAAGAATTAAAACTTTTTTGTTTTCCATGATAATATTTCGTTATATTCTATAAATGTTGTTCAAGATATTTAAAATTAGGTGTAAGTTCACCATTGTGAAGAATTAATGCTTTTTTAATAGCACGAGGAAGATCAAGTTCTTCGTAGGGCAAAGAGTAATCAGCAATGGCAATAGGTTTTACAAAGTTTTTCAGCACTTCGCTGAATCCTAAAGAAGCATCGCGGGGCAATTCGCTGGGAAGAATATCAACCGACATATCAAGTATTCCTTCGCCTTCGTAACCCATAGTAATTTGTTCTGTAAAAGGATTGTAAACAAATATTGGATCTTCAATTTCAGTGCCTTTTAAAGTACATTCAATACTTCCTTCTACATCGCAAGTAATATCGCCAATCATGTTTAATTTAGGACGTCCCTTATGATAAAGCTTTTTCAAATATTCTTTGGTGATTAGCTTAGGGTATTGTGTGTCCCAGTACATAGCATTAATCAGCATTGACAAATGTGGCACATACTTTTCGAACTGGCTGTGATAATTTTCGGGATTGTTGTAATAATCCTGCAAGTCAAATTCTTTTTCCGGATCGTTATGTTTAACAAGATGTTCTTCGCGAAAAATTACTTTATATACAATATTGTTGGGAAGTTTTTTTCTGTTTTTGAGTGTAAGTAATTTTTCGGGTGTAATTTCTTTTACAGGAAGCAGGCCGCAAATTTCTTGAGCTCCGTTTGATACATTACCATAACCCGTAAACCCAATTACAAATGGGCGTAATTCTTCAGGTATTCCATTTTCGGCAATAAGCTGACCGATGGTTGAAATATCTTCTTTTGCCTCGGCCAATGTGTTATAAGTATGAGCCTGTCTGACTTTGGAAAGCTTAGAATCGTATCCGTAATATTTTAAACGCAATCCCAGCGACCAAAATGAGTTGATCATTCCTGCCAATCCTGCATAGCGGCCAAAAAATATCAACCTTTTATTTTGTTCATCAACTACTTTTTCATAATCAATCAGGTTGCAGCGCAGTTCCATCATTTTTTTTAACATGGGCATATTTTGTTTTTGCCCTTTGATAACATGTGCGAAAAAAACATAGGTTTTGCCCTCTTCAAAAAAATGAATTGGCATTTCTTTAACGCCTAAAATTACATTGCATTTTTTAAGGTCTTTAACTATCTTGGCTCCGGCTTTTATATATTCTTCCTCAGTAAAAATTCTTTTTTCGGAAGTTTGAACCGAAATATCAATATTTTGGTGCTTGATCAACCATTCGGCATGTTTTGGAACTATTGGAGAACGGCGCTCCATTTTGTATTTATCTTCGTGCCTTATACCTATACTAATACTCATAAAATTTAAAT
>JBBQSF010000165.1:0-5154 GCA_038214085.1 Bacteroidales bacterium | reverse complement strand
TTTTTATCAATTCATTTTGCCTCATTCCTAAAGGATGTAAATTGCTAAAAATCCATTCATCCTTCAGGAATGAGGCAAAGGAAGAAAATAATAAATTTACATCCTTTTAGCTTAAATGTTTTTTTATCGGACATTAATAATAATAAATAAAAAAAGGCTGACAAAAATTACAATGTCAGCCTTTTTGTTTTGCAAATAATTTTACATCAAGTGCGGAGTTGATACAGAACCCTTGCGTCCCATTTCAATACGTTCTTTTGCATTGAGTCTGTCCAGAAACAAAATTCCATTTAAATGATCAATTTCATGCTGAAAAATAATTGCAGTAAAGTTATTGCCACTGTATCCTTCAACAATTTCTTCGTAGCGTTTGCCATCGAGCTTATAATACTCAACCAGGACAGAAGAAAACCGATGCGAAGCGCCTGATTGCCCAGGAATAGAAAGACAGCCATCGCCTTGGAATGTAACAGCCTTATTTGAATAGAGTAAAATTTTAGGATTGATATAATATTCAAAAGGTTTACCTGATTTGTCAAGGCGTTGTAACCAAATAATATCCCTGTTAATACCAACTTGTGGGGCGGCTAGACCAACTCCTGAACCAGTTGCTTTCAGGGTGTAATACATTCTTCGAATTAACTTTTTAAGATCTGCATCTGTAGAATCAACATGCACTTCTTTGCTTGGCGTTCTGAGTTTCAGCGAATCAGCATAATTAAAAATGGTTAAAATCCGCATAATTTGGTTGGTGTCACCATTATTTATTGTGTCTTTTTCAATCTGCTTCCAGGCAAGAGTGTCAATGGTTGCAGGAGTTGTTGGCGAATCGGTAATGTCGTCCTTTTTACATTGACTAAAAACAACAAAGCTCAACAGAAGAGCAACAATAAAAAAATAACGTATTTTCATTTCACGGTTTTTTTAAAAATTAATGTAAATTTGTATTGATTATAAATGTAAAGATATAATGATTTTTATATCTAAAAAAAAAATATTCTTATGAAACAGAAAATTGAATGCAGATGGCTTGATAACATGGCTTTTGAATCCACTGTTGGTGAACATAAAATCATTGTTGACGCTGACGATACCGTGGGCGGAGAAAACAGAGGGCCACGCCCCAAAATGCTTACTCTTGTTTCTTTAGCGGGCTGTACCGGAATGGATGTGATATCGATTTTGAAAAAAATGCAGATCGTTCCAGAATATTTTAATATTGAAGTGGAAGGTGAACTTACCGAAGAACATCCCAAATATTACAAAAGTATTCACTTGATTTACCAGTTTAAAGGGCAGAATATTGATCCTGAAAAAGTAGAAAAAGCAATAAATTTGTCGCAGGAAAAATATTGCGGAGTAAATGCTCTTTTACGAAAGGGTGCTGACGTTACTTATAGCGTTGAATATTTATAATCCGAATTATACTATTCCGCAATTAATACCGTTATTGTTTTTTTAACAAACTGCATGTGAAAGCAACAAAAATCCTTACATTTTTCTTAATATTGTTATCTCTTTCTTCTTTTTCTCAGATAGGAGGGAGTGGAATTTATTCTTTTTTAAATCTACCAAACTCCGCCCGTATCATGGCAATGGGAGGAACAGTGAATGCAATAAAGGACAACGATCTTACACTTGCATGGCATAATCCTTCACTGCTTACAGAAAACATGAACAATAATCTGGCTCTCAATTTCGTGGATTATTTTTCGGATATTAATTATGGTAATTTTTCTTATGCAAAGAAATTTGAGAAGTTGGGTATGTTTAATGCAGGAATTGAGTTTGTAAATTATGGAAGATTTACTGAAGCTGATATCACGGGACAGACTTATGGCGAATTTACTGCTGCCGATTATCAGTTTAAACTCGGATGGGGAAGGCAACTGGATTCTTCATTTTCAATTGGTGCAAACCTGAACAATATTTATTCGCATCTCGAAACCTATTCATCGTATGGTTTGTCAGTGGATGTTGCCGGTACTTATTTCAGTAGAAAAAAACAGTTTTGTACTTCACTGTTGTTTCTAAATATGGGGCGTCAGCTTAAAACATATACCGATGGCAACAGTGAGCCTTTGCCATTTGAAATTCAATTAGGCCTATCAAAAAAACTGGGGCATGCTCCATTCCGTTTTTCTATCGTAGCAAGACATCTGGAAAAATGGGATTTAACTTATTCTGATCCTTTTCATCCCGAACCTACAGTTGACGCTCTTACTGGTGAACTTCTTCCTGAAAAAAAGTTCGGAAAATTTGCCGACAAAGCAATGCGTCATATAATAGTTGGTGCGGAATTGATTCCATCTAAAAATTTCAGCCTTCGTTTTGGATACAACTACCAACGCCGCCAGGAGCTTAAAGTGGATTCAAAAGTTTCAACTGTTGGCTTTTGCTGGGGCTTTGGGTTTAGAGTGAAAAAATTTAATTTCAGCTATGGCCGTGCAACCTATCATTTAAACGGATCACCAAACCATATTTCTGTTATTACAAATCTCTCTGATTTTTCAAAAAAATAATCATGAATGTCACCATCGATCCCGGTTCTGGCTTTTGCTTCGGAGTAGTAAATGCAATAAAAGCGGCTGAGTCAGAATTGGATGAGTCGGGTGTTCTTTATTGTCTGGGCGATATCGTTCACAATAATATGGAAGTGGAACGGCTCGGACATAAAGGTTTGAAAATTATTTCTCAGGAAGATTTAAAGTCAATTTTTAATGCAAAGGTTTTGATTCGAGCACATGGCGAACCTCCAGAAACATACAGAATTGCACTTGCCAATAACTTACAGCTTATTGATGCATCATGTCCGGTAGTTCTAAAACTACAAAACCTTATTCGCAAAGGCGCTAAGGAAATGGAGGAGCAAAAAGGACAGATTGTTATTTATGGAAAAGAAGGACATGCCGAAGTTAATGGTCTTGTTGGGCAAGCACTGAATAATGCTATAATTGTTAATAATGATAATGATCTTGAAAAAATAGATTTTTCAAAACCAATTCGTTTCTATTCTCAAACCACCCAGCCGATTGATGGTTTTGCAAGACTTATAGGCATTTTAAAAGCAAGAATTAAACAAAACAATCCTGATAAAGAGCCCGATTTTTATGCCCATAACAGCATTTGCAGCCAGGTTTCGCATAGAGAACCAGGACTTAAAGAATTTGCCGCAAAGCATGATGTAATTGTTTTTGTAAGTGGAAAAAAAAGCTCTAATGGCTTATTCCTTTTCGAAGTTTGTAAATCAATTAATCCTAAATCTTACTGGATATCTGAGAAAAATGAAATTCAGAAAGAATGGTTTAATAATGCTCATAATGCAGGCGTATGCGGAGCAACATCCACACCCATGTGGCTCATGGAAGAAGTTGCAGCTTTTATCCGGACATTATAATTGGTAAAAAAACGTATTTTTGCAAATAGCTGTTATGTTTTTTTTAATTTCTAAAATATTATCCTTCCTCATTTCTCCATTTACATGGATAATTGTTTTATTGCTGTTGGGCGTATTTTTAAAGAATAAGAAAATAGCCCGCCGATTGCTGATTTCGTGTGTTTTTGTTGCTCTGTTTTTTAGCAATTCATTTATTGCCGACGAAGTTTTTAGCTGGTGGGAGTATCCTGTAACCCCCGATAATCAGATAACACAGGTTTATGATGTAGGAATTGTTCTCGGCGGTGGTATGGTTACCATTGATGCGCAGAACAATCGTATGACTTTTAGGAACAATACCGATCGTTTTTTGCAGGCGGTTAGCTTGTATAAAACCGGAAAAATTAAAAATATCCTTTTGTCAAGCGGTTCGGGAAGTCTTATTTACAGAGATATGCTTGAAGCTTCTCTTCTTAAGAAATATATGATTCAGATTGGCCTTCCTGATTCTGTAATTTTAATTGATTCTGTTTCGGACAATACCTATCAAAATGCGAAGTATAGCGCCGAAATACTGAATAAAAAGTTTCCTACTGGAAAATTTCTTCTCATAACTTCTTCCTTTCACATGAACCGTGCGCTTGCTTGTTTTAAAAAAGCTGGAATCTTGGCTGACCCATATTCAACAAACAAGATGATGGGAAAAAGAAAATTTGATTTGATGAAACTTCTGATCCCAAATATTGAAGCTATTTCTACATGGGACAAGTTGATTCATGAAATTGCTGGCTATTTTACATATTCACTAATGGGCTATTTGTAATGTTGGTTTCTGAAATATTATTTTATCTGATAATTGCATTTATTGTTTTCGATTTTCTTGTTGAAAGGCTTCTGGAATATTTGAATTCCACAAAGTGGACCAATCAGATGCCCGATACAGTTAAAGGCTTTTACGATGCCGAGAAGTACCAAAAAACGCAAGATTATCAGCGAACACTCCATAAGTTTTCAATGATCACTTCCGGATTTTCCTTCTTACTCATTATGGCAATGCTTCTATTTGGTGGCTTTGCAATTATAGATTTGATGGCAAGAAATTATTCAGATAATTCAATCATAGTGGCACTGATATTTTTTGGTATTATTGGATTTGCTTCCGATATATTGTCATTGCCTTTTCAGATATACAGCCAGTTTGTGATTGAAAAAAAGTTTGATTTCAATAAAACAACGCCTAAAACTTTTATTACCGACAAAATCAAAACTTGGGTTTTAGGAATAGTTTTGGGCGGTGGAATTTTAGCTGTTCTGGTTTGGTTGTATCAGGAACTTGGAACTGATTTTTGGATTTATGCATGGATTGTGATTTCGGCATTTATGCTGTTCATGACCATGTTCTATTCCACACTGATTGTCCCACTTTTTAACAAACAAAAACCACTGGAAGAAGGATCATTAAAAGAAAAAATTAATCAATTCGCAAAAAATACAGGATTTAAAATCGACAATATTTTTGTAATTGACGGTTCCAAACGCTCAACCAAAGCCAACGCTTATTTTGCAGGATTGGGAAGCAAGAAGCGGATTGTACTATACGATACGCTAATTCAAAATCACACCGAGGAAGAAATTGTTGCAGTGCTTGCCCACGAAATTGGGCATTATAAAAAGAAACATACATTTTATGGCTTGTTCTTTTCATTGTTTCAAACCGGAATTTTATTGTTTGTTGTGTCATTGGTAATCGGAAACCCTGACTTGTCAATGGCTTTGGG
>JBBQSF010000164.1:0-5186 GCA_038214085.1 Bacteroidales bacterium | reverse complement strand
CTTTAGGACAGAGGCAAAATAAATTGATAAAAATCAATTTATCAAATGTCGAAAGACCAACCTCTTGTTTTTAAGAAACCCATAAAACCAATATTTAGCATGGTATTTCATACATTTACATTTTTTTATCGGACACTAATTTTTTGATATCCTGAAAATAAAAAACCCGATCATACCGACCGGGTTTAAAAATTAAAAATAAATTAAAAAGGCCAGAATTGGTTGTCGTACCAAACACTTTCTTTTAATTCTTCATTCATTTTATGCAACCAATAATGATGGGTTTTTTCCCAATCGGCAAGCATCTGATACAATGCTTTTTCGTTTAAATCTGTTGCTGCTATAGCTCTGTCTGAATATACCTGAACGGCGCGGGTTTCAAAATCCATTGCCGATGAAATAGCAGCCGCTTCAAAACCGGCAGCAGTTATTTGTTTTTTAATATCTTCGGTAAGCACTTTCATGGCAACCTCTTCGCTCGGGTCTTCAACATGTTTGGCATTTTCTTTAAACTGCCCAGTTTGCGCATAATGTTTATACTGTTCTGATAGAAAAAGAATATGTTCGTCTTCTTCTTCAGCCATCATAGTGAATATTTTTTTTGCTGCTTCGCTCTGCGACTGAGCTGCAACAGTTGTGTAAAAGGCTTTTCCTCTGCGTTCGAGAAGTATGGCTTCTTTTAAAATGTCGGTAGCGGATTTTGTTGTCATATTTTTTATATTTAATAATTATTTGCTAATATGTACAAAAATAAATCTTTTTAAAGAGAAACAGAAAAAATTCTACGTTTCTTCTTAAATTTGTAAAATTCAAAAATCAAATTATCTTGAAAAAATCAAACGAAGAAATATTATCTCAACTCTTTCAGCAATGGTCAGGCGAAGAAGTAAAAAAAATTCGCGAATTGCCAGAGTCGGGATCATACCGAAAGTATTACAGAATATCGGGCAGTAATCAATCTGTTCTCGGAGCTTTCAACAATGATGTTAAAGAAAATAACGCTTTTTTCTCATTCACAGAAAGCTTTATTAAATGCCAGCTTCCAGTTCCAGAAATTTATATTATTGACGAAGGCCGCAAACATTATTTGTTGCAGGATTTAGGTGACAATACTTTGTTTTCATTTTTGTCGGAAAAGCAAGACCATCAAGGTTTCCGTGAAGGAACACTGGACATGTATAAAAAAGTAATTTCATGGCTTCCAAAATTTCAAATTGAAGCAGGCAATCATGTTGATTACAGCAAGAGCTATCCCCGTGCGGCTTTCGACAAACAATCCATGTTATGGGATCTGAATTATTTTAAATATTATTTCCTAAAACTTGCTAAAATACAGTTTGATGAACAAAGTCTCGAAGATGATTTTCAGACATTAAGCAATTATTTGCTGGAAGCAGATTGCAATCATTTTCTTTATCGCGATTTTCAATCCAGAAACATCATGATTTCTAATGATGAGCCTTATTTCATCGACTATCAAGGCGGCCGAAAAGGGGCATTGCATTACGATATTGCTTCTTTACTTTACGATGCAAAAGCAGATCTTCCGCAAAATATCCGTCTGCAACTTCTCGATGCATACATTACAGAACTGGAAAAATACGTTGCTGTTGACAAGAACAAATTTATTGAATATTATTATGGATATGTACTTATCCGAATTATGCAGGCATTAGGCGCTTATGGATTCAGAGGTTTCTATGAAAAAAAATCACATTTTTTACAGAGTATTCCTTTTGCCTTAAACAACTTGCGTTGGATTATGGATAACAGTTCTCTTCCTATAAAAACGCCTGCATTAACATCAGTTTTGGAACAATTAATTTCTTCTGAAGAGCTTTATTCATACGGAAAATCAGAAACCCGATTAAAGGTTCATGTTTCAAGCTTTTCGTACAAAAGAGGATTGCCAATGGACAATTCTGGAAATGGTGGTGGTTTTATTTTCGACTGCAGAGCACTGCACAATCCGGGAAAATATGAGGATTACAAATATCTTACAGGGAATGACAGTTCTGTGATTGACTTTCTGCGTAAGGAAGCCGATGTTTACGAATTTATGAGCCATGTTTTTTCACTGGTAGATAAAACAGTGGAGCGCTATCTTACAAGGAAATTCACACATCTTTCGGTAAGTTTTGGATGTACCGGCGGTCAGCATCGCTCGGTTTTTTGTGCCAATATGATGGCAGATCATTTAAAATCCAAGTATGATATTGTGGTTGATTCGTACCATCGGGAAATTGAGGAAAAGACCATTCTGACAAGGGAATGATTTCTAAAAAGTAGTTAAAAAAAAGATGAGTGTCAAATAAAGTGTAGAGGTGAGAAAATTGCTTCCATTCCTAAGTGATGGTTAATAAATATTGCATCTTTGTAAACCTATATTAATAAAAATGAAGTAAATTTGCCTAAGTACATTAATTATGTTAACAATGAAAATAGCATCATTTTTTGCAGGAGCTGGGGGTCTTGATCTAGGATTTAAAAATTCGGGGTTTGATATCGTATGGGCAAATGAATTTGATAAAGACATTTGGGAAACTTATGAAAAAAACCATCAGAATACAATCCTTGATAAAAGAAGCATTGTCGATATTTTATCAAGTGAAGTGCCAGATTGCGATGGGATAATTGGTGGACCACCTTGCCAAAGTTGGTCGGAAGCTGGATCTAAAAGGGGAATTGCGGATAAAAGAGGTCAGCTATTTTACGAGTTTATGAGAATTCTTGCAGATAAAAAGCCTAAATTTTTTCTTGCAGAGAATGTGTCTGGAATGCTATTACCTACACATAAAGAAGCTCTTTCAAACATAAAACAAATGTTTACAAACATTGGATATAATTTATCATTCCAATTATTAAATGTATCTGATTTTGGCATCCCACAAGACAGAAAACGCGTTTTTTTTATTGGATATAGAAATGATTTAGAATTAATATTTCAGTTTCCCAATGCAACTGCCCTCAATAATAAGGTAACCCTAGAAAAAGCAATTGGCGATTTAAAACACAATGCCATTCCTGCAAAGGAAGGAAATTACAGTAATGGAAATGACTGCAAGTTTGTGAATCACGAATATATGATTGGTGGCTTTTCCTCAATTTATATGTCTCGGAATAGAGTTCGCTCTTGGGATGAAGTTTCTTTCACAATACAAGCAGGCGGTCGCCATGCACCGATTCATCCGCAAGCACCAACCATGAAATTCATAGAACAAAATGTTCGTGAGTTTGTAAAAGGACAGGAGCATTTGTATCGGAGATTAACCGTTCGCGAATGCGCTAGAATACAAACATTTCCAGATAATTTTATTTTTCATTATACCAATGTTGCTGATGGTTACAAAATGATAGGGAACGCTGTTCCAGTTAAAATGGCGGAAGTTTTAGGACGAAAAATATTTGAAGATATAAATAATAGAAAAATAATTGAAAAAAGAAAAATTAATACCATTTCTAAAGAATTCAATGGAAAACAAGTACGTGAAAAAATGGATGAAATAATAAATAGAATCTCTGCTTAATGGTAAGAAACGCAAGTCAAACAATTAATGGAAAAGCATTTGAATATGCTTTGTTGAATCAATTTCATGAACGACTAGAAGCAATTACAATTGTTGATGTCGTTGAAAATTCACCATACCAAACCGCTCTAAAAAGCTTTAATAGTTTGAATGAAAAAGATCAAAGCCATTTTAATTTAGTTTCCAGCTTCGCAGTTAATTTTCTGTATGATATTGAGCCACGCTTATCTAATGGAATAAGTAAAAACGACGTTTTGCAACTTGAAATTCAATCGGATAAAGCTGGGCAAAGTGGTGATGTCAGAGATGTATTAGCTATCAGATCTTCACAAAATTGGGAGATTGGCATTTCAGCAAAAAACAACCATAGAGCTGTTAAACATTCAAGATTATCTAAAGATCTTGATTTTGGCTCTAAGTGGCTAGGTATGCCTAATTCAACAAAATATTTTTCTGAAATATTACCTGTATTTTTATCTTTAGAAACAATTATACAGAAAGATGTGAATGCTAAGTGGAGTAGTATCGTTAACAAAAGCAGCACTATTTATGAACCAATTTTAAAAGCGTTTAAAGAAGAATTGGAAAGGTTAAATGCTTTAAATACCATAGATCTTCCTGCTAAATTAGTTAAATATTTTATTGGCAATAAAGATTTTTATAAAATTATTAAAGGAAAAAATAAAGTTGAAATACATGCATTTAATCTTTATGGAACTCTCAACCAAGCGTTAAATGAAAATAAACCAAAAGCAAAAGTTACGAAGGTTAAGTTACCTAATAGGTTAATCGAAGTAGTGTTTAAAAACAGCTCAAAAACTACTTTAATAATAACTTTTAATGAAGGTTGGCAGTTTTCTTGTAGAATTCACAGTGCCAAATCAGATATTGAAACTTCATTAAAATTCGATATCAATTTAATTTCTACACCTTATTCTCTATTTACTAATCAGTTGTTCATAAATTAAACTCAAAATTGAGAAAGACTTTTATTGATGTTTAAGGTTTTGGCAGTTTATGAACACAATTATCAAAATAATATAGTCTTCAAACAAAAATGAAAGCCATAATTTTTGCTGCAGGACTTGGTACCAGGCTAAAACCATTTACCAATTCAAAGCCAAAAGCACTTGCAGAAATAAACGGAATTACCTTATTAGAACATGCTGTAATTAAGCTTTTAAATTGCGGCATACGCGATATTGTTGTAAATGTTCATCATTTTTCCGATCAGATTATTTCATTCCTCAATTCAAAAAATAATTTTAATACCAACATAATAATTTCTGATGAAAGTGATGAATTGCTTGATACTGGAGGCGGATTGCTGAAAGCATTGCCATTGCTCGGATTTCACGAGCCAATTCTCGCTTATAATGTAGATGTGATTTCTGATATTGACATTGAAGCACTCATTGAAAACCACTGCCAGTCGGGAGCTGCGGCAACTCTGGCTGTAAGAAAAAGAGAGACATCGCGCTATCTTTTATTTGATAAAAACCTGCGCCTTTCAGGTTGGGAAAACATTCAAAAAGGCGAACAAATTATTATTCATCAAAATGCGGAAGAGCTTCAAAAGCTTGCCTTCAGTGGCATTCAGATCATTGAACCTCAACTCATTCAAGAGACTAAAAGAAAAGGAAAATTTTCAGTAATCGA
>JBBQSF010000163.1:0-5219 GCA_038214085.1 Bacteroidales bacterium | reverse complement strand
ATAGTGAGTGTTAACAACCATTGGCGGTAGGTATCGAGTTTTTCAATTAATTCTTTGCGTTTTTCTTTGCGTTTTGCATAGCCAACCTCATCTTCATTAATGCCAAGTTCCGTTTTCTTTTCAGTACACAAAGCCCCAAGTGTGCTGTCAACAATGTATTTTGTAATATATTTCGGGGTATAAAATATTCCGTCTTTTTTCCGTTTTGTTTTATTTTTTTCTACCGCCTGTCCTTGTATTTCTGCCTGTACTTCTTCCATTTCGTTCAGGCTATGCTCAAAAATGTGTCCGAGAATATTTACATCAACATCGGTTTCATAATCGTAATCGCTTAACTTAATGGTGTGCGTAAATAATATTTCATCGTCAATGCTAATGTTATCAAGTATTTCATCGGTTTCAAACAGACCACCATTATAAGCAAAAATATCATATTCCTTACCCTTATGCCCAATATCTAAATAATGAAAATACATTTTAAACCTTTTGTATAATGGGGTGTAACTATCAAGTTCTTTAAGCTGTTCCCATTGCTTTGTAATTTCTCTGATAGAGTTTGGCGGCAATAACAGCCTATCTTCTGCAAAGAAAATAAAGAGCAATCGGTCTAAAAGTTTTTGAGTTTTTTTATACAATAAAAGTTTGTCGTATTGCGGATTTAACGCTACAATATTTGTGAAAAGTTCATGTTTAAAGGCGGAATAATCGCTATACAGTTTTTTAGTAATGTTTTCTTCCTGTACAACAGATGCCTGATTAATTTTTAAAGGCAAATCATTGAGGAGGTTGTCTTTAAAAAGGCACAGATACATTAGTTCAAAATCTTCTTTTGATAAATGGAATAAATCGAACTCGATAAACTCAATGGCATTTTCAATATAAAAGCGAAGTTTCTCGAAATTTGAAGTAATAATATATTTACAAGCACTTTGATTGTTTTTATAATTGAATGCTTGTTGTTCTACGCTTTTGAGGTCAACGGTTTCCGTTCCTTTTAATTCAATGATGGCGATGGGTTTGTTATCTTTTAATAGTGCGCCATCTGCTTTTTTAGCATCCTTTTCATTTTTATATTCCGTTGTAAGATTGTAATTGACGTGCGGATTAATTGTGTAGCCAAAAACATCAACAAACAATTCTCTTAAAAATCCTTCTTGGTATTGTTCTTCTTTTGCTAATCGGATATTGTTTTGCTTTTCCGTATTGGCAAAGTTTACAACAAACTTGCTATAAGCGATATTTACCTGTTCTTTGTTGAGGTCTTGCAAGTATTTATTTAATACGGATTTTTGAAATAAGGGCATGGTTCTATGTTTTTTTCTACTGCAAAGTACAAAAAGATTTAAAATTGGCAATTAATTTTACGAAAATAAACTCCCTTCTTTTATATGTATTATTATTAAATATATGATTAATTGTTTTAAGAAAAATAATTCTTTTAATAAGTATGTTAGAGTCTTAATCTTCATTAATCAGTATTTACTTTCGATATGAATATCTTTTTGGGGATGATTTACCTAAATCCTGTTGCATTAGATATTCGGCAACATTAATAACATCAATTAAATCCGCAATATGTAGGTTAGATAATTTGATGCTTACCGCTACTTCAAAGCCGATTAACATTTGACCGGCTTTTTTTATGCCTTTCTGTAAATTCATATTCTCCTAATTTTCCGTACCTTTGCACTTTATTACATTTTATGGCACACAAATCAGGTTATGTAAATATTCTCGGCAAACCCAACGTGGGAAAATCAACGCTTATGAATGCGCTTGTGGGCGAGAAACTCTCCATAGTTACATACAAGGCTCAAACAACACGGCATCGTATTTTGGGAATTGTTAATGGTGACGATTTTCAAATTGTGTATTCTGATACTCCCGGCATTCTCATACCTTCGTACAAACTTCAGGAAACCATGATGAAGCAAGTGGATCTTGCTTTTTCTGATGCAGATATTTTTTTATATGTTATTGAAATTGGTGAAGCTGAAATTGACGAAGCAATTGTTGCCAAGCTTAATAAAACCCGCAAACCAGTAATTATTTGTCTGAACAAAATTGACCTTTCTGAACAGGATCAGGTGCAGAAAAAAATCGATTATTGGCAGGAAAGAGTAATTGCTGCAACCATTATTCCCGTGTCGGCATTGCACAAATTTAATATTGAAAGGCTTTTTGATGTAATTCTTGCAAACCTTCCCGAAAGCGAACCTTATTTTCCAAAGGATGAATTGACTGACAAACCAATGCGTTTCTTTATTTCAGAAATAGTTCGCGAAAAAATTCTGCTCCATTATAAAAAAGAAGTCCCTTATTCTGTTGAAGTAATTGTTGAAAGCTACGTTGAAGAAGAAAATATCATCAAGATTTCAGTAATTATTTATGTGATGCGTGAAAGTCAGAAAGGAATCATTATTGGAGACAAAGGACTTGCACTTAAACGAGTTGGAATTGAGGCACGAAAGGACATAGAAGAATTTGCAGGAAAAAAAGTTTTTCTCGAATTGCTTGTAAAAGTACAAAAGGACTGGCGCGACGATGACAAACAACTGAAAAGATTTGGCTATTCAGGTCAATAGAACGTTAATCACAAATCACCAATAACGAATAACTAATCACTAATAGCCAATCACCAATAGCCAATAACCAATAACCAATAGCCAATCACCAATAGCCAATAACTAATAGCCAATCACTAATAGCCAATAGCCAATAACCAATAGCCAATAACCAATAGCCAATAACTAATAGCCAATCACTAATAACCAATAACAAATCACCAATCACAAATCACAATTTCATCAGAAACAGGAAAAAACACTCAGAATTTTCAACGGACTTAGGCTTATCTAAATTCTAAACTCTAAATTCTAAAATCTGAACTCTAAATTCTGAATTCTAAATTCTAAAATCTAAAATTAAAATGAGCAATATATTAGCCATAGTAGGGCGACCAAACGTAGGCAAATCAACACTTTTTAACCGATTAATTGAACGACGCGATGCTATTGTTGATGCAGTGAGCGGAGTTACCCGCGACAGAAATTACGGAAAATCGCATTGGAATGGAATTGAGTTTTCAGTAATTGATACCGGTGGTTATGTGATGGGATCGGAAGATATTTTTGAAGAAGAAATCTGCCGTCAGGTAGCTCTAGCAATTGATGAAGCAAGTGTGGTTTTATTTCTTGTGGATGTGGTTGAAGGTGTTACTGAAATGGATATTGAAGTAGCTACACTTCTCCGAAAATCGAAAAAGAAAGTTGTTCTGGCTGTTAACAAAGTTGATACAGGAAAACGCTTGCATGAGGCTGCTGAGTTTTATCAACTCGGGCTTGGAGATTATTTTCCTATTTCCTCTATCAATGGCTCCGGAACAGGCGAATTACTCGACGATGTGGTTACCGCATTTATAAAAACGGAAGGAGAAGAAGAACAACCTGATCTTCCTAGGTTTTCAGTAGTAGGTCGGCCAAATGTAGGGAAATCGTCACTTATTAATGCCTTGCTTGGTGAAGAACGGCACATTGTTACCCCAATTGCAGGAACCACGCGCGATTCCATTTACACCGAATACAATAAATTTGGACTTCGTTTTATGCTGGTTGATACCGCAGGACTTCGTAAAAAAGGAAAAGTTTACGAAGACCTTGAATTTTATTCTGTAATGCGCTCTGTTCGTGCCATTGAAAATACCGATGTTTGCATTTTAATGATTGATGCAACGCTGGGTTTTGAAGCGCAGGACATGAATATTTTCCGCCTTGCCGAACGCAACAATAAAGGCATTGTTCTTTGTGTGAATAAATGGGATTTGGTTGAAGGAAAAGATGCCAACCTTCACAAAACACTTACCGAAGGAATTAAAAAACAATTGGCTCCATTTAACGATGTACCCATAATTTTTATTTCGGCAACTAACAAACAGCGAATTCACAAAACACTTGAAACTGCTTTTGAAGTATATAAAAACAGATCGAAAAGAATACCTACACACACGCTTAATGAAGTATTGCTTCCAATAATTGAAGAACTTCCACCTCCTGTTTATAAAGACAAAAAAGTTAGAATAAAATACATAACTCAGCTTCCAACGGCTTACCCACAGTTTGCTTTTTTCTGTAATCTTCCTCAATATGTAAAGGAACCTTACATGCGTTTTATTGAAAACAGGCTTCGTGAAAACTTCGATTTTACAGGCGTTCCAATAAAAATATATTTCCGCCCCAAATAATGGATTCCGAAATGCGCATCGATAAATGGCTTTGGGCTGTGCGTGTTTTTAAATCCCGCAGCATGGCTTCAGAAGCATGCCGGCTGGGAAAAGTACAAATATCCGGTCAAGTGGTTAAAGCTTCACGCGAACCTAAAGCTGGCGACAGCATTACAATACGCATGGGTATCCTTACCAAAACGCTGAAGCTAATTGCATTTCCAAAAAGTCGTGTTTCGGCCAAATTGGTTGCAGAATACATGACTGATCTTACTCCGGAATCAGAATACCTCAAACTTAAACTGCAACAAGAAAGCAATGCAATGTTTGGAACAAAAGGTTTAGGTAGGCCAACAAAAAAATTACGCCGCGATATTGATAAACTTTCAGAATGGTAAAAAAATACAAAATCATACTTTTTTTATTTGCATTTTTAATCAATGCAACTGCTGTTTCATACTCCCAAAAACCTTCACAAAAGGTTATAAAAAAAATCCTAGCTGCCATTTCAAATCAGGAGAAATCGTGGAACAATGGGAGCATTAAGGATTATATGAATTATTATTACAATTCCGATTCGTTGCAATTTATTACCAAATTAGGAATTACCTACGGCTGGCAAACAACTCTGGATAATTATCTTAAAACTTTCCCAGATAAGCAAACCATGGGAATATTATATTTTTCAGATATTAAACTAACCCGTATTGATAGTAAAACTGTAGTAGTTTCTGCAAAATGGCAATTGCAAAGAGAAAACGACAGTCCCGGTGGTTGGTTTACTCAGATCTGGAAAAAAACAAAAGGCAAATGGTTAATAATAATTGATCATACATCGTAATATGAAAAAAACATTTATTCTTCCGCTTTCAATTGTTTTACTGCTTTGCAACTCATTGTTTGCACAACAGAAAAAAGAATTCCTTATTGTTTCTTATAATGTTGAAAATTTATTCGACACCATTGATGATCCAGCAAAAAACGACAATGACTTTTTGCC
>JBBQSF010000162.1:0-5302 GCA_038214085.1 Bacteroidales bacterium | reverse complement strand
TTGAGCCCACTCCGAAAAGTCGGAATGGATGATTTGGTTAATTTATTTTGCAAACGCTTAAGTAGTTTCATTTACTTATTAGTTATAAACAAATGATTGTCAGTAACTTGATTAGTATTTCTCATTTATTTTTGGTAGATTTGTTTCGATAATTAAAGCGCAGGATATGTTTAAGAAATCAAACAAAGAACCGCAATTAGATGCTTTTGCCAGCGTAACAAATATGCTGGAGAATATTGCATTGAATCAGTATAGTGATCAGCATCATTGGCATAACCAATTCCGCGAACAGGTTTCTTTGCGCATTGATGAATCCGTTTTTAGTGTTCTGTTTAACAATAGCATGGGTGCTCCTAATGCTCCGGTTCGTATTTTGGTAGCAATGATGATACTTAAAGAATCATTTGGATGGAGTGACTCACAACTTTTCGAGCATTGTCGTTTTAACTTATTGGTGCGTAGCTCATTAGGTTTATTTAACATGAATGACGCTCTCCCAGTAGAATCAACCTATTACCTATTCCGCAAACGGGTTTATGATTATCAAAAGCAGAATGGGGAAGATCTGATAGGAAAAACCTTTGAGCAAATTACACACGAACAGATCACGGAGTTCAATGTAAATGGTAGCAGTATCCGCATGGATAGCAAACTTATAGGCAGCAATATTGCTTTGTTTAGCCGCTACGAAATTATTCATCATATGCTATGCCTGTTCTTTAATACGTTGGATATAGATGCAAAATCAAGGCTTCAGATAACAGACCTGGAACAACTTACAAAACTTGCCGAAGAGGAATCAAACAAAACTGTTTATCGCAGTACCAGAGAAGAAATCAAGAGCCGCTTGCAGCCAATCGGCGTTTTGATTTACAAAATATTAAAACTCTATGGCGAACTTAAAACGGATCAGTTTCAACTACTTGAGCGTGTATTTGTTGAACAATACAAAGTGTCAGAAGATAGTCAGATTGAGCTTCGCCCTAAAGAAGAAATTTCATCCTCAAGCGTTCAGTCGCCTCATGATCCCGACAGTGCTTATCGTAACAAAGGTGACCAAAAAGTAAAAGGCTACAGCGTAAACATTACCGAGACTTGTTCTGAAGAAGGTCTTAACCTGATTACCAATGTGATCGTTGAGAAAGCAAATAAACCCGACACTGCATTTGTTGAACCAGCCATCCAGGCTACCATTGAAGTTACCGGTCAAACCGTTGAAACCGTTTACGCTGATGGAGCGTACCAAAGCCCAACCAATGATAGCTTTTGTGAAAACATTGACATGGTCTTTACCGGAATCCAGGGTGCTACGTCAAAGTATGATTTAGAATTGACCGCTGATGGTCTATTGGTCACCGACATCCAAACAGGTGAGCAAATGAAAGCTGTACTGGTTAAAAAACAGAAAAAGAGCAAAGCAGACAGATGGCGAATAAAAACACCCAACGGGTACTATTATTTTAGTCAACAAGCCATCCGGGCTTCCCACATGCGACGAGAAATGAAAGAACGACCATTAGAAGAGTTGCGAAAACGAAATAACGTGGAAGCAACCATTTTTCAACTCAGTTACACATTAAGAAACAACAAATCAAAATACCGGGGGCTTGTCAAGCATAAAATCTGGACATTTTGCAGATGTCTGTGGATCAATCTTGTCCGCATACTTAACTTTACGAAACAAACATGTCAAAGAACGTTTAAAACAATGTCAAAAATTGTATTGGAGCCATTATTCTCCGGAAAACTCAACCTACAACACTTGGTACATACAAATTATCGAGAAAATTCTTACTTAATACCAACTTTGTCAATTGTTTTTACTTTTTTAATTCTTCACTAAAAACCTCTTTTCGGAGGGGACTCTTTATTTGATCTATAATTTATTGTGAATGAGTTTAAATCCATATAGATGAATGGTTTACGTCAGAAAACAAACAATAGAAATTGGTATCCCTCTCAAAATGTAAATCTAAAGCAAGTGGAACAAAGGCAGTTTAAAACTGTTATCTTTGAAAACCAATTTATACAGAGTGAAAATACGTTTACCTGAAAACCGACTGACTTCTTTAATTGCCCCACTGGGATCGTGCAGCATCTGTCCGCGTAACTGTAATGCCGATCGGTTGCATGGCGAAGTTGGCAAATGCGGTAGTAATGCCGGTTTCAATATCAGTTCTATTTTTGTTCATCATGGAGAAGAGCCTGTTATAAGTGGCGAAAGCGGTATATGCAATGTGTTTTTCAGCCGTTGTAATCTTTCATGTATCTATTGCCAGAATTACCAGATCAGTTGCAACCGTGGCGAGGTGAATGAAAATGAAATGCTTTTGTCCGAAGTGGTTGATTCAATAATAGATAATCTCGATAAGGGTTGCCATGCTGTGGGATTTGTTTCGCCCTCGCATTATATTCCGCATGTGAAAGCAATAATCGAAGAACTCCGGCTGAATGGTTATAACCCGGTATTTGTGTATAACACAAATGGATATGATAAAGTAGAAGAAATCCGCGCGATGGAGGATTACATTGATGTTTACCTTCCCGATTATAAATATTCCGACAATAAACTGGCCCTGAGATTTTCGAAAGTGGCTGATTATAAGCAGGTTGCTCATGCCGCCATTAAGGAAATGTATAGACAGAAAGGTTCAACGCTTGTGATGAACGAAAAAGGGTACGCTGAAAAAGGACTGATTATCCGTCACCTGGTGTTGCCGGGAGATATAGGAAACAGCCTGAATGTATTGCATGACATTGCAGATATCTCCACTTCCATCGCCATATCGCTGATGGCTCAATATTGGCCGTCACCCGGAGTATCAGGCCATCCATCGCTGGATCGCATACTTTCACCTGAAGAATACGGAGTTGTTAAAGCCGAACTTGAAAACCTCGGATTTTATAAAGGCTGGGTGCAGGAAATGGAGAGTAGCGACAATTATCGGCCTGATTTTAAAAATGAGAAGCCATTTGAATAATAGAGCCATTGTCTGCAAGACTTAAAATTACAGAACAATAATCCGTTTGTTTTAATTTTGGTTGTTTAAGGACCCGGATGACCGAATGAAACAATATTTTTGTGATTAATTAATACATTTAGTTGACAGGTTTAAAATGAATTTCTCTGCCTTAAATAAAATAACGGATCACCTCGTAAATACTGCCCAAATGCCTGTGCTTTTCGTTGGGCATGGCAGCCCTATGAATGCCATCGAGCAAAACGAATTTACCGAAATCTGGCAGTCCCTGGGTCAATCCTTGCCAAAGCCCTCTGCTATACTTTGCATATCAGCACATTGGGAAACCAGAGGTACGTTCGTAACCGCTATGGAAAAGCCACGAACCATTCATGATTTCGGCGGCTTTCCGCAGGCCTTGTTTGATGTTCAGTACCCGGCTCCCGGCGATCCGGACCTTGCAAATGAAACCCAAAATTTGGTGGTTAAAACCAATATCGGTCTCGATTCAGCATGGGGACTCGATCATGGTACGTGGAGTGTGCTAAGGCAACTGTATCCTGCAGCGGATATCCCGGTTATACAAATGAGCCTTGATTATAATCAGAATCCTCAGTATCATTATGATCTGGCTAAAGAACTGGCATCGCTTCGCAAAAAAGGAATCTTAATTATTGGAAGTGGTAACATGGTTCATAACCTTCGTATTCTCGACTGGAATAAACCTGATTCAGGTTTTGACTGGGCTTTGGAGGCGAATTCGAAATTCAAAAAACTGATAATGGATAACGATCATCATCAATTGATAAACTACAGGAACTTAGGGCGAGAAATGGATCTGGCAGTTCCGACACCCGAACACTATCTGCCATTGCTGTATGCCCTTGCATTAAAAACGGAGAATGAAGAAATTTCATTCTTTAACGATAATATGGTAATGGGTTCTTTATCAATGACTTCAGTGAGGATTGGCTAGCCTGATATTCATACATCCAGGTGAAGTTTTTTTAATCCATTGGACGATAATTCTTTTTTTTTGTTTCCCCAAAATTCTCAATTATTGAAGTAAATTGCTTCACTTTTGGCTTTGAGTTGGTATTTAGTCAAATTATTTAAAAAATTTATGTATTAAATGTAATATCTGTGTATTAATAGCTTATCTTTGCGCAAAATCAAAATAAAATAAAAAACATCATGAGTAAAGGAACAGTAAAATTTTTCAATGATTCCAAAGGATTTGGATTTATCAAAGATGACGCATCGGACAAAGAGTATTTTGTACACGTTACAGGTCTGATCGATGAGATCAGAGAAAATGATCAGGTATCTTTTGACCTACAAGAAGGTAAAAAAGGATTAAATGCAGTAAATGTTAAAGTAATTTAATATATTCAAAACATTATTCTTTAAAGCCCTGCTGTGAAGCAGGGCTTTTTTTGTGCTTTCCAGTGCTTTAAAGCTAATTCGTAAACGTTCATTTAGTGGTTTCTTCAGTAATGAAAATGAACCACAGAGGCACGGAGGGCACAAAGAATAATTTGTAATATTCAGTAGGTATCTTTGTGGCTTTTGTTTTTTCAGCCATAAAAAATAATAATCACTAATGAAAAATTATACAGAAATGTGAATTGATAGGCTGCTTTATTTCTGATCCTCCTTGTAATCCGAGCCTCCGTGGTTTAAAAAAAAACTTACAAACCCATCTTTTTTTATTGGCACAAAAAAACCGGCACCAAGCCGGTTTCAATTTTTTATTTATTTCTGAATTCCCAGTATTCATCTACGATCTCCGTAGTTTTCTGCTCCCAGTAAGCAGGGGAAACCCGCTCGCCTTCGGGGGTTTTAAGTTTCATTTCATATACTGCTATTACTGCGTGGAAAACAATGTCTGTAACTCCGATGGTGAATAGAGTAGGAGCATCTTCAGTTTCTTTTTTGTCTTCGGCAACAAGTACTTCCAAATTGTTGAATTCAAGAAGGTTTTTCAGAAAATCAACACGTTTCTTAGTAGCTCCTTTTTCAACAATGGTACAGCGTACACCGTTAATTTCTTCAACTATATGTTTTGCTTTGAGTGGCATAAAATCAACTTTAATAAATGTTATTCAAACTTATCTATTAATTCTTGGATTTACGATTTACGATGTCAGATTTACGATTTAAGTAATAAATCCAACCTTCCGCCATCCTATTTCACAATCGCAAAAGTAAGTGCATCAATAAACTCGTAAACCTGGCTCCAGAAACCGATAACGAAGATACCGAGTGCACAGATCAACAGACCAACGCGGGTTAATGTATCGCTCTTAAAGAAGGCTATAGGCGTATCGCTTTTATTGATA
>JBBQSF010000161.1:0-5310 GCA_038214085.1 Bacteroidales bacterium | reverse complement strand
GCATACAACTTAAAACAAATTGGTTTTAATTTTCTGGTATATGCCAATAACCATGCAGTGGACAAAGGTTTAAAAGGATTAAACAGAACACTTGATATTTTTGATAAAGCAGGAATTCCTCACACTGGTGTTTTCAGAAATCAGGAAGAACGGGACAAAAACTATCCATATATTTTCAATATCAAAGGCCTCAAAATAGCAATCCTGAATTATTCTTACAGCTCCAATGGCAATTTAATTCCCAAGCCTGCAGTTTTGAATATGATTGACACTTTGCAGATGACTGTTGATTTAAAAGCCGCACGCGAATTAAAAGCCGACGCTATTGTAGTGTGTATGCACTGGGGAGTAGAATACCAGCGCTTACCTAATTATGAACAAGAAGCCTATGCCGATTTTTTATTCCGTAACGGTACTGATGCAATTATTGGTTCGCATCCGCATGCAGTGCAGCCTATAGAATTTCGCAGATTTACTTATAACAACAAACCCAAGCAAGGATTAATAATCTGGTCGTTGGGAAACTATATTGCCCATCAGCGGAAACGCTACTCCGATGGCGGTTTGATGGTTAAATTCGACATTGCAAAAAATAAATATACTGGGGAAGTAAAAATTGATAGAGTGTATTACCTTCCTGTATGGGTTTACAAAAAACTGAATCCGGTTAATTTTAAAATATTGCCTGTTCCCGATTTCAACAATGATACTTTCATGAACACTATGAAACCAGAGGACAAAACTGCATTCACAACTTTTATAAATGACGTTGAACCGCATTTGGCAACAGATACAGCGAGAATTAAACCATGGTTGCCCTGATGACAATAGCTTTTTTTAATAAATTTTTCCGACGATTATGAGATTAAACTGTAAAAAAAAAAGAGTTTTTTAAAATCCCGAATAGGTCCAATTTTTGCTAAAATATAAATCCATATTTATTTAAACCAAAACTTATGAAGATAACTATACCTTGCTTTCTCTTGTTCTTTATTATTAATCTTCTCGCTTTACCTTCTCAGGCAAATGCTTCTGCTACAATATTTAAAAAATCACCCACAGCCACCATTAATAAACTGGCTAACAATGATGCAGTAATTATCAGCGAAAGCAATGATATTGAGATTACCGGATTAAAAGCCGAGTTCATCAATTTCTCCATAACTAAAAAGATGAAATTAAAAATTCTGAATACAAAGGGTGTAAAAAAATATTCAAAATTCATTTTGCCCGAAGAGTTTGATCCAGGCAATATTTTGCATTTTCCGAAAGAAAGAAATTACACCTATGTTTTTTCCAAACTTAAATGTAATTATTTTAAAGGAACAATAACCAATGCAAAAGGTGAAACCAAAGTTGCGAAAATTTCTCAAAGCATTGAACCTGTAAAAATGGTTATGGTGGAAAACAATTATTATGGAAATTTTGAAAAATATAATTACAAAATTGAAAACCTGGAAGTAGGCGATTTGCTATGCATTGAATATAATTATTTTGTACCTTATGCTGACAATTTCGGCATTTTGTCCTCATTCCGAATTTTCTTTAATACTGATATCCCAAAAGAAAATTATCAACTTAGTCTTTCGCACGAAACAAAACTGAATATTGATATTTTTTTTAAGAACAATGCAAACCCCGACAGCACAATAACCCGCGAAAATAAAAAGTATTACTATTGGAATAAAAACAATTTAGCTGGTTGCATTAATGAGGAAGGAAGTATCCCATATTTGTCGCTGCCCTAGCTGGTGTTTTCTATCAAACCCCTTGAATTGCTATATACTTTGCCCTGTTCTTTTGAAGAAAAGTATATTCCGTTTTATGTTCTTCTATCTTACAACCGCGAAAAAAACCATCTCGGAATTGCAAGGTCAGTTGCACAAAATGTCAAAACAAAACAAATGTTACAACTTTACAATTTCGTGAATGAGCAAACTAAGGATATTATTGATGATAGTACTCAATACAAGCAACTCCTGAAAATCCAAAATTTTATTGCCGACGAATTTAAATTTGCCAATGATACAAGCTATTTCAAGAAATTTGACACATGGGATCCGAAAATTGGAGATGATGCCAAAAGTGAAACAATTCGAGATGTGAACAGGTACGATATATATGTGGCTATTCTCATGAAATTGGGTCTCACATATTTTACAGCCTATGTAAGCGATAACAGAACAGGTGAAATAAATAATGAATACTTTGCACCCATGTATAACAGCGACTATTTATTTGCCGTTATTCTGAAAAACAATTCAGTGCAATATATTTATCCTAAAAAGGCACAATTTGGATACTATTTGAATGAATACCCCTTTTATTTTGAAAACACAAATGCACGACTGGTTTTCCTCGACGATTACAACAGTTATAAGTTTCCAATAAACGAAAGCCTAAGGCAAATTATGATACCGGGCAGCACAGCAAAGGATAACACACGAAAAAGCAATGTACTTGTAAGCATAAATACCGACTCGCTTACCGCTTCTTTTGATGCAAGGATAAATTTATCAGGGCAATATTCTACGCTTACCCGCGGCTTATATCAATATAATTACCAGGATGAAACGATCAATAAATTATACAACAAAAAAATATGGGAAGTCAATAATCAAGTTCAGTTAATGAGCAATGAATCAAAAGTAACAAATAAAGAATTTCCATTTAACACCACTGTTAACGCCCATTACAAGGCAAATAATCTGATTAAAAAAATCGGTGATACAATTTCTGTAAATTTAGAAAACTGGTTTATGCATGTAATTTATAGTGACCTTGATACAAACAACCGGCAAATGAATTTTTATCCTGATTTTCTTGGAAAAGACAGCTACGTATATTACATCCAATTTGATAAAAATGTACATTTGTTAAACTCTTTTGATCTTGTTGAAATTAAAAACGACTTTGGTGAACTTATCATTAATGCCGAACAAGTGAGTACCGATGCTATCAAAATAACGAGTTTTTTTTCAACAACCAGTAAAATGCTTGTTGCCGACAAAATAAAGAATGTAAAAGATATTTATGATAAGATATTGGAATTAAATAATAGTCAACTGAAATGTATTATAGAGTAAGCAAAAATGAATCATTTTTATTGTTTTGAATTTTTAGCAATTTTTTAGTACATAATACTGAATTCGTAGTAGTCCAAAATAATGGACTCCAACGATTTCATGATCGGCATTTACCAAACATAGCAAGATATTATCTTTGGGCTATTTCTTACTAAGTATTGATATTATAGGTATTTTTTTCGTAAATTGCAGTTCGAAAGTTGTCATGCTCAACATTTCCATCATGCTAAAGATTCTGCAAAGCCAACAAAATCATCCAAAAAAGTGAATTATGAAAAAACTTACTACTCTATTTTTTTTAATTATTTTTTCAGCGGCTGCAAACAGCCAGACCATTTATGTAAATAGTGATATTACATCAAACACTACATGGAATAGCTCAACAGTGGACACTGTGCGCATTACAGCTGACATTAATATTACAAGTGGTGATACGCTTAAAATTATTGGAGGCGTTAAAATCATCTTCGATCAGCTTAAAACGCTTAGTGTCGCTGGGACAATAATTGCAAACGGCAGTTTAGGTGATACAATTCATTTTGGAGTTTCTGATACTACCGGCTTTTCTGATTTCAGATACAATCCATTTGGTGGCTGGGGCGGCATTCGCTCTATTAATGGAAAGATGCTTTTTAGCTTTTGCGATTTTTCTTATGCAAAATATGCCATTCCTTCCGACACTTCATTTAATGGCGAGTTGAACATGACTACCGCCTATCGCGCAGGTGGTGCCATATATGCAAGCAATGCAACATTGTCTCTTACCAACTGTGTAATCAGAAATTGTTATGCTTATGGAGGCTCAGCATTACAATGCGAAAATGGTTGCAGAACCTCAATTACAGCCAGTAAATTCGCCAATAATGAATCATGGAATTTGGGCACAGTTGCCCTTCTCAATTCTGGTTTAAACCGCATAAACATTACTGATAATGACTTTTTATACAACACAACACTTGGCGGTGGCGGACTATTTCTTTTTCTCGGTGATAGTTTGTTTGTTGACAATTGCAGATTTTACCACAACAAAGCCCATAGGCCCTATTCCTTTCAGGTTAATCCAAATGGTGGTGTAAACGGAGCGGCTTTATATCTCAGGGGTTTCGATTTCTCAAACAACTTAGATATAACCATTAGCCATTGCGATATGAAATACGGCGAGGCCGACAATAATGGTGGAGCAATTTATTCAGCAGGAAATGTTGAAGCAGACATTATTGACAATACATTGTCGTTTAATTCTGCTTCACAAAACAATGGTGGAGCTATTTTTATGACTGCTGACGGGAACTTTTACACCACAGATTATCACATTATAAGAAATAAAATCACAAATAATTCCGCATCATTTGGCGGAGGAATCGGTTATTATAATGCAGCCACTCCAATATTTACTCTGGAAATAATTAACAATTTAATTGCAAATAACTACAGCAGTTACGACTCACCTGGAACGTATGGAGGCGGCGGCGGAGGCGGCATTCGTCTTGTTGCCGGCAACGACTCAGTTAAAATTCTTAACAACACGATAGTCAATAATTTCAGTAATTATATGTCGGGTGGAATTTATATTTTGTACCCCAGAGGCAGTAATATTATTTCGGGAAATCTGATTTGGGGCAATCAAGCTCAAAATCTTTATGCCAATTGTGAATCGTCGCAAATAGGCTTTTTTGGCGACTTGACAACAACAACACTTGATGCGATAAACTACAATCTGATTCAATATGGAATTGATTCAATTGCAATACTGGATTATACTGCTTTTCAATATTATTCTTCCGCAACTTATCCGGGCATTTACGCAAACAATATTGATCAATTGCCAAATTTATATGCTCCCACAAGCAATTCAAACCTTTCTCAAAATGCACTTCTTGCTGACTTTTCCCTTCATGGTTGGTCACCAGCAGTAAATGCAGGAAACCCTGCCACCAGCAGCAGCCAGCCATTTATGAACCTGGACCTTTCTCTAAATCCTAGATTTTATGCCGGATCATCTTCTGTTATCGACATTGGATGCTACGAATATCAAGGAGAACCTACCCTAGTTTCAATTTCCGAATTATCAAATGCCTCTAATTATAGGGGAGTTATATAATTTAATACTTTTATATTCAATTATTTATATGTATATTTACACATAATTTTGAATGAAATAGGTATGAAATCTGTAAAGTATAAAAAACAAGGAAAAAAAGGGCTTTTTGATGAACAAAATGCA
>JBBQSF010000160.1:0-5335 GCA_038214085.1 Bacteroidales bacterium | reverse complement strand
ATTAATAATGGTGTTTCACTTCTTACTTTTTTCGGTCATGGTGCTGGAATTGGTTTTGATCAAAGCATTGATTATCCTTCGGCGTATAATAATAAAAAACGCTATCCTTTTTTACTTGCGAACTCTTGCCTGGCTGGCGATTTATATCTTAGCGTTCCCAGCTCAAGCGAAGAATTTGTACTGATTGAAGATAAGGGAACTATAGGATATCTGGCTTCCGTATCGCGATCCGGACAAACACCCCTATTTTATTATTCACAGAATTTTTATAGAAATATCGGGTTTCTCAACTATGGCAAACCAATTGGAACATGTATCCTAAGCACAATAGATACCGTTCAGAAATTATTTCCAAATAATTCTCTTTTTAAGTCGATTGTTCTCGAAATGACTTTGCATGGCGATCCTGCAATAAAACTCAATTCTTGTGATAAACCTGATTACGTAATAACAACTCCCCGCATATATTTTAGTCCAACTGTGGTTACTACCGAACTGGACTCTTTTACTGTAAATATTATTTCAACCAATATCGGAAGAGCCATTGATACAACTTTTGCTGTTTTTTTAAAAAGAACTTTTCCTGATGGATCTGAGTTCGATACAATAAAATCAGTCAGCGCAACATTGTTTAAAGATACTATTTCGTTTAAACTTCCTGTAAATATTGTAAAAGGAGTTGGCATAAACACCATTACTGTTACTCTTGATTACCTTGCTTCTATTGATGAATATTCAGAATTGAACAACACTGCAAGTACAACACTCAATATACGATCCGGAGAAATTATTCCTGTATACCCATATAAATATGCAGTTGTTCCTACAATTGTAAATCTTCCATTGAAAGCCAGCACAGGCGATCCTTTTGCTCTGGCTGCCGATTATACATTTCAGCTGGATACTACTGATAAATTCAACAGTCCTGTGCTCACCCAGCAAATCGTAAATCATTCCGGAGGAGTTGTAACATGGAATCCTGTATATCCAATAACTTCTGACAGTATAGTGTATTTCTGGAGGGTAAGTAAAGTTCCTGTTCCCGGAGATACCGCCAAATGGCGTGAGAGTTCATTTCAGTTTATTACTGGAAAAAGAGGATGGGGACAAGCACATTTCTTCCAGTTTAAAAACGACGATTACCAGTTTGTAAGATATCTTTACAACGATCGGAAATTTGTTTTTATAAATGAGAAAAAATCGCTAAAGGCTCAAACAGGATATTTTAAAGGCGATTGGTTTTACAACTGGACTGAAGAATGGTTTAAGGTAAATGGAAGTTCTCTGGGATACTGGACTTGCGTAGGTCAATCAGATGGTTTTAAATTTGCGGTTTTTGATTCGGTTTCAAGTTTGCCTTGGATGAGTCCTACCAATTCAACCATGACAGCATATTTCGGCAATTTCAATCATTTCCATTGCCAAGAAGCCTACGCTACTCCGTTCTTCGACTTTTTTATTGATGCTTCTTCTTCAACTCAGGATAGTATTGCTGGTTTTATCAATTCGATACCTGATGGAAATTATGTGCTGGCCATGTCGCACAAAAACCACCATTGTCAGGAATGGGATGCCAATCTTGTTAATGCATTCCGTTCTATCGGAAGCCCGATAGATATTCCACCTTCTGACAGGATTACAAATGGTTATCCTTACCTTTTATTTGGTAGGAAAGGAGCTTCTCCAGGTGCTGCAAATACTGTGGTTGGTGATGCAAATGGATATTTGATAACTATTGAAGATACTATTATTTCCAGCTGGGATAAGGGTTATATACAGTCGGAATTGATTGGTCCGGCTTCACGATGGGATTCGGTACACTGGCGCGTGAAAAGCGTTGATGCTTTTTTAACAGATAGCGTTAAACTTAATATTATTGGGGTAAAAACTGATGGTTCTGAAACTCCTTTAATCACTAATTTACCTCCTGATTCTTCTGACATTTTTATTCGCTATCAGGTGGATGCAGCCCTATATCCATATTTGAAGTTAAAAGCTGTGATGAAAGATACAACGCACAAAACACCAGTATATCTCGACCGTTGGCAGGTAATATACGAAGGAGCACCCGAAACGGCACTTGATCCTTCAATTCATTTCACATTTTATAAGGACACTGTTTATGAGGGCGACAGGATAAAATTAAGTATTGCTGCACATAATATCGGTGATTATGATATGGACAGTTTACTTATTCGATACTGGGTAATTGACAAGGACAGAAACCAGTTGCCTTATATTTACCACAAATGCAAACTTCATCCTATAAATGATGTTATTATTGACACACTTACCTATTCAACCGAAGGCTTGCCCGGATTAAATCAATTGTGGATTGAACTAAATCCAATAAATGATCAGCCGGAGCAATATCATTTTAACAATATCGGGGATGTCTTTTTCTATGTGGGAGCCGATCGTATAAATCCATTGCTTGATATAACTTTCGATGGGGTACATATTCTCGATGGCGACATTGTTTCATCTAAACCGCAAATTCAGGTTAAGCTAAAAGATGAAAATATGTTTCTGGCTCTGAATGATACCACAGCATTTAAAGTGTTTTTAACTGAACCGAATTCAACTACCGAAAAGCTCATTCCTTTTAAATCCAGTACAACTGGAATTGATATTATGAGTTTTATTCCAGCAGTTTTGCCGAATAATTCGTGCAAAATACTTTTTGATGCTGATTTTTTAAAGGATGGGAAGTATTCACTTCGGGTTCAGGCAAAAGACCGCTCTAAAAACAAGTCAGGCGATTTTGACTATCAGATTACATTCGAAGTAATCAATAAATCAACAATTACGCAGGTAATGAACTGGCCAAACCCTTTTTCAACTGCCACGCACTTTGTGTTTACACTTACCGGTTCGGAAGTTCCGACTTATTTCAAAATTCAAATCATGACCATTACCGGAAAAGTAGTGCGGGAGATTTCTCTTGACGAACTGGGAACAATTCATGTGGGCAGGAATATTACGGATTATGCCTGGGATGGTAAAGACGATTTTGGCGACCAACTTGCAAATGGAGTTTACCTTTATCGGGTAGTTACCAATATTGGTGGCAAATCCATTGAGAAAAAGCTAAGCGGCGCCGACCAGTATTTTACTAAAGAATTTGGAAAAATGTATCTTATCCGATAAAACGCCTGATGACTGCTAGATTTTTTTCGGATAAAGCCCTTGTTATTGTTTTTTCTTTTCTGGCAATTTTTGTTGCTGTATTTTTCAAAGCAATTCCTATGTTCTGGGACATGTCCTATGTTTCGCAAGTGGCGAACCATATTTACGATACGAATTTTTCTTCAGTAATATTTCCCAATATCGACAATGGATCACCTCCGCTGTTTAGTTTGTATTTTGCATTGCTCTGGACGATATTTGGAAAATCATTACTGGTAAGCCATCTGGCGGTAATACCTTTTGTGATTTTACTTTTTTATCAGTTTCAGATACTCCTGGAACGCTTTGTCGAAAAGCGTTTCCATTTCGCAGCTTTTCTATTATTGGCTGCAGAACCGGCATTTTCTACACAAGTAATTTATTCGGGTTACGATATTGCAATGGCTTCACTTGTGTTGTTAGGCGTTAATGCCTTGCTGAATAAAAATGTAAGGTGGCTTGTTATTGCATTGTTGGCATTGCCATTGCTTAGCCCCAGAGGATTTTCCTTCGTAATTGCATTGTTTGTTATTGACTTTATTCTGAATTTCAGGAAACCATTTCAAATTAGAACAATTTCGAGGTTTATAATGCCTTATTTTATTTCATTATTGTTGTTTGTTTCATGGTTGTTTTATCATGCGTATATCACAGGATGGCTAATCGTTTCTGCTGAAAACAGCTATATGGTTTATATTGGCGACGGCGAATGGATTGTGCGAAATTTGGTTTATATATTTTGGAAAAATATAGATTCAGGCAGAGCAATTTTATTCATTTTTACGGCAATGCTATTGATTAAAACGATTCGAATTTCAAGAGAACAAAAAAACTTCAGAGTGCTTTTGATTATTATTTTTTCTCTGATTATTACGTATGTCGGCTTTTTTGCTGGAATTCATTCATTGGTTGCACAGCGGCATTTTATTCCAGTTTACATTTTTTCTATCGTGCTGTTTACAAATCTGCTGGTTTTCGTGAAAAATAGACTTGCAAGAATGCTTGTAATGATGACCTTAATTGCACTGCTGAGTGGGAATTTGTGGACTTATCCAGAGCGTTTTGGCAACGCATGGGACGCTTCACTCAAATCCTTACCCTATTTTAAACTTGAAAATGAATTGCATGATTTTATCCTCACCAATAAAATGGATCCAAATTCTGTTGGTGCTGATTTTCCAATGAATTTCGACAGAAAATACACACATCTTGAAACGGAAAGTTTTGCTTTTTGCGATATTGATAAAAAGCCAATCGATCAATTTACCTTCGTGGTGCAATCAAATATTTCAAACGCATTCAACATAGAAACATCAAATTTATTATCGAAAAATTGGATACTTTTGAAACAATTTTCCGGACCAATTATTTACATTAAACTTTATAAAAATCCAGCACTTCAGAAAAATTAGTTATGAAACGAAAATATTTATTTCTGCTTTCAATTGTTTCTGCTTTTTTGCTTTGGCTTTCATGGCCTGAACGTGGATTTCCGCTTTTATTGTTTTTTGGTTTTGTTCCTTTACTGATTGTCGAAGATCACATTTATCAAAATCCTGGAAAGTTCAAGCGGCTGGCTTTTTTTCGCTACTCATTTCTCGCAATGTTTATTTGGAATGCGCTTACAACCTACTGGATTTATTTTTCAACAGGTTTTGGTGTTGTGATGGCCGTATTTTTTAATGCCATATTTATGGCTACCGCTCTTTCGCTGTTTCATTTTGCACGAAAAAAACTGAATCATTCTTCCGCATACATTGGTTTTATAATATTCTGGATTACATATGAACACCTGCATCTCGATTGGGATTTGTCGTGGCCTTGGCTTAACCTTGGAAATGGTTTCGCATCTTATCCGCAATGGATTCAATGGTACGAATACACTGGTACTTTTGGGGGAACACTTTGGGTATTGCTAGGGAATCTCGTTATTTTTAAAACAATAAAAGCATACATCAAACCCCAGATAAATAAAAAGAATTCAAAGTTACTTGCTGTTGCATCCATAAGCACTATTTTTATTCCGATTGTAATTTCTCTTTTTATCTGGCATACATACGAGCAAAAAGGAACCACTGCTAATGTTGTTGTTGTTCAGCCCAATATTGATCCTTACAACGAAAAATTCGACGGACTTAGTTCCGAACAACAGATTGCGAAATTCTTA
>JBBQSF010000159.1:0-5661 GCA_038214085.1 Bacteroidales bacterium | reverse complement strand
CCATCAATAAATATTCGGATATTTCTGTGGGTTATATTCATTCATTATGGAATATACTGCATCAAAAACATCTTCGGCATTGGGGTTCGAAAAATAATCTCCATCAGTACTGTAAGCAGGTCTGTGTCCCTTTGATGTCAGCGTTTTTGGAGTACTGTCAAGATAAATGTAACCGCCTTGAATTTCGAGAACCTGTTGCATCATATAAGCTGTGGCACCACCGGGAACATCCTCGTCAAAAAATAAAATTTTATTTGTTTTCTTTAGCGAATCTATAATTACATGTTCCAGGTCGAAGGGCAACAGAGTTTGTACGTCAATTAGTTCGCAGGAAACACCGAATTCGGTAAGTTGTTTTATGGCATCTTCAGCAATACGAACGCATGAACCGTAAGTAACAACAGTTACATCAGAGCCTTCGTTTAAAATTTCAGGTTTTCCGAGAGGAATTCTGTATTCACCGATATTATCGGGCATTTTTTCCTTTAATCGGTATCCGTTCAAAGGTTCAATAATTAAAAATGGATCATCAGAAGCCAGTGCCAGATTGTAATAGCCTGCTGCCTGAGTCATATTTCTTGGTACGCAAACATACATTCCTCTAATGGCGTTAATTACCATGCTGAGTGGTGAGCCTGAATGCCAAATTCCTTCGAGCCTATGGCCGCGTGTAGAAACAATCAATGGCGCTTTTTGCCCGCCTTTTGTACGGTAATGCATGGTTGCTAAGTCATCGCTCAGTACTTCGAGTCCGTAAAGCAGATAGTCAAAGTATTGGATTTCGGCAATTGGTCGGAGACCCCGAAGAGCTAGTCCGATACCTTGTCCAATAATTGTGGCTTCTCTGATACCTGTATCTGAAACCCGCAATTCGCCGAATTTTTCTTGCATTCCTTCGAGCGTTTGGTTTACTCCACCGAGTTTTCCAACATCTTCACCAAAGATTAGTGTGTTCGGGTATTTTTTAAAAACGATTTGATGATTTGAAAGTAGAATTTCTCTGCCAGTAACGGTTTTTGAAGCGTCAGAATATATTGGTTTTATTTCTGGAATTTTTAAAGCCGACCATTCTGATTCGCTGTAAAGATGAGAACCATAGCATTTTATTCCTTCGGCCATTTCAATGTTGAGCCATTTTCGAAGATTTTGCTTTAATGGTTTTTCGGGAGAACAAGTATTGCATAGTAAACGCAATATTTTTCGCGAGGCAGAAATGTAATCTTTTTTTATAGGTGAAGTAATTTTTAAAAGGTCTTCCTTAATTTTATTGATTCTGTCTTGTTTTAAACACTTGCAATTTGAATTGTCGATAATGTCAATAAACTCATTGCGCTTGTCGATACTGGGTTTGAGGAATTGCTGCCACGATTTTGTTCTAATGTCTTTAACTGATTCAATGGCTTCATTTTCAATTTGAGAAAGTTCTGCTTCGGTGGCAATAGCTTCGGAAATGATCCATTCACGCATTCTTTTTATGCAGTCAAAGTCTTGTTCCCATTGCATTCTTTCGGGTGATTTATATCGTTCGTGCGAGCCTGAAGTTGAGTGCCCTTGAGGTTGTGTAACCTCAGAGATGTGAAATAAAACGGGAATATGTTTTTCGCGGCAAATAGAAATTCCTTCTTTGTATAGCTTGCACAAACCAGGATAATCCCAGCCTTTGCCACGAAGAATTATAAAGCCATCCTTTTCATCGGTCCGTTCAAATCCTGCAATCAGTTCTGAAATATTTTGTTTTGTGGTTTGGTATTTTATTGGAACAGAAATTCCAAAGCCATCGTCCCAAACAGATATGGCAAGTGGCACTTGCAAAACTCCAGCAGCATTTAATGTTTCAAAAAAATATCCTTCCGAAGTGCTCGCATCGCCAATGGTTCCAAATGCTACTTCGTTCCCGTTGTTAGAAAATTGTTTTAGTTTGTTGAATTCTGGAACATTCCTGAATAATTTTGAGGCATATGCCAGTCCTAATAACCTTGGCATTTGACCTGCTGTTGGAGAAATATCTGCGGATGAGTTTTTTGATTTGCTTAAGTCTTTCCAATTTGATTTTTCATCAAGACTGCGAGTTGCAAAATGGTTGTTCATCAACCGACCGCCATTTCCTTTATTTATCGAAATATCAGTATTTCCATAAAGCTGGGCGAAAAACTCTTCAACGTCTATCGCACCAATGGCCATCATGAAAGTTTGATCACGATAATATCCCGAACGCCAATCCCCGGGTTTGAATACTTTTGCCATAGCTATTTGTGCCACCTCTTTGCCGTCGCCGAAAATTCCAAATTTTGCTCTGCCACCGAGAACTTCTTTCCTGCCTAAAATACTTGCCTGACGGCTGATATTAATCAAGCGGTAATCGCTGAGTATTTCATCTTTTGAAATAGTTGTATTGTTAATATTTTTTGTCATTGATAGAAAATTAAAAAGCAAAGTTAATTAAACTCGTTTTAAATAAGAAATAAATAATAAACCTTGTTTTTCGACAAAGGACAAAAAAGCTTTGGAATTGAAAATCATTTCTTGAAAAATGAATTGATTTTTAGCAATTTACATCCTTTAAAACAGAGTCAAAATAAATCCAGAAAAACCAAATTTAACATGGTATTTCTTGTATTTATATTTTTTTAATCGGATACCAATGAAAAACTATATTTGGATAGGTGTTTTTTTATATTGAACGCTGATTAAAATAATTAATAAAATATTTCACTGAATCGTTTTAATACTTAAATTTGAAAAAAAATATGATATGAGAAAAATATTTACACTAATTATTTTATTGCTTTTTATTGGCAGTATAAATGCACAAATAGTAAAAACCTTTACATCCGGTGGACTTACAAGGAAATACATGGAGTATATTCCGGCAAATTACACTGGTGTCAATCCTGTACCTGTAGTTTTTTGCTTGCACGGACTTGGTGACAATATCAATAATTTTAAAAATATTGGCATGCAGGTTTTGGGTGATACTGCAGGTTTTATAACAATTTATCCGGAAGCTGTTTCCAGTCCATACGGAACAGCATGGAATTCTGGAGCCAGCTACATGGGTTATGTGTTAAATGGCACAGTGAATGACGCAGGATTTTTATCAGAACTTATTGATACCATTGCATCACATTACAATGTAAATATGCAGCGGGTTTATTTTTGCGGTTTCTCAATGGGCGGATTCATGTCGCAACGTATGGCTTGTGAAATGGGCAATCGGGTTGCAGCAATTGCCTCTGTTTCCGGTACTATTGGAACAAGTTTAACCTGTACTCCAGCTCGCCGAATTCCTGTATGTCATTTTCATGGAACGGCCGACGGTACTGTTGCCTACACAGGAAATCAATACGGAATGGATGCCGAAGCACTTGTAAATTATTGGGTAACATACAACAATTGCGATACACCGGCGGTTCACAATATACTTCCTGATTTAGTTAACGATACAATTTTGGTTGAAACGTTTTTTTATCCAAGTGCCAATGGCAATGCCGATGTGTTGTTTTATAAGGAAATTGGTGCCGATCATCAATGGCTGTATCCTCCTGCAAATGACATTTCCTGCACTATTGAAATCTGGAAATTCTTCAGAAAATATATCAATATTGTAGGTGATATTGAAGATTTTTCAAGTGCTAAAAAAATAAAAATATTTCCAAATCCAGCCATTGATAGGCTCTCCATTGAACTTCCAGAAAATTCAGAAATTCAGATATTTAATATTCAGGGACAACTGGTGAAAAGCGATTACTCCCTCGAAAATACTTATTCTACTGATGTTTCCGTACTTTTTGCCGGAACCTATATTGTTAAAATTATTTCTAAAAGTGGCGTTTCTGTTGGGAAATTCTTGAAACAGTAATATTTTTAGCCAATATCTGTTCCCGTTTTTCACTGTTTAATGCATTTATTTAGTGCATTGAATTGATAAGTCTCAATTTCTTAAATATATTCTGCATCTTTCAAATGCCGAATTGTGATTAATAATAACATTTTTGTTAATATCTATTGGGCTTTGAGCGCGGTTAATTGTTTCGCTTTGATTATTTTTGCAAAAATGATTTTTTAAATGGCTGAACAATATAACGAAGAAACCATTAAATCCCTAGAATGGAATGAGCATATTAGGCTTCGGCCCGGAATGTATATCGGGAAACTGGGCGATGGCGCTTCTTTCGACGATGGAATTTATGTGCTGCTCAAGGAAGTGATTGACAATTCTGTGGATGAATTTATTATGGGAAATGGCAAAAAGATCGACATTACCATAAAAGATAAAAATGTTACTGTCCGGGATTATGGGCGTGGTATTCCTCTTGGTAAAGTAGTAGATTGTGTTTCAAAAATTAATACTGGCGCAAAGTACGATTCCGAAGTTTTTAAAAAGACTGTCGGTCTTAATGGTGTTGGATCCAAAGCAGTGAATGCACTTTCTTCATTTTTTAAAGTACAGTCGGTTCGCGAAGGAAAAATGAAATCTGCCGAATTTGAATTCGGTAATTTGGTTTTGGAGAGCAAAGAAGAAAATACTGAGCTTCGGAACGGAACTTTAATTTCGTTTACACCCGACGAAAAGCTTTTTGGCAATTACCATTATATTCCTGAATATATTGAAAAATTGTTGTGGAATTACGCTTTCCTGAATACAGGCTTAACTATATATTTTAATGGTCAGAAGTATTTTTCTGAAAACGGACTGTTAGATTTGCTTTCTAAAAATATCAACGGAACACCATTGGTTTACCCGATGATTAGCATTAAGGAAAAAGATTTTGAATTTGCAATGACTCACAGTCAGAACCAATATGGTGAAGATTATTACTCATTTGTAAACGGGCAGCACACAACACAGGGCGGAACACATCAGGCTGCTTTTCGCGAAGCAGTAGTGAAAACCATTCGTGAGTTTTATAAAAAAGATTTCGACCCGAACGATATCCGTTCATCCATTATTGCTGCTATCAGTATTAAAATTACTGAACCCGTTTTTGAATCGCAGACCAAAACAAAACTTGGTTCGCAACACATGGAGCCAAATGGACAAAGCTTGCGTAACTATGTGAGCGACATTGTTAAAAAACGTTTGGACGATTACCTGCATATCAATACCGATGTTGCTGAAGCACTTTATCGTAAGATTCTTCAAGCTGAAAAAGAACGTAAGGACCTTGCTAACATTAAAAAACTCGCAAAAGAAAGTGTAAAAAAAGTTTCCTTATTTAATAAGAAACTTCGCGATTGCCGGCAGCATTATAACAGCAATGGCGATAGAAAACTTGAAACAACATTGTTTATTACTGAAGGCGATTCGGCAAGTGGATCCATTACAAAATCGAGGGATGTAAACACTCAGGCAGTTTTTAGTCTTAAAGGAAAACCACTGAACTGCTACGGAATGAGTAAAAAAGTGGTTTATGAAAACGAGGAATTTAATTTGTTGCAATCGGCATTAAATATTGAAGAAGACCTTGAAAATTTGCGTTACAACAATATTGTAATTGCTACAGATGCTGATGTTGACGGTATGCATATCCGATTGCTTTTAATTTCTTTTTTCTTACAGTTTTTCCCTGATTTAATCAAGAACGGACATTTATATATTTTACAAACTCCTCTGTTTCGAGTACGAAACAAAGAAAAAACAATTTATTGCTATTCAGAAGA